>NZ_JBITIZ010000014.1:226568-260889 GCF_044459525.1 Streptosporangium sp. NPDC050284
AGCACGGTGCCCGAACACCGCGCCCGAGTACGGGAGCCCGAGCCCGCGTCCGGGCACACGCCGGAGGCGCGCGTCGAGAGCACGTGCCGAAAGCACACGCCCGAGCACGGAAAAGCGGCCCCGGCCCTCCACCAGGAGGGCCGGGGCCGCTCCATGCCGGCCGAGATGCCGGTCAAGTACCATCGGCTCGTATGTCCGTCCCGAAAGGGCGCCGCGCCGTGCTCGCCGGGATGCTGGCGCTGATGAGCGCCGGTCCGTTCGCCGGGACGGGCCCCCTCCTGGCCGGAGCCGCCCCGCTCCTCCCGCGCGGCTCGTACGACGCCCGGCGCGTTTCCCGGGACCCGGGCGACCTCCGCGACCTGTGGCCGGGTGCCGCCGTCACCGTCAGGGGCGAGCACTCCCTCGTGATCGGCCACGGCGTCCCCGACGCCGTCCTGCGGGACCTGGCGGCGAGGGCCGACCGCGCCCGCGCGACGATCGCGGAGATCTGGGGGCCGGTCCCCGCGGTGATCCTCTTCCCCGCCACCGACGCCGAGGCCGCGGCGCTCGCCGGAGCCGACAGCACCCGCGGCCTGGCCGCGATGGCGACCGCGGACCGGGTGATCGTTCTACCTTCGGGATACGCCAGGCTCACCGAGACCGGCAGGGACGTGGTGATCACCCACGAGCTCGCCCACGTGGCCACCGGCGCGACCCGTGGTGGCCGGGTGCCGATGTGGCTGTCGGAGGGCTTCGCCGACTACGCGGGTTACCGCGACGCAGGGATCGCGGTGCGCACGGCCGCCGCCGAACTGGCCGCCGAGGTGCGCGCGGGCGTCCTGCCCGAGCGCCTGCCGGGACCGGCCGACTTCGCTCCCGGGGCGCCGAGGCTCGCGCAGGCGTACGAGGAGGCGTGGCTCGCCTGCCGGTTCGTCGTGGAGCGCTTCGGGGAGAAGGCGCTGGTGAGGCTCTACGGTAGCGATGTCGGGAGCGCGCTCGGCCTGCCGCCGGCCGAGTTCACCGGATCCTGGCGCGACTACCTCAGGAAGGAACTCACGTGACGCTGAGCACGAAGGACGCGCCCTCGGGTGTGCGGCCCGCGGGATGGGCGACGGCCGGCCTGGGGGCGGTCACGCTGGCGGTCGTGGCGTTCACCACGCCCTGGAGCGTGCTGCCCGAGGGAGCTCCGGCCGTCACCCCCGATCCGGCCCGCGACTTCACCGCCGAGCAGATCGCCAGGGCCGAGACCTTCGACGCGCTGGTCAGCCTTCCCGGCTACCTGTCGCTCGGCCTGACGCTGGTCGTGGCGGGGGTGCTGATCGCCACCCCGTTGGGCGCGCGGCTCGTCGACCGGCTGCCGGGGCCGTGGTGGCTGCGGACGTTGCTCGGCGTGCTGGCGCTGTCGGTGGCCGTGGCGATCCTGCGCTGGCCCCTGGGGATGTGGTCGGAGGGCTACCTGCGCGAATTCGGGCTGTCCACCCAGACCTGGCCCGCGTGGGCGGCGGACCGGGCCAAGAGCACCGGCATCGGCGCCGGGCTGACCGCGATCATGGTGGTGGCGGTGATCGGCCTGGCGCGGCGCTACCGGCGCTGGTGGATTCCCGCGGCGGCCGGGGCGTTCGTCCTGACCGTCGCGGCCTCCTTCGCCTACCCGGTGCTCATCGAGCCGGTCTTCAACGACTTCAGGCCGCTGGAGGCCGGGCCGCTCCGCGACGACCTGCTCGCGATGGCCGACAGGGACGGCGTGCCGGTCGAGAACGTGCTCGTCGCCGACGCCTCCCGGCGGACCACCGCGCTCAACGCGTACGTCTCCGGATTCGGCGCGACCCGCAGGATCGTGGTCTACGACACGCTGTTGCGCGCGCCCGCCGACGAGGTCGAGCTGGTGGTCGCGCACGAGCTGGGCCACGCCAAGGCGGACGACGTGCTGTGGGGCACGCTCGTCGGCGGCCTGGGCGCGGCGTTCGGGGCGTGCCTGCTGTACGTGGTGACCTCGGCGGGAGGCGTGCGGCGCAGGGCGGGGGTCACCTCACTCGGCGACCCGAGGGCGGTGGGACTGGTGATGGGGGTGCTGAGCCTGGCCACCGTCCTGTCGGGGCCGGCCCAGAACCTGGTGAGCAGGCATATCGAGGCCCGTGCTGATCTGCACGCGCTGGACCTGACGAGGGATCCTGCGACGTTCGTGGCCATGCAGAAACGGCTGGCAGTAACCAATATTTCGGATTTGTCGCCTGATTTCGTTGAGTATGTACTTTATGTATCGCATCCCACGGCACCGCAGCGCATCGCCATGGCACGCTCCTGGGCTGGGCTGAACGGCCTCCCCGAGCCGTGAGCCGCACACTGGTCGTCACGAACGACTTCCCGCCCCGCGCGGGAGGGATCCAGTCGTTCGTGTACGGTCTCATCGCCCGCCGCCCGCCCGGCTCGGTCGTCGTCTACGCGCCCCGGTGGACCGGCAGCGCGGCCTTCGACCTGCGCCAGCCGTATCCCGTCGTGCGGCACCCCACCTCGCTGATGCTGCCCACGCCCGCCGTCGCCCGCCGGGCCGCCGAGCTGGTCGCCGAGTTCGGGTGTGACACCGTGGTCTTCGGGGCGGCGGCGCCGCTCGGGCTGATCGCGCCCAGGATGCGCGAGGCCGGGGCCCGCCGCGTCGTCATGGTCACCCACGGCCACGAGGCGGGCTGGACCGGGATCCCGATCGGCCGCCAGGTGCTCGCCAGGATCGGGGCGAGCGCGGACGTGGTCACCTATCTGGGGGAGTACACCCGGCGGCGGCTGGCCGGGGTGATAGCCGAGGACAAGCTGGTAAGGCTCGCTCCCGGAGTCGACACCGAGGTGTTCCACCCGGGGGCCGGGGGAGGGCGGGTGCGTGCGGAACTCGGCCTGGGAGAGCGGCCGGTGGTGGTCTGCCTGTCCAGGCTGGTGCCGCGCAAGGGGCAGGACACGCTCCTGCGGGCCTGGCCCGGCGTGCTCAGGGATGTGCCCGGCGCGGTGCTCCTCATCGTCGGCGGGGGCCCGTACCGCAGGAACCTGGAGCGGCTGGCCCGGCCGTTGGGCGGCTCGGTCAGGATGACCGGCCCCGTGTCCGAGGCCGAGTTGCCCGGCTACCTCGCCGCGGGCGACGTGTTCGCGATGCCGTGCCGCACCCGCCTGGGCGGCGTCGACGTGGAGGGGCTCGGCATCGTCTACCTGGAGGCCTCCGCGAGCGGCCTGCCCGTGGTGGCCGGCTCCTCGGGCGGCGCCCCCGACGCCGTACTGCGCGGGGAGACGGGCCTGGTCGTCGACGGCACCCGCCCGCAGGAGGTCGAGGCGGCCCTGATCGGCCTGCTCAAGGACGGGGCCGGGGCGCGTGCCATGGGGGAACGCGGGCGCGAATGGGTGGCGCGCGAGTGGACCTGGGACCTCGCGGCCTCCCGCTTCGCGCGCCTCCTGGAACCGGCGGAGACCCCCTGACGGCAGAGGGCTCCGCGGGGACCTGCCTTTGACAGCCGGTAACAGCCGGACAAGGACCCGCCAAGCCCTCTGGCGGTAGAGAGATCCGCTGAGATCTCTCGTGAGAGGTCTCAGCGGGCACCCGGCTGTGAGCGGGGCTGCGGAGATCTCAGCCGTAGAGGGATTCGACCTGCTTGGCGAAGTCGCGCATCACGACATTGCGCTTGATCTTCAGGGTCGGGGTGAGGTGCCCGCTCTCCTCGTTGATGTCGAGGTCGAGGATGACGAACTTCTTGATCTGCTCGGCCTTGGAGACGGACCTGTTGGCGCCGTCCACCGCCTTCTGCACCTCGGCGACGATCGCCGGATCGGAGCTGAGGGTGGCGAGGTCCGCGCCGGTCTTGTCGTTGGCGGTCTTCCACTGCTCCAGGGCCTCGACGTCGAGGGTGATGAGCGCCGCGACGAACGGCCTGTCGTCGCCGACCACCATCGCCTGGCTGATCAGCGGGTGGGCGCGGATGTGGTCCTCCATCGGGGCCGGGGCGACGTTCTTGCCCGCGGCGGTGACGATGATCTCCTTCTTCCTGCCGGTGATGCGGAGATAGCCGTCCTTGTCGAGCTCGCCGATGTCGCCGGTGTGGAACCAGCCGTCCGCGTCGATCGCCTGCGCGGTGGCCTCCTCGTTGTTCCAGTAGCCCTTGAAGACGTGGCGGCCCTTGACGAGCACCTCGCCGTCGTCACCGATGCCGATGGTGACGCCGGGGAACGGCTTGCCGACGGTGCCGATCTTGTTGGCTCCCGGCATGTTGACCGAGGACGGCGCGGAGGTCTCGGTGAGGCCCCAGCCCTCCAGGGTCTCGATGCCCACGCCTCGGAAGAAGTGGCCGAGCCGCTCGCCGAGGGCGGAACCGCCGGACACCGCCGTCGTGAGCCTGCCTCCGGTCGCGGCGCGGATCTTGCCGTAGACGAGCTTGTCGAACATGGTGTGCTTGAGCCGAAGGCCCAGCCCCGCGCCACCCGCCGACTCGGCCCTGCTCCAGGCGACGGCGGTGTCGGCCGCGGCGTGGAAGATCTTCCCCTTGCCCTCGGCGGTCGCCTTCTGCTCGGCGCCGTTGTAGACCTTCTCGAACACGCGGGGCACGCCCAGCAGGAACGTGGGCTTGAAGGACTGCAGGTCGGGGGCGACGTTCTTCATGTTGGGGGTGTGCGCGAGGATCGTGCCCGTCTCGATCAGCACGACCTCGATGATGCGGGCGAAGACGTGCGCGAGCGGCAGGAAGAGCAGCGCCGCCCTCTCCTCCACGACGAACAGGCGCTCCAGTGGGCCGTTCGCGACGTTCCTCGCGGTGAACAGCAGGTTGTCGTGGGTGAGGCTGCAGCCCTTGGGCCTGCCGGTGGTGCCCGAGGTGTAGACGATGGTCGCCAGGTCGGCGATGCCGCGACCTGACCTGCGCTCGGTGAGCGTCTCCTCGGAGATCTCGGCACCGAGCGCGGTGAGCTCCTCCAGGGCGCCGCCCTCGATACGCCAGATGTTCTTGAGGCCGGGCAGGCCGGACGCGTCCTCGCGGATGGTCTCCTCGTGCGAATCCAGCTCGGCGAACACGGCCTTCGCGCCGCTGTCGGAGATGATCCAGGCGACCTGGTCGGCGGAGGAGGACTCGTAGATCGGCACGCCGACCGCCCCCGCGGCCCAGATCGCGTAGTCGATCACGGTCCACTCGTAGCGGGTGCGCGACATCAGGGCCACCCGGTCACCCGGCTCCACCCCGGCCGCGATCAGGCCCTTGGCCACCGCGGCGACCTGGTCGCGGAACTCGCGGGCGGTGACGGCGGTCCAGTCGTCGCCCACCTTGCGCCGCAGGGCGACGACGTTGGGCTCCTCCTCCGCGCGCCGGAACACGGTGTCGGTGAGGTTGGCGGAGGCGGGGACATCCACCAGCACGGGGACGCTGTACTCGCGCACGGGTCACTCCTGGAGACGCACGATCGATGGGCTGTCTGGAAGCTATCGCGATAAGTTACGTATGGGTAAATTCGTCACCCAGGCGTTATGAAGACTGATTTCACCGTAGCAAGTACCGTCACAGCGAACCGTCGGCCGCGCCGTACGCCTTCACGCTGGGCTCGCGCCCTGCGAGGTTCATCCCATATGGCCCTACTCGTTGGTGGTGAGGATGCCTGACATGCGGGTTCACGTCGTCAGTGACGTACACGGAAGAGCCGACGCGCTGGCCCGCGCGGGAGACGGCGCCGACGCGCTCATCTGCCTGGGCGACCTCATCCTGTTCGTCGACTACGAGGACCACTCCCAGGGCATCTTCGCCGAGCTCTTCGGGGCCGAGCGGGCGGGGGAGTTCATCGCGCTGCGCACGGCCAAGCGGTTCGACGAGGCGCGGGCCATGTCCTCCGCGCTGTGGGCCTCGCTGGAGGGCGACCCGCGCGACCACATCGAGCGCTCCGTCCGGCGGCAGTACGGCGAGATCTTCGCCGCGATGCCGACCCCCGCGTACATCACCTACGGCAACGTGGACCTGCCGGTCTACTGGCCGGAGTACGTCAGGGAGGGGCACCGGGTGCTCGACGGCGAGACCGCGGAGATCGGAGGTCTGCGGTTCGGCTTCGTGGGGGGCGGACTGCGCACCCAGTACCGGACCCCGTACGAGATCGACGACGAGGAGTTCGCCCGCAAGGTCGAGGCCGTCGGCGAGGTCGACGTGCTCTGCTGCCACATCCCTCCCGCGGTCCCCGAACTGCTCTACGACGTGGTCGCCCGGCGCTTCGAGCGGGGCAGCGAGGCCACCCTGGAGCTGATCAGAAGGACCCAGCCGCGCTACGCCCTGTTCGGCCACGTCCACCAGCCCCTGGCCACCCGCACCCGGATCGGCAGGACCGAATGCCTCAACGTGGGGCACTTCAGAAACAAAGGCGTCCCCTACGTGCTGGAGCTGTAGTCGATCCGGCGCCGGATGAGCGCCTCGGGGCACGGCTCCCCGTCGGCCTCCCGTCGTCGGGTTGCCGTCACCGGCCACCGTCATCGCGGTGTCCCCGCCTGGCCACGCCCGGCCCCGCCGGGCGTACATCGGCGATCGTGAGGCAGTACGGTTGCCCCATGGCTGATCGCACCACCTCCAGCATCAAGATCGGCGCGGACCGGTCGACCGTCATGACGGTCATCGCCGACTTCCCCTCGTACCCGGAGTGGGCCGGTCAGGTGAAGGCCGCGCGCGTCCTGTCCACGGGGGAGGACGGTCGGCCCGCCACGGTCCGGTTCGTCCTCGACGCGGGTGTGATCAGCGACGAGTACACCCTCCGTTACACCTGGCACGGCGAGGAGTCCGTCGACTGGAGCATCGCCGAGGCGGGAAAGATGGTCTCCGGGCTCACCGGGAGCTATCGTCTTGCCGACGCGGGCAACGGCACCGAGGTGACGTACGAGCTCGCCGTGGATCTCAAGGTCCCGATGATCGGCATGATCAAGCGGAAGGCGGAGAAGGTCATCATCGACACCGCCCTGAAGGGGCTGAAGAAGCGCGTCGAGACCCCATGAGGGTGGGGGAGACGCGGCACGGCGCGGGCGCGGGGCGCGGCTCCACGTCTTTCCGCCGGGAGGTGGCGTGAGCAGAGTCCTGCTCTTCACCGGCAAGGGCGGCGTCGGCAAGACGACCGCCGCCGCCGCGACGGCCACACTCGCCGCCCGGTCCGGGCTCAAGACCCTGGTGGTCTCCACCGACACCGCCCACTCGCTCGCCGACGCCCTCGGCGTGCGTGCGGGCGGGGAGCCCACGGAGATCGCGCCCGGTCTCTCCCTCTACCAGGTCGACACCCAGAAGGTGCTGGAACGCCAGTGGGGCGAGCTGCGCGACTACGCCCGGGGCGTCTTCGCCGAGCTCGGCCTCGACGAGGTGACCGCCGAGGAGATCACGGTGCTGCCCGGCGCCGAGGAGATCATCGCGCTCCTCGAACTGCGTGAGCAGGCGCGCACCGGCCTGTGGGACGTCATCGTCATCGACTGCGCCCCGACCGCCGAGACACTTCGGCTGCTCGCTCTGCCCGAGGCCCTCGACTGGCACGTGAACCGGCTGCTGCCCGTCGGCAGGCGGCTGCTGAGCGCTCTCTCCCCGCTGGTCCGCCGCCTGGCGCAGGTCAGCATGCCGGAAGACCACGTGATCGGCGCGGGTGAGCGGCTCCACCGGGGCCTGCTGGAAGTTCGCGAGCTGCTCACCGGACCCGACGCGAGCGTCCGGCTGGTGCTCACCCCCGAGGCCGTCGTGCTCGCCGAGGCCCGGCGCACGCTGACCTCCCTCAGCCTGTACGGCTACCGGGTGGACGCGGTGGTCGCGAACCGTGTCTTCCCCTCCGAGGGCGCCGACCCGTGGCGGGAGAGATGGGTGCGAGCCCAGGCCCGCCACCTGGCCGAGGTCGAGGAGTCCTTCGCGCCGCTGCCCGTGCACATCGTGCCGTACCTGGAGGCCGAGCCCGTCGGCCTCGACGCCCTCATCACCGTCGCCGAGGCCATGTACGGCGAGAGCGACCCCTTCGCCCCGCCCTCCGTCGACCCGCCACTGCGGATCACCGCCGACGGCGAGCTGTTCCTCGCCCTGCCACTCGCGGACAAGGACGAGGTGGATCTGGCGCGCAAGGGTGACGAGCTGATCGTCAACGCCGGTTCCTACCGCCGTGTCCTGGCCCTGCCCGTCGCACTGGCCCGCAGGCCGGTGCGGGACGCCGCGCTCCGAGATGGGTTTCTCCGGGTACGGTTCGAATCGGGAGGGCCTGATGACCGATAACACGAATGACGCTGAGAAGACCCCGAAGCCGCGTGCGCCGAGGAAACCGCGGAAGACCGCCGCCGCGAAGCCGCCGCCCGAGGTCGGAGAGACCGGGGGCACCGGGGGTGCCGGGGGTACCGAAACCGCCGAGGCGGCCGAAGGTGCCGGCAAGGCTCAGAAGGGCCGGCGCACCGGGAGGACGACGGCGCAGAAGGGCCGGCGCGCGGAGCCGGCCGAGCGATCCCCGCAGGGAGGCCCCGCGGGGACGTCCGAGCCCGTCGAGCCCGTCGAGCCCGTCGAGCCCGTCGAGCCCGTTGTGCGGGTTGAGCCGGTGGAGGCCGTCGAGCGGCAGGAGAACGCGGGGGAGCCCGAGCGCGACGCGCGCGCCGAGTGGTTCGAGCGCGCCGATCGGGCCAGGCGTGAGGAGCGGGCGGCCGGATGGACCCCTTGGGCCAGGCCAGGCGACCGCGCCGAGCCCGCGGGCCGCGAGAAGGACACCGCCGCCGAAGAGCGAGCACGTGAGGAGCGGGCACGTGAGGAACGGGCGCGCGACGAGCGGGCACGTGACGAGCGGCGGGCACGGGAGGAGCGGTCCCAGGAGGGCAAGGACCCGCTGGGCACCGCCGCCGAGGAGGCGTTCAAGCTCTTCGACACCCTGCAGCAGAAAGCCACCAGGGAACTGCGCAAGAATCTGATCAAGGGCACGATGACCGGGGTCGGCAGCGCGCTTTCCGGTGGCGGGCGCGGAAGAAGAGAGCGGGACGTGTGGGAGGAGGCGGTCTCGGAGCATGAGGAGTACATCTGCCGGGCCTGCCCCGTCTGCCGCGCGATGGCCGCGCAGCGTGAGTCGGGCGGCGGCGCCGTCACCGACCACCTCATGCAGGCGGGCACCGAGCTGTTCGCCGCCTTCAAGTCGGCCGTCGACGGACTCGGCAAGCCCGCGCCCGCACAGCGGGAGCGCGAGCGCGAGCGAGGAGACACCCCCGTGGAGCACATCGACCTGGGGTGAGCCCAGGGGGAGAGGATGAATGGACAATGGCGCTGACCATCGGTGTGGACATCGGCGGTACGAAGGTCGCGGCGGGAGTCGTCGACGAGGACGGCCTGATTATCGAGCATGCTCTGCGGCCCACCCCGGCGGAGAATCCGGAGCAGGTCGCCCACACGATCGGTGACGTGATCCTGGAGCTCTCCAAGGACCGGGAGATCGAGGCCGTCGGCCTCGGTGCGGCCGGGTTCGTCGACGAGACCAGGTCCATTGTCCGCTTCGCCCCCAACCTCGCCTGGCGCGAGGAGGCGCTGCAGAAGAAGGTCTCCGACATGGTCGGCCTTCCCGTCGTGGTGGAGAACGACGCCAACGCGATGGCGTGGGGCGAGGCGAGGTTCGGCGCGGGGCGCGGCGAGACCCACCTGGTGTGCGTGACCGTCGGCACCGGCATCGGCGGAGGCATCGTCTTCGACGGCTCCCTGTACCGGGGGCGCTGGGGCATGGGCGCCGAACTCGGCCACATGCAGGTGGTCCCCGACGGGCGCCTGTGCGGGTGCGGCAACCTCGGCTGCTGGGAGCGGTACGCGAGCGGCAGCGCCCTCGTGATGGAGGCCAAGCTGATCGCCGAGGCCGAGCCGGACCGGGCCGTCAGGCTCCTGGAGATCGCCGGAGGAACGCCCGACCAGATCGAGGGCCAGGAGGTCACCGAGGCGGCCAGGCAGGGCGACCCGGCCGCGCTCGCCGCGTTCTCCTCGATGGCCCGCTGGATCGGCCAGGGCCTGGCCGACCTCGCCGCCGTTCTCGACCCGGGCTGCTTCGTCCTCGGCGGCGGCGTCTCGCGCGCCGCGGACCTGTGGATCGACGAGACCCGCGAGTTCTTCAACACCCACCTGAGCGGACGGGGGCACCGCCCGCTGGCCGAGGTCCGCTGCGCCGAACTCGGCCCCTCGGCGGGCCTGGTGGGCGCCGCGGATCTCGCCCGCAGGCGCTGACGGCTTCCTCGCCAGCTGTACTCCGTACGTACCAGCCCGCCCGTATGCCGATCGGGACGGGCTGGTACGTCCGACGGCGCGCGGTTATCCTCGCGGCACGTGTCGCGAATCGAGGTGGCCGTGTGCTCAGGATCGCCAGCTACAACGTGCGCTCCATGAAGGACGACGTCCCGGCGCTGGGGCGGGTGGTCGCCGCGCTCCGTGCCGACGTGCTCTGCGTGCAGGAGGCGCCCCGGTTCCTGTGCTGGCGCCGCAGGAGAAGACGGCTCGCCTCCTTCGGCGGGCTCGCCGTGGCCGCGGGCCGCCGCAGGGGCGGGGTCGCGGTGTTGACCGGCCCCGGGGTGCGGCTGCTGTACGGGGAGGGCCGTCTGCTGGAGTCCTTCTTTCCCCTGGAACGGCGCGCCATCGCGATCGCCGTGGTGGAGTCGGGGGGGCGTCGGGTCGCCGTCGGCTCCGTCCATCTGGATCTCGACGAGACCGCCCGGCGTCGCCACGCGGACGAGGCGGTGAGGTTGCTGAGGGCGGTGGCCGACCGGTTCGACGCGCTGCCGGTGCTGGCGGGAGACATCAACGAGCAGTCCGGTCAGCCGAGCTGGCGGCACCTCACCGAGCGGCTCACCGACTGCTACCCGGTCTCGCCGCGCGGCGACGGCTTCACCTTTCCCGCGAGGGGCCCGCACAAGCGGATCGACGCGATCTTCGCGGTGGAGGGTCTCTCCGTGGTGTCCTGCGGCGGGGCCGACGCGGACCCCGCCGACCTGGTGGCCGCCACCGACCACCTGCCGGTGATCGCCGAGCTTGACCACCCGCGCCCCGAGACCGGCCAACCGGATCCGGCCACGGGTCCCGATTCCGGTACGGGCCCGGTGAGATCACCCGATACGGGCGGGCCGGGCAGCACGCAGGGCAAGCCCGATATGGGCCTCCCTGGGGAGCCCGACCCAGGTCTCGCGAGGGAGCCCGGATGACGAGCGGTTCCGTGACAGGGAAAATTTCCGTGACAAGGAAAGGACGTCTTTCCAGATAGCGCCCGTCAAGTGAGGAGACCGGCACACGGGGAGTGGATGAGCCCCGTACCATTTGAAACATGACCCGTCGCCTTCCGCGGCGTGCGCTGGTTCTCTGCGCGGGAGGCCTGCTCCTGCTGTCCTCGCAAGCGTTCCCAGCCCATGCCGACCCTGTCAGCCCGCCCGCGATCGAGGCGTGGCAGGCTCCGGTGAGCGCGGGCCTGAGCAGTGACGGGTCGCTGTCCGACGTGGTGGGGGTCTCGGCCACGAGCGTGTGGGCGGTCGGCCAGCAGAGCGTCTGGGACGTCTGGCAGAGCCGGGGCGCGATCACCCACTGGGACGGCACCTCGTGGAGCGAGGTCGGCATCCGCAACGACCCGACCGGCGCCGGGCCGCTGCGCTCCGTCGCGGCGGCCTCGGCGACCGAGCTGTGGGCCGTCGGTGAGGGGCACGACGGCCTTCCCTACCTGGCGAGGGGAGACGGGGCGTCCTTCGACAGGGTCATCGTCGACAAGCTGCACGCCGGCGACTGGCTGGGCGGGGTGGCGACCGTTCCCGGCCGGGTGGTCGCCGTCGGGCGGCGCGACAAGGTGCCCATGGTCGTGACCGGCACCGGCTCGAAGTGGAAGCTCACCCAGCTTCCCGACAAAGGCGCGCTGTACGGGGTGGCGCTGTCGGGCAAGAGCGACGGGTGGGCGGTGGGCGACACCGGCGGCAAGCCGTTGATCATGAAGCAGTCCGGCGGGCGCTGGAAGACCTACAAGACCCCCCGGATCCCGGGCGGCTACCTGCGTGACGTCCACCTCGACGGCCCCAAGCGGGCCCTCGCCGTCGGCGGCGTCTACCGGGAGAACGGTGGGATCGTCCCGCTCGCCCTGTCCTGGAACGGCAAGAAGTGGTCTCGGGTCTCCCTCCCCGAGGGAGACGTTCGGCTGTACGGGGTGACGGGCGACCGCAAGGGCCGTTACTGGATCTCCGGGGTCGATCTGGATCGGCCGGGGGAGGCCTTCCTGCTCCGGTACGACGGGCGCAAGGTCAAGACGTTGCGCGGTCCTGAGACCGCCGCTCCCCGGACGGTGCGGCTCCAGTCGGTGGCCTACCTGCCGGGCACCGACACCGTGTGGACCGTCGGCCACGTGGTCGACGCCTCCGGCAAGTACACCGACGTGATCGAGCGCTTCGGCAACTCGGCGCGTGCCGGCTCGGGACGCACCAAGCAGTAGCGAACCCGGGGCGCACCGAGCAGCGGACCGCTCAGATGACCGCGCCGTCGTCCCAGCCGGAGTCGTTGGGCGGGCCGTCACCCATGCGGACCACCAGCGCCACGAAGCCGCCGATGAACGCCGCGACCGCGGTGAAGAGCATCCATCCCTGCAGGTTCCAGCCGAGCGCGGCGCTCAGCAGCAGGTAGGCGGGGCCGCCGAACAGCGCGAGCCATGCGATCTTGGTGGTGGCGTCGGTCTTGGGCAGCGGAGGTGGGGGCGGAGGCACGTAGTGCCCTTCGTCCTCGCCGCCGGACTGCTCCGTGTCGGTTTCGGCCTCGTCGGCGGGATCGTCCTCACGCAGGAGGTCTTCCTCGTCCGATTGTTTGATCACCCGTCGCGGAGGCTCGGCCGGAAGGTTCTCGCTGTCCGGCCACGGCTGATCTGCCGAGTCGCGCTCGGCGGTGTCGTTGAAGGACGCGACGATCTGACGCCAGACCTCGTCCTCATCGCTTTGAGGTGTCACCTAGTTGGGCTCGTTGCTCATCGGTCGATCACTTTCTCCCGAAGACCGCGTATCCCCCGCTCGCGATCAGTCTCTCTGCAAGGGTACAGACGCGTTCGAGGTGATGAACTCCAGGCTCCCCGCGAAGATCCGTTCAGCGTCGTTGTCAAGCGTCGCGACATGGTAGCTGTCGGCGAGCTCCACAACATTCAGATTCCCCTTGGTCAGCCTCTCCCGCAGAATACGCACACTCATCGGTTTCACAACATGATCCTGCGGACTATGGAAAACCAGGACGGGCTGGGTGATCTTACCCAGCTCCGATCGGGTCAGCGACCACAGCCGCAGGAGGGTGGCCGCGGCCTTGACCGGCGTACGCGTGTAGCCGAGCTCGGCCGCTCCCTCCTTCTTGATGTCCCCGGCCACGCCCGGCACCGACGCGACCACGAACTTGAGCAGGGGAGCCAGTCTGAGCAGCGGCACGTCGTTGACGATCGACGGGTTGACGACCACCACTCCCTTGATTCCGTCGCCGTGCACCTCGGCGAGCCGCAGCGCCATGCACCCGCCGAGTGAAAGGCCCATCACGAAGACCTCGGCGCAGCTGCCGCGCAGGTCCGCCAGGGCCTTGTCCAGCTCGGCGTACCAGTCCTCCCAACCGGTGCGGGCCATCTCCCGCCAGGTGGTGCCGTGGCCGGGCAGCCTCGGCAGCGCCACCGTCAGACCCGCCGCCGCCAGGTATTCGCCCCAGGGACGCAACGACTGCGGCGATCCGGTGAATCCGTGGCAGAGCAGGACGCCGATCTGTCCTCCCGCATGGTGGTACGCCTCCGCACCGGGCATGACTGGCATCGCGGCTCCTAGTAAGGTTCGCCTGATCGTCGCACGACTGGGACATGTTTTGCGAGAGGTCGATTTGGGTGGTTCGGGGGGGTAGGTGGCCGGGATCTGAAGTGGGAGGATAACTCCAGATTCTCGCCTGTCAATCGAAGGAGCATCGAGTGTTCTACTGGGTGGTGAAGGCCATCCTCTCGCCCTTGCTTCATCTGATTTTCCGCCCCTGGGTGGAGGGTGTGGGGAACGTGCCGAAGCAAGGGCCGGTGATCCTCGCCGGAAACCACCTGTCGTTCGCCGATCACTTCTTCGGGGCGCTGTTCCTGCGGCGCAAGGTGATCTCTCTCGGCAAGTCCGACTATTTCACCGGCCGAGGTCTCAAGGGGCGGGCGAGCAAGGCCTTCTTCAGCGGTGTCGGCACCGTCCCCATCGACCGCTCCGGCGGCAAGGCCAGCGAGGCGGCGTTGCGCACCGGCAAGCGCATCCTCGGCGAGGGGAACGTGCTCGCCATCTATCCCGAGGGTACGCGTTCCCATGACGGCCGCCTCTACAAGGGCAAGACCGGTGTGGCCCGCCTCGCGCTGGAGTCGCGCGTGCCGGTCGTCCCGTGGGCGATGGTCAACACCTTCGAGATGATGCCCCCGGGCAGCGTCCTGCCCAAGCTGGGCATCCGCCCGGGGGTGAAGTTCGGCAAGCCGCTCGACTTCAGCCGCTACTACGGGATGGAGGAGGACCGCCTCGTCCTGCGCGCCGTCACCGACGAGATCATGTACGCGCTGATGGAGCTCTCCGGTCAGGAGTACGTCGACAAATACGCCGCGAGTGCCAAGGTCGAGGCCGCCCGCGCCGCCAAGGAGGCGAAGGAGGCCGCCAGGCAGGCCGCGAAGGAGGCGCGCAAGCGCTCCTGACCGGGGCGGCGTCACCGGTGAAGCGGGATCAAAGGGCGGGGTGACCGGTGAAGTCATCCGAGGGCTGGGTGACCGGTGAAGTGGGATCAAAGGGGTGAGGCAGGGGGAGGCGGTGAGACGGCTCGGAGAGTGAGACGAGATCACCGGTGAGGCGGGTCAGCGGGTCGACTCGCGGATCACCAGCTCGGGTTGGAACATGATCTGCTGATGGGCGTGCGAGTCGGGGTTGTCGCACTCGTCCAGCAGCAGCTCGGTGGCGACCCGTCCCAGCCGGTGGGTCGGCTGCCGGATGGAGCTGAGCGAGAGCGTCGACGCCGAGGCGAAGTCGATGTCGTCGTAACCGATGAGAGAGACGTCCTGGGGGACCCGTACGCCCGCCTGGAGCAGCCCGCGCAACATGCCCAGGGCGAGCAGGTCGTTCGCGCAGAACACGGCGTCGGGCAGCCGCCCCTCGGCGATCAGCTTCTCCGCCGCCTGCTGCCCCGACCTGGCGTTCATCGCGCTCATCGCGATCTCCTGCAGTGCCTCCGCAGGGTCGCGGCCGGCGGCGGTCAGCGCCCGCTCCGCGCCGATCAGGCGGTCGGCGCCTTGGCGGATGGTGTGCGGGCCGCTGACGTAGGCGATCCGCTCGGCCCCGGTGGAGAGCAGGTGGGAGACCGCGAGTGAGCCGCCGGCGATGTCGTTGACCGCGACCGAGCACTGGTCGGCGTGTTCGGCGGGGTGGCTCACCAGGACCACGCTGATGCCACGCTTCTTGAGCTGGTCGATTTTGGTCAGGTTCGCACCGGCGGGCGTGATGAGCACCCCGCGGACCCGCTGTTCGGCGAAGACCAGGAGGTTGCGCTCCTCCTTGAGGGACTCGCCCGAGGAGTTGCCCAGGATCACCGCGTACCCGCGCTCGCTGGCCACGTCCTCGACCCCCGCCGCCACGTCGGTGAAGAAGGGGTTGGCGATGTCGATGACCGACAGGCCGAGGGTGCGGCTGTGCCCGGCCCGCAGGCTGGAGGCGGAGCCGTGCCGGACGAACCCCAGGTCGCGGATGGCCTCCTCGACCCGGGCGCGGGTGGACTCCGCGACCTTGTCCGGCCAGTTGAGCACGTTGGATACCGTTCCTGGGGAGACCCCGGCGCGCGTCGCGACTTCCTTTATGCTCACCGAGCTCATGTGCACTGATTAAAACGTAACAACCTTCGGTTTGCTAGTGAGTTCAGGTACTTTCGTCCTACTTGACTGGTTTCGTCCCTCGGCTCGACGTGGCGGTGTTGACGGTGCCCGTGGGTGTCACACGACTTTTTCGCCGTCGTTGAAACGTTTTCAAGAAGCGCTCGGATCTTGCGTGATGGCCTTCCCGGCGTCCGGGGGAGGAGCGAGCGGAGAGGATCGTCCGCCCTGTTCCCGCTCTCGCCGACAGGCCGGACCCCCTTCAGGCAGGAGATCCGGCGTTCGCGGGCGTGGGAGGAGCGGTGGCCGGTCAGGACCTCACGGGGTGTCCGTCCCCGTGAGGTGGGCGCGGATCTGGCGGATGTGCTCCGGGGTGGTGCGGCAGCAGCCGCCGACGAAGGCCGAGCCGGCGGCGGTCCACCCGGCCGCGGCCTCCCCGAACTCCACCGGGTCGGCCAGCCCGAGCCAGCGCCGGTTCGCGGAGTCCCAGACCTCGCCCGAGTTGGGGTAGACCATGGTGGGCTTGCCCTTGATCTGCGAGATCAGGCTGAGCACGTGGCGCGGCGCCGTGCAGTTGACGCCGATCGCGATCACCTGGGGGTTGCCGGCGAACAGGCCTGCCGCCATCTTGAGCGGGGTGCCGTCGTTGATGTGCTCGCCGTCGCGGCAGGAGAAGCTCACCCACGCCCGCATCCCCGGCGTCTCGGCGAGCAGCCGCCTCAGCGCCCTCGCCTCGCTGTAGGACGGGATGGTCTCGCAGGCCATCAGGTCGGCCTCGCTGTCGGCCAGGATGTGCCAGCGGTCGCGGTGCCAGTCGGTGAGGCCGTCCTCGTCGAGGTCGTAGGCGCCGGTGTACTCGGCGCCGTTCGCCAGATAGGCGCCGTACGGGCCGACGCTCGCGGCCACGGTGCCCGAACCGTGGGCGTCCCTGGCCTGGGCGGCCAGGTGCACGGAGAGCAGGATGAGGTCCTCGGCCTCGGTGGCGCTCAGCCCTCGCTTCACGAACGCGGGGATGCTCGCCTGATAACTCGCCGTTATCGCCACCTCGGCGCCGGCGGTGAAGTAGTCGAGATGCGCCTGCCGGATCACGGAGGGGTTCTCCAGCAGGAGTTTCGCCGACCAGAGGTCGTCTCGCAGGTCCGCGCCCAGCTCCTCCAAATGGGTGGCCAGGCCGCCGTCCAGAATCACCATCCCGCTACTTTATGTGGCACGGCCGAGGTTGGAACCCCGATCTTCCCGCCCCCGGCCCACTCTGTCCCTTATCGGCCCCGCCGCCCCTCAGCTCGTCGCCACGGCCTCCCGTGGGTTCGGGCTCCGCTCCTCGGGGCGGCGGGACCGGGGAGGTCACCGCTTCCAGAACGGACGTCGCCCGGTGGAACCCGTCAGGGACTCCAGGACCTCCACGGCCCTGCGCCACAGGACGTCCACGTCCCCACCGGCCTGCAGCTCGCTCGCCAGGGCGGCGAGTTCGGCGTGGCCGCCGAGGTAGACGACGAGGGCCGCGAGGCGGCTGCCCAGGTCCTCCAGCAGGAGCAGTCGCTCGGCGGCGGGCAGGGAGGCCGCGGCGCGCAGCCGCTTCAGCTCCTCGGCGAGCTGCTCCTTCGGCGGGTCCTGAGGGCCGGCCTGGGACTTGCCGCGCTTCGGGGGAGCCCCCGCCGGCGCGGGGCGCAGCATCCTGGCGCGGTCGTCGAAGCCTCCGGCCGCCGCCTCGTGCGGCATGCCGCCGACGGCGGGGCTCGCCGCGAACCTCGGCATGGAGCCGGGGCGGGCCATCCCGGGCGGTCCCGTGGGCGCGGGGGGCGGCGGGGCCGCCGCGTTCTCGAAGGCCATCGAGGTCATCATCATCGGAGCGGCGGCGATCGGGTTCTCCCAGCCGCTGGGCGGCTCCACCGGCTGGATCACCCGGTGTCCGGGACCGCCCTCGGCGACCACCTGCGTGTCGACCGCGACGAAGGCGGTGAACCTGCAGAGCACCCCGTACCTGAGCGAGGTCTCGACGATCTCGGCCTCCAGCGACCGGTCACCGGCCGCGTAACGGTCCTCCAGGGCACGCAGCCGCGCCCGCGCCCAGATCGCCCGTACGGCCGGATTGTCCACCACGGAGGCGGTGACCCTCCGCTCCCACGGCGAGCCGTCGGCGCCCACGCCCCGTACGGTGATCGCCCCTTCCGCGGGGCCACGGTAGCGGCCGAGCACGGTGAGCGGGACGCCCGAATAGATCGAGCCGATGTGGCTGACCGTCTCGGTGATCAGGTCGAGCCCGTCGGCCTTGAGGGACAGGTCGGTGACCAGGGGGGCGCCGATCCGGCGGTGGATGTGCTCCATCGCCTCGTCCAGCCGGTCCTCGGACTCGACCAGCTCGCACCTACCCCCTCCCACCCCGGCCAGCCTGCCCAGGAAACCGGCGTTGACCGCCCTGTCGATGCCGACCGTGTGCACCCGCACCCCGGCCAGCGCGGCACCGGTCCGCGCCAGGATCTGGTCCTCGTTGCCGACCTGCCCGTCGGTGACGAGCACCAGCACCCGGTCCCTGGCGGAGTCGGCGAGCAACTCGGCGGCCCGCTCCAGCGGGGACAGCATCTCGGTGCCGCCGCGCGCCTCCAGCCTGGCCAGGTGCTCCACGGCGCGGTAGCGGTTGCGGTCGGACGCCTCGGACAGCCCTTCGCCGAGACCCTCCGGGTATTCCACGACGCTGTCGAAGGAGAGCACCGCGAACCGGTCACCCGAGGTGAGCGTGTCGACGATGCGCGCGGCCGCGCGCCGGGCCGCCACCATCTTCCAGCCGGTCATGCTGCCCGAGCGGTCGAGGACGAGCACCACGTCCTTGGGCTTGGCCTCTGCGGGCGCCGGTTCCGGGACGACGGTCAGCGTGAACGTGCCTTCATCGTTCTCCGGGCCGTTCTCCTCGTCGTTCTCCTCGGGGGCGAGCGCGAGGGAGGTGGAGGCGCCGGTGGCCAGGCGCAGGATGAAGTCGCGATCCAGCCGCTCACCCGGCTGGAGGCGGATCACACCGCCCTCCTGAAGGACCACGTGCAGGCTGGAGCGGACCTCGCGCAGTTCCAGTCCTGCGGGGTCGACGGAGACGGCGAGCGAGAGGCGGACCGGGTTGGGGAAGCCGGGCAGCAGCACCGGCGGGGTGATCCGGGAGGCGTCGGGGACCGCGTCGGTGTCCGGTGCCCACCCGTCGCCCGCCCGCTCGTCGTCCAGCGGGGTGCCGGGGATGTAGCGGGGGGCGACGACCAGCGGGAAGCGGAAGGTGGCCGCGCCGTCCTCGTACGGGAGCGGCTGGTTCAGCGTGAGGTGCACGGTGACCCGCTCGCCCGGCACGATGTTGCCGACCCTCATGGTGAAGACGTCCGGCCGGTCCTCCTCGGCGATCGCGGCTCTCTTGCCCTGGGAGATCGCCTGGTCGTAGTCGGCCCTGGCCTGGCCGCGCTCCTTGAGCACGCCTTCGATGACCCGGCCGTCGGCCTCCATCCTGAAGGCGGTCACGGCGGCCCGGTCGGGCAGCGGGAAGACGTACGTCGCCTCAAGCGCCACGTCGTGCGGGTTGCGGAAACCCTGGACCACCTCGACCCCGGCACTCAGGCCGGACACGGCGGCGGTCACGTCCACGCTCTCCAGCGGCAGGTTGCCGAGCTCGGTGGCGAGCGCCCCCAGCCCGGTGTCGGGGACGGGGTGGCACTCCTCCGGCGGCAGCGTTGTGATCGAGGTAATCATGAGTGAGTTCCTTCCGGAGGTGTGAGGCCGCGTTCGCGGAGGAGTGACAGGAGCCCTTCCGAGGCGGCGGCGATCTCGGCGAGGTCGTCGGGGGTGGGGGCGTTCGCACCCGTGTCGAGCAGGAGCGTCACGCCGTTCGCCAGCTTTACGCCGTGGACGGCCACGGCCTTCGGGGCGGGTGGCGAGGACGGCGCGGGCCGGGGCTCGGCAGCGACGGCAGCGGTGGGCGGTGGCGGCTGTGCGGTGTGTGCGGCGGCCGGTCGGGGCGGTGGTGCGGGCACCTCCGGTTTCACCGGTTTCACCGGCTCCGGTGACTTCGGTGGCGTCGGTGGCTCTGCGGGGGAGGGCGGTCCGGCCCAGAAGCGCGGGCGTGCCGGCTGGGGGGAGCCTGTGCTTGCCGGAGGGGGTGCGGGTTGCGGTGGGTGGTCGGGGAGGCGGGCGATCGACTCCAGGGTCTGGTCGGTGGCTCCGGCCAGCTCGGCCTGGATCTCGGCGATGGTGCGGCCGTCGGACTGGCGTCGCTTCACGGCGACGATCTGGAGCAGGTGGCGCCTGCCGTACATGGCGACGCGACCTCGGCGGGCCGCCGGGGGGTCGAGGAGGCCGATCGTCGAATACCAGCGGATGAGGCGTTCGTTGGGCATGTCCCTCACCCGCCCGTTGAGCTGGGCGGTGGGGGTCAGCGCCGCGGATGCCCGCTCAGCCAGTTCACCGATGGTCCATTCCATGCCTCGATAGTGACACTGTAATCATGACAGTGTCAACATTTCGGCCTGCGTAGGGGGCAGATAGGTGGGTACGGACATTTAGCAGCAAAGAGGAAACTAGGTTCGAAACAGGGGGAAACTCTATGTCTGCGATCACCAGTCCACTCAACGCGGAAGACAAGAAGGTCGTCGGCAACGTGCTCCAGGGCGCGCTCGTCGACCTGCTCGACCTGTCACTCCTGACCAAGCAGGCGCACTGGAACGTGATCGGCCACAACTTCCGGTCGCTGCACCTGCAGCTCGACAAGATCGTCTCGTCGGCGAGGAAGCACGCGGACACCGTCGCGGAGCGCGCCGTGGCCCTCGGGTGCAACCCCGACGGCCGGGCCTCCACGCTCGCGAAGACCAGCGAGGTGCCGCAACTGGAGACCGGCTACATCCACGACGGCAAGGTCGTGGCGGCGATGACGGACATCCTCGGGTCCATCGTCCGCCGGATGCGCGAGCGCATCGCGGCCACCGAGAAGCCCGACCTGGTCACCCAGGACATCCTCATCGAGATCACCCAGGATCTGGAGAAGCACCACTGGATGATCGAGGCCCAGCGCTAGATCGTCTCACCAAGGTGCCCCGGCCCGCCGGCCGGGGCGCCTTCGGTGTTCTCCGGAGTCCTTCTTTCGGCGGCGACGTCATCGGGACCGGCACCAGGCCCTTCCGCCGGGTCCAGACCCAGACGCCGCCTCGGTGTCAGGGGCATGGCGCTCCTCGCCTGCGGGTGGTGGGACCGGCTTCCGGGGAGATTGGAACCGGATTCGGAGGTAGGCCCAAGCCGGGTGACGAGGACACCGGAGAACGTGAAAGCCCGTAATCCGCGTAGGGGGGCTACGGGCGGGACGATGTCGATCAGATGCAGTTCACCGGATACGCGGCCTGCTTGGTCGGCTTGTTGTGGTTGAGCACCTCAAGTCGTACGGTGCTGTTTCCGCTGCTCTGCGTGGACTTGTTCCAGAAATCGCCGATCGTCTGGACGACGCCGGGCTTGAGCACCCGGCTCCTGACCGGCCCCGGCTGGCCGTCGGCCACCAGGCGGTACCTGACCTCGGTCTCCCGGTCCGTCGTGAACAGCCCATCCACACGCATGCTGAAGGAACGGTCACAGTCGCCCGCGTAGAGCGGCACGAGCACGTAGCGGAAGGTCACATTGGCGTTGTTAGGCCCATCGTCGCAGGTGAAGGTGTACGGGCGCTCGTCAGGCTGGGAGGGGCCGCCCTCGACCATGAGGCCGACCTTGTGCGGGCCGCCCCCTGCGGCACCGAGGGTCCAGGAGGCGGAGACGTCCTGGGAGCGGGCCTGGGCGGAGGCGGGGAAGTCCAGCACCTGCTTCTGCCAGGCGGCGCCGTCCACGAGCCACCAGTACGTGACCTGCTGCGCGGCTCCGGCGGGGAGCGTGACCCGCCCGGTGGCCCGGTACGCGACAGGCTCCACGCAGGTGCCCGCGTAGTCGCCCGGGGTGAGCTCCACGATCTGCCGTCCCGGCGTCACCGGAGGCTGCGTGGGCGTGGACGTCGGGGTGGAACTCGGAGTGGACGTCGGGGTGGGCGCCGGGCCGCTCTTGCAGGTCACCGCGTAGTCGGCGCGGCCGGAGTCGTGTCCGCCGAGGGTGAGGATGTGGACGGCCTTCCACCCGCGGGCGGAGCTGCCCACGCTCATCGGCAGCGTGACCTGGCGGAGGCGCGGCCCGCCGGCGGCGAAGTACAGCGACTCCGGCCGTCCCTCGCCGGTGATGCTGTCGATCCACCGGTAGTCGACGGTGGCCGGGGTGCGCGAGACCTGGATGGTCGCGGTGAACCGTACCGTCGCCGGGCAAACGTCGTTGTGGGCGGCCGGGCTGACGTCCACGTCCGCCGCGGACTCCATCGGTCGTCCGGGCTGGGCGGGCAGCGGGTGGGAGACGTCCCACACCTGTGCGGGACCGTCACAGGCGACGCTGAAGCGTGCCTTGCCCGACAGGCCCTTCTTGCCCAGGATCTCGACGGCCTGCCAGCCGGTGGTGTCGCGGTCGAAGGTCTGCCGGTCCCGCACGACCACCTTGCGCGAGCCGTTGACGCGGAAGCTCTTGACGACGCTCTTGCCGCCGTCGCCGCGTACCCACCTATAACGGATGATGCCCTTGCCCTTGGCCGCCACCACCGCGGAGAATCCCACCGTGGTCGGACACGCACCCGACCCTTGGCGGGACTCGCCTTCACCTGGGCCACAGCGGTCTTGGGCGCGAGGGCGGAGGATGTGGCGGCGTACGAGAGGGTGGTGGCCAGCAGCCCGCTGAGCACCACCGTGCTCAGCAACAACGCTGTCCTCTTCCCGGCACGGTGCCCCGTACCGGGAGCCGATGCCGGTGGCCGTGCCACTGCTGTCTGTCGCACACCGACGCAGTGAATGCGAGCCGGGCATGGCGAGCGGCGGAGCCGGTGGTTGTCACCACCAGTAGGTGGGGTAGCGCGGGGTCACCCCGCTGCGTCCGACGAGCATGCCGACGAGTACCAGGATGACGGTCGCGGCGACGAGTATCGGCAGGAATGGCACCAGGGGCTGCTGCTGGGCGACCACGAGCGTCGCGGTGGCGGCGGCGGGCGAGTGCGGCGTACGCGTCAGGGCCGTGACCCCGAGGGCCAAGCCGCCGGCGACGGCGGCGGCCCAGACGGAGGAGCCGGCGACGGCCAGGACGGCGAATCCGGTGAGCGCCGCCAGGAACTGGCCGCCGATCACGCTTCGCGGCTGCGACAGCGGCAGGGTCGGCGCGCCGAAGACCAGGGCGGCGCTGGCGACGAGCGGGGGCATCAGCCAGACCTGGTCCAGCACGGTGCCGAACGCGACCAGGGTGAGCAGGGCGATCGTGGCACCCGCAGTGAAGACGGCGATGGCTGCCGTCTTCGGCCGGGCGGGTGCGCGGCTCCTGAGGCCATGCCAGGCGTCCGTCGCGGTGGTCTCGTCGTTCCCGCTCGCCGGCGAGACGAATGCCGTCCTCTCGTCGTCCCCGCCGAAGGCGACCGGGGGCGCCACATAGGCGGTCCGCCAGGGTCGCGACGGCTCCACCCGGGTCTTCGGATCCGGTCTGGCCTCGATGGGCCCCTTCAGGTGCGTCCTGCCTCCCGGCGAGACCTCCTTCGTGTCCCCGACGGCCCGCGGATCGAGCCGCGCGGCCGCCAGGACCTCTTCCGGTCCGGATGCCTGCGGCGGGAACGGCATCGTCCACCTGCGCATCCGGTCGGCCGGAAAGAAGTTGTGAACCCCCATGGAAAATCTCCTGCGATCTCGGTATCGGTCACCAAAAGTCGCAGAAGGTACTTGTGCCTTACTTGGAGGTCAGCGCAAGCGCCCGCTCACCGGGCAAACGTTGGCTGATACGGCACTACAGCGGCTGGGGGCTGGAGGTTGCGGGGGTGTTCTGCGGCGAGGGCTGTGACCAGGGCGTGGAGTTCAGCGGAGGGAGCTTGCTCGGCCGGTCGCGCCACCGGTGTCGCAGCACGCAGGGGGCGGCCGACCGCGGATCGCGCGAACGCCGCTGAGGTAGGGCAAAGGGCTCCAACCCCTACTGCGGATTCAACGTTCCTGTCACGATCATCGCTTCCACGGGTGGTGCAGGACGTATGGCATGGCGGCTGGGAGGGAAGCGCACGTCTCGTCCCCCTGACGGCGATCTCCAGGCCGAAGCCGACGACGAACCGCTGTCCGGCTCACAGGAGATAGCGGGCCAGGTCGGCGATGGGGTGGGGGCGGGAGAGGAGATCGCGGAGGGCTTCCAGGTGGGTGGCCGCGTCGTGCAGGACGGCTCCCGGCACGGTGTCCCGTGCCGGGAGCCGATGCCTGTGCATACCGGGATCTACCGGGTGGATTCCTGCATGCCGCCGTCGCCGAACCAGACCAGGTCGGAATGCAGTCGGCGGGCGGCGCTGCGGGGGCTCGCCCACAGGCCGAAGCCGCGGCCGTTCGCGCCGACGGTCGTCGCTGTGCCGCCCGGCAGCGCCAGCCCGTAGGCCACCACCTCGGGGTGACTCTCCTCGCTCTCGGCGAAGTCCTGGACCAGGGCGAACATGCGGGGGAGATCGCCGGTCAGCGTGTACGCACGCTCCAGAGCCACCTCTCGCGGGTAGTGCTCGCCGAAGTCCGGGCCATGGCAGGCGGATGGCTGGTCGGAACCAGGGTGGTGCTCCATGTCGGTGCTCCCTTCCGATGCTGAACCTGGGTGAAGATCTGCCGTACGGCTCCGCTCCGCCCTGATTCCTCTACGTTTTCGAGCGAACACCGAGCGTGACGGCCGATGCTTCGGTAGCGTGACACTGAATTCGGAACGACGCAAGCTTGCCTTGTAAAGTTGTTGGTGTTGTCCGGATTTGTCTAGTGCTGCTCAGTGGTTTAGGCGGGGCAAATTCAAAGGAGACGGCGATGGGCGCGAAGCGAGGACCGACGCTGCGGGCGCAGTGGCTCGGCAAACACCTGAGAGAGTTTCGCGAGTCGGCCAAGCTGACGCTCAAGCAGGCGGGTGATTATCTGCAGCGTGACGCAGGAACCATCAGTCGGCTGGAATCCGGAATCATTCCGGCGAGGGCGTCCGATGTGCTGGCACTTCTCAATCTTTACGGCATCAGTGATCAGAAAGTTCGCGACGGATTGGAACAGATTAGCCGCGATATCTGGCGCAAGGGCTGGTGGGACGGCTACGCCACGGATTCTCTCGGTGGATTGTTCGATCATGCTTGGCTCGAAACCCGTACAGAGGGGATCCGCTCCTACGAGGCGATGGTTATTCCTGGACTCCTTCAGACCCGGGACTATGCCCTGGCTGTTATCGCGGCGAGCGATGTGGATGCTTCTGGCGAGCAGATCGAACGCTGGGTGCAGTTCCGGATGGACCGTCAGCGTGTTCTCGATACCGAATCGGCTCCGAACGTTGAGGTCATCCTTGATGAGGCCGTCCTGCACCGCATGATCGGCGGCCTACAGATAATGCACGCTCAACTGGACTACCTATCCGAGGCTATGGCCAAGCCGAACGTGGCCGTTCGAGTCCTGCCATTCGCTGCTGGAGCGCACGCCAGTCCGGAGGGCGCTTTTGCGATCTTCGACATGCCGGAGCCTTACTCCGACGTGACCTATGTGGAGACTCGGGGAGGTGCCGTCTACACCGAAGCAGAAGGCGCCGAAGTCTTCATGCGAGCGTACGATTCCCTACGTGGCGCCGCTCTCACGCCGGATGAGTCCGCGACCGTCGTCCGGAATGCGATCGGCCGTGTCGGACGAGCGAAAGGGAGGAGCACGTGATGATCAACCCTGAGGAACTGGCTGGCGTGGTTTGGCATATCAGCGCCAGGAGTGCCAATGGTGGCGGTCAGTGTGTTGAGGCTGGTCCGTTAGCTGACGGTAGCGGGCGTGTTGCCGTACGGCATAGTCGTCGTCCTGAGGCCGAGGTGATTGTTTACACCCGGGCTGAGTGGGAGGCGTTCGTCGGCGGTGTCAAGGACGGCGAGTTCGACTTTCCCGCCCGCTGACCGTACCGGTTCACGATGAGGCGCGGCCTCGGGTGACGGTGTAGCCGTTCGGGGTGGTGGACGCGGTCGAGTATGGCGCGCTCTCCGGTTTCGGCCTTCGCGAACCCGCCCTACCTCGGCGGTAATCGACGGGGGGCATCCGAAACCGGGATTATTGCGACATGAGTGCTGAAACCCGTGACATCGTGGAAGAACTGCTGGGTCGGATGGTCAAGGGCGATCATGATCGTACGGCGGAGTTGTTCGCCGAGCCGATCGACTGGCAGCTGAACTGGCCCGCCGAGGGGCATCCGGCGGTGCCGTGGATTCGTCCCCGGTCAGACCGGGCCGAGGTGGCGGACCATTTCCGGTCGCTGGAGGCCCATCATGTGCCCGAGCTGAACGGCACGTCGGTGACGCGGATCCTGGTCGACGGGGCGAACCCCGTCGTGTTTGGGGAGATCGTGCAGACGGTGCGGGACAACGGGTCCACGTACACCTCGCCGTTCGCGCCGAACCTCACCGTCGAGGACGGGCTCGTCACCCGCTACCACATCTACCGAAATGGGGGCCGGTGCTTCGGCCCTCAGGCCAGGGGGTGAAGGCCCGCGCGGGAGGGTCGCCAAGGCCCGAGCGTGCTCTAAGCCGGAGGGTTCTGTTGTTCGATGTAGTGGTGCAGGACGCTGATCGGTGGGCCGCCCACTGACCCGGCGAAGTAGGAGCCAGACCAGAAGCGTCCACCCCACAGGTATCGGCGGATGTGCGTCTCGTACTCCTTGCGCAGGAGTCGGGCCGAGACGCCCTTGAGGCTGTTGACCAGCTTTGAGAGCTGCACCTTGGGCGGGTAGTGCACCAGGAGGTGCACGTGATCGCCCCCGCCGTTGAACTCCTTCAGTTGCGCCTCGAAGTCCGCGCAGACATCCCGCATGATCTCCTCGCACCGGTTGAGCATGGCCTCGGTGAAGGCGCCGTGCCGGTACCTGGTAACGAAAACCAAATGGACATGAAGGGCATAGACGACATGACGGCCCGTGCGTACGTCAGGATTCGAATTCCAGCGCGGTGACATAAACCAAACGATACGATGCCCCGCATGGGACTCGGTGTGGAGCGTGGCGTAGAGCTTGGTGTGGAGCACCGGCGGTTCGGGCATCGCGCCCGGCTGGCGCTGACTCCCGCACAGGCTCGGCTCATCGACGACCAGGCGCACGCGGCCCGCACGATGTGGAACCTGCTGCACGAGTGGTGGACGATGCTCCCCAAGCACAAGCGTTCCCTGGCCGCGGCCGACGCCGCGATCCGGCAGGCCAGAAAAGACATCGACTGGCTCGCCGTCCTTCCCGCCCAGGCTGCCCAAGCGGTACTGAAGACCTACTTCCAGGCGTGGAAGAACTGCTGGGACGGCCGAGCCGACGCGCCGACCTTCAAGGCCCGCCTGCGCACGGTGATGGGCGTGGACATTCCACAGGGCCGAAACCTCCACATCCAGCGGGTGCACCGGCGCTGGGGCACGGTGAACATCCCCAAAGTGGGCCGGATCCGGTTCCGCTGGACCAAAGACCTACCGGTCGGCACGAAGGCCGGCGCCGACAACCGGATCACCGGGGCGCGGCTGATCAAGGACGCCCTCGGCTGGCACCTCGCCTTTCGCGTCCAGACCGTTGAGCCGAAACCTCAACCCCACACCGGCCCCGAGGTCGGCATCGACGCCGGAGTGAACATCCCCCTGGCCCTGTCCGATGGCCGCCATCGACACCACGGCCGCCCTGCCCGGCTTGCGGACGGTAAGGCCGACCGGGACAAATGGCTCAACGCCGACGAGAAGACCAAACTGCTGCGGCTGCAACAGCGGGCCGCGCACCGCAAAAGCCTCCGCAAGCCCGGCGAGCACCCCTCCAACCGGCTGAAGCGGACCTATGACCAGATCGCAGGCCTGCGCGCGAGAGCCAAGCGCCGGGCCATCGACTGGCAGCACCAAACCACCACCGACCTCGCCCGCACCTACGGCGTGATCGTGGTGGAACACCTGAACATCCCGAACATGGTCACCTCCGCCAAGGGCACCATCGAGGAACCGGGCACGAACGTCGCGCAGAAGTCCGGCCTGAACCGCTCCATCGGCCAGGAGGCATGGGGGCGCGCCGTGACGATGCTGACGTACAAGTCCGCCCGCCACGGCGGCGCCCTGTACAAGGTTCCCGCCCCCGGCACCTCCCGGCGCTGCTCGGCCTGTGGGTTCACCACGGCGGGCAGCCGGGAGTCCCAGGCCGTGTTCGTGTGCAAGAACGAAGGCTGCGACTGGTCCGGCAACGCCGACCACAACGCCGCCCGAAACATCTTGCACCTGTACCGGACGGGCCTCGCGCTCGTCCCGGCTGCCGGGAGGGCAGTCGTCAGGCACGCTCGCCGCGTCAAGCCCGCCACCGCAAGGTAGGGGGGAATCTCCCGCCCTTCAGCGGGAGAGCACTTCAAGAGGACAGCCTCACGGTCGCGCGGGCCCTCAGCGCCTGAAGGTGCCCGAGCGTGCCCGACATGTGATCGTGAAGGGGGGCCATCTCGGGTACGCCGGGGACTCTCGGCAGCCCAGGTCCGGAGGGGGCCTGGGTCTCGTCGTTGACGGGGGCCGTTCTCAGAACAGGTTGCGGGAGGGCCAGGCGGCGAACTGCTGGAACACCTCCCACATCATCGTGTCGAGGTCGATGCCGTTGCCGTTGGCGAGCGCCGCCCAGCAGAACTCGTTGCTCGTCCGGGCGAGGATGCTCTCGGTGCCGTAGGGGATCAGCCGGCCGTCGTGCCACCAGTTTCCGAGGGTGTTGACGTTCCAGCCGCAGGCGTACGTCGGTTTGGCCGCGGACGGCGCGGTCATCGTTGCGATCGTGTCCGGCCGGAGCAGGTCGGGGACGGTGGGAAAGCCGTCCGCCCGCAGGGCGAAGCGGACGATGTCCACAGGTGACGCGAGCCAGCCGCCGTGGGAGTCCATCCGCCGCGCCGGGATGCCGTACGGGTCACCGGCGCCGTAGTAGACCACCTCGTCGGGGCGTCGTTCGGCCCGGGTGTTTCCCGCTAGGTGCATGTTGGTGATTCCGTTGGGAGTGAGCACGCTCTGGCGTACGAAGTCGGCGTAGGGCTGCCCGGTGACCTGTTCGATGACCCGGCCCAGCAGGCAGTAGCCGAAGTTGGAGTACAGGTGGGTGGTGCCTGGCGTGTGCAGGAGGGGCCGGTTGTCGAGCACCCAGCCGATCAGCTGGTCGTGGTTCATCGCCGGGTTGCCGAACATGGGGTCGTTGACGTCGTTGGTCCAGCCCCCCGCGGTGTGCTGGAGCAGGTGCCTGACCGTGATCGCCTGGAGTCCCGCACTGTAGGGCCTGCTGCCGTACCGGATGCCGAGGATGCCGCTCGCGCCGAAGACGCGCTGGTCGAGCGTGAGCCGGCCGGCTTCGACGAGCCGCATGACCGTGACCGCGGTGATCGGCTTGGAGACACTGGCGATGCGCATCAGGTGCCGTTCGGTGAGCCGCTCGCCGGTCTGCCGGTTCGCCAGCCCGTACCCTCGGGCGAAGACGAGCGCGCCGCGCCGGGCGATCGCGAGTGACACGCCGGCGGCTCCGGAGGCCCTCAGGTGGCGGTCGACGACCGCGTGGACGGCGGCGAAGTTGTCGTCCACGATCTTGTCGCTCAGCCAGATCCCCGCGTACCGCTCCGAGCCGGAGCCGTAGCCGCTGACCCGGGCGGGCCGGTAGCCGTCTCGCCGGTGCTCGTCGAAGACCCCCTGGTAGTCCGCCCCCGCCACACCGTGGCGGGCCGACCAGGCAGGGCCCGCGCCCCGCACCCAGATCGCCGCGTACCGGTCGGTGCCGCCGACGGTGTAGCCGCTGACGTGGAAGGGGCGGTATCCCTTCTTCGTCAGCTCGTCGAACTCGGCCTGGTACTGGGTCCCGGTCAGGTTGTGGCGGGCCTCCCAGTCGGGTCCCTGGGCTCCCCAAACCTTCTCCCAGATCGCCGCGAAGTGTGCCTTTCCTCCGAGGCCGTACCCGTCCACGTGGATCAGCCGGTATCCCTCCTTGAGCAGCCGGTCGAACTCGGCCTGGTACCCCTCCGAGGTCATGTCGTGCTGGGTGACCAGGTGCGGCCCGCCGGTGAGCTCCCAGATCGCCGCGAAGTACACCTTCCCGGCGACCTCGTATCCGGCCACGTGGAGCAGGCGATACCCCTCCTTCTCCAGCCGCTGGTATTCGGCCCGATACTCCGGCTCGGTCAGGCCGTGGCGGGCGAACTGCGGCGGTCCCGGCGCGTTCTCCCAGATGGCCGCGTATCCCGCCCGGTCACCCATCTGGTAGCCGTCCACCTGGAGCAGGCGATACCCCTCCTTGGCCAGGCGGTCGAACTCGGCCTGGTACTGCTCCGAGTTCAGGCCGTGGCGGGCCACCCACGGGAACGTCCCCGCCGACATCGCCGTCCCGGTACGGAGCCTTTCCATGCTTTCCGCGACGCGGGCCGCCGAGGCGACCCCTGATCGTTCAAGGCCGAGGAACGCGGCCAGCCCGAACCCCGCCAGGAGCGCGCCGCGACGGCTGAACGGCACCGATGAATCCCGCACGTCGAACTCCTGTACTGGGTTGTCGCGCCCGGCCGGATAGCCGGATGTTCTGAATGTCTGATGATCCGAATCATCGGAATCCGCGAGACGTACCGGTGATCGTTTCTCGCGGTCTTCGAGCGCGCGCCGTCGCCGACGAGCCGGGCGGAGCCGCCGTCTCAAGTGTGCGAACCCGCGCCGTCCGGCAGATGAGTACACCCCTACTCATATCCGCCTCCAGCGGTCGGAGCCGGAAGGACGTGTGCATCAGAGGAGGTAGCGGGCGAGGTCGGCGATGGGGTGGGGGCGGGAGAGCAGGTCGCGCAGGGTGTCCAGGTGGGCGCCACCGGAGGTGTGGTGGGCGACGAGGCCGGTGTCGTGGACGGCTCGATTCCAGTCCTCATCGTCGTTCGCGGCGTCCTCCAGTCGTCGCAGCACGCTCTCCCCGTCCGTCTCTCCGGCGAGCAGCGTGAGCAGGTGCGGCCATTGGACGGCGAGCGCCGCGAGCTTGGCGACCTCGCCGTCCGAGGCGGGGGCCGCACCGGCGAGGGCGCGGCGGTAGGTGAGGAACGAGTAGAAGCGGAAGACGTTCACGTACCGCTTGATCTCGCGCGGGTTGAAGAACGTCAGGGCCGGGAGCACGAACTCGATCGCCCGGTAGGCGTTCTCGTCGCTGTAGAGGTCGTCGAAGACCCGGTCGGCGGCTTCGCGGGTCGCCGCGCAGAGACCGCCGACGGCGTCGGAGCACTGGATGCCCAGGGCGTCCTGCGCCAGGCGCGCCGCCTCGTCAAGGGTCGTCGTGGTCGGACGCAGCGCCCAGATGGCGTCCTGCAACCGGCTCACCTGGACCGGATCCGGCGGTTCCGCCGCCTGCGATCCGGGTTCCGGTGTCTCCACCGGCGTTCGCGACCCGAATCCCTGCAGTTCCATCGTCGCCCGCAGCCCGAGTCCCGGTGTCTCCATCGGCGTTCGTGGGCCGGGTCTTCGCGGTTCCGCCGCCCGCGATCCCGGCACGGCCGCTCCCGGTGGCGCGGTGGTGCCGGGAAAGCCCGGTGTGACCGCGCCGAGCAGGGAGGGCCGTGCGGGAGGCAGGGGACCGCGCGAACGCGGTCCGGCCGGATCCGGTGGCGGGTCGAGCCGTTCCAGGGCGGCTGGGGGACCCGCCGGACGCGGTCCGGCCGGATTCGGTGTCCATGTGGTCTCCGGGGCCTGGGGGCGCGCGGTCTCCATGCTCGTGGAAACGCCGAATGTGGAGACGCCCGTGGGGACGCTGCTCGTGGGAGCACTTGCGCCTACGTCGGCTGCGGGCCGCGCCAGGTCGGGTACGCCCAGCAGGGCGCGTACGAAGGCGGGCAGCCGGTCGGCGTCGTCCAGCAGCGGCACGCTCAGCGGGAGCTGCACGATCTTCTCCAGGAACCGCCAGCCCAGGCCGGACCGCCCGGCGCCCGGCAGCGTCCCGGCCAGTTCCGGGTAGGCCGCCTCGACGTGCGCGGCGACCACCTCGGGCTCCATCGCCAGCACGAACACGCAGTTGGGGAACTCGCCGGCGAGGAACAGGTTGATCGCCTCGATGACCTGCGCCACCGTGGCGGACGAGCAGCGGTCCAGGTCGTCCACGAACACCACCAGCGGGCGCTCCCCGGTGGCGACCAGGTCGAGGACCTGGCGCATGTCGGTCTGCACCAGGTGCAGGAAGCCGGTCCTCGACCGGTACCCGGGGGTGGCCGCGGCCTCGTTGACGAGCCCTTCGGCCGCTCCGGGGCCGAGCAGGTCGGGCTGCGTGACCAGGCCGCGGAACGCGTTGTCCGCCGACTCCCCGAAGAACCGCGCCAGCCGCAGCGCGCCCGCCCCGACCACCACCGCGGATCCGGCGGAGCCGACGGCCGCCGCGGCGTTCCCCAGGAAGGCGCCGAACGCGGGCAGCAGCGTGGCGGCGGCGAGGAGCGCCCCGGTGAGGACGACGGTGGCGACCAGGCCGAGGGCCACCGGGGCCAGGCGGGTGAGCGCGAGATGGTAGGCGCGGCTGCGGACCGCCTCCCGGTCGATCCTGGACAGGTTCAGCTCCAGCCAGAACCGTTCCCGCTCGGCGCGGGGCAGCCGCCGGGTGACCTGGCTGATGATCTCGTGGGCCAGTCCGGCCCAGACCTGCTCGCCGTTCTGGTACATCCACGGGTTGAACCAGACCGTGGGCCGCCAGTCCGCCGGACGAAGGGGGAGCGGCCCCGGCTCGGCCCGCCCGGCGTTCTCCCGGGGGCGCCGTCCGGTCCTGGCCAGCACCTCGGCGTTGGTCAGCGCCCGTTCCACCCGGGAGCCGGGCAGGTGGATCGGGGCGGGAGCGTCCCCGACGGCCCCGGGGTCCAGAAGGTCCTGGATCATCCGCATCAGGGAGGTCTTGCCAGCCCCCCACGGACCCTTGACGCCGATCGTGAGCGGGGGCCGGGTCTCCGGGTGGCGGACGAACGCGGCGATCGCCTCGGCGTAGACACGGTGCCCGAGCTGGTCCTCGGTGGTCCACCGGTCGGCGGTGAGCCTCGCCCTGGGCCGTACCGTCCGCAGCCCGGCCCTGCGGCGGCGCAGCAGCGCCGAGGTCTGCGCCCGCTCGGCCGCCGACAGCCGCGAGTGGCCGAAGACCCGAACGTCGGGGTGGACGAACGTGGTCGTCTCGCCCAGCAGGCCCCACTGCCGCAGCTCGGCGGCGTCGCCGAGGATCTCGTCGATCGGCTCGTCCTCGTCGAGCAGGGCCGCCCTGCGCAGCAGCTCCCTGGCGGCCTCGCTCAGGTGCAGCTCGTAGACCCGCCGTACGATCTCGACTCCGCAGGCGGGCGGGGCGTGGTCACCGAGCCGCGCCAGGACGCGGGCGAAGGCGGCGTGCGGCACGGCGGCGGTGTCCCTCGCCGGGGTGAGGGCGACCCCCGCGACGGCCCCGTACGAGATCAGGATGGGTGTGCGGGCGGCGGAGGCCGCCGCGTAGCGGGCGAGCGCGTAGGCGTGCAGGTCCCCGACGCTGATCGTCCCGTCCCCGTCGAGGTCGGCGGCCCGCGTCAGCAGGCCCTCCGCGATGACGTCGGTCAGCGTGCGCGCCGGTCCCGGCACCGTCTCGTCGAACCTCAGCGTGAGGGTGAGCGCGGCCGCGGCGACCCTCGGCTCCCCGGCCACGGCGAGCTGCCTGACCGGTTCCGCGGAGCCGCTCAGGGCGCTCCAGCCGAAGTCGACGATCATCAGTACGGCGGCGGCGAGCGACTCGCCGACCTGTCGCCCGAACGCGCCGATCATCGATCCGAGCTGTCCCGAGGTCCAGCCGCCGTCGGCGGGCAGCCGGATCACCAGCAGGTCGCCCTCCCGCGCCGAGCGCAGCAGGTTCCACACGCGCTCGCCGTCCGGGCCCGCCCCCTCGCTGGCCTCGGCCTCGACGGCGAACCCCTCGGCGCGCAGGGCGCTCGCCAGCCGCGCGTCCGGTCGCGTTTCCTGGAGGGTTCCCGGCAGGGCGGTGCGCGTTCCGGTGACGGGGGTTCCCGTGCCCATCCCCATCCCCACACCCGCGTCCGGCGAGAGTGCGGACGGGGGCAGAGCCCGGGACATGGCCGAGGACAGGGGTGCGGACGGTGGCGGGGGCGAGGCAGGGGGGGAGTCGAGGAAGACGAGAGCTCGGCGGGTGCCCACGTGGGGCGTGGTCTCGAAGACTGGATTCGCGAACGCGAGTCCCTCGCTCAACGGTCCTCCCGATCTGACGGCGGTCATCCCACTGTGGACGCGTCGGGCGGGGCAGATGGCGATCTTGGCGATAGGTCGACCTGTTTTGACGGATGTTTGCTCTGCGGTTTCCGCAAAGTTTGCGGCGGTGAAGCCCTGGCGTTCGTGCGGGTTCGATCGATCGGTCGCCTACCGAGAGGGACGAATAGCCATGTTTCGCCGTATGTCGCCTAGAAGGCCGATGAAGATCTTGGTCTATCAGGCGATGCCGCCTTTCAGGGCATGGCCGTGATTCGCCAGGTGACGCTGTCGTGGTGGAGTCC
>NZ_JBITIZ010000015.1:0-248395 GCF_044459525.1 Streptosporangium sp. NPDC050284
GCCGCCCCCCGCCCCCCCCCCCCCCACCCCCCCCCCCCCCCCCCCCCAAACACACCCCCCCCCCCCCCCCCCCGCGGCGGGGGCCGGCCCCCCCCCCCCCCCCCCCCCCACGCCCCCCGCGGGCGGTGGTGCACCACCAGGGGCCGCCCGCAGGGCCAGGCAAGACCGGCAACACTCCGCTCTCTTCCCACAACCATGAAACGACAGCTCCAATGACATCCGATGTCCTACCGTGGCGGCCACGCGGCCCACCTCGACCGCAGTTGCCCCACCAACCCACTCCGCACCCTGGAGACGCACATGACCTGGACCATGCTCGACCACCCCGGATGGGACCACACCACCACTCCATTGCGCGCCATGCGGACCCCCACCGGCACCTGGCTCATCACCCACCCCGACACCGTCACCCCGCTCAACAGCGACGGTGCCGCCCCGACTCTCGACACCTACGACCCCACCACCCTGCACGACGCGCCGCTCCCCGCGGGGCTGCGCACAGCCCTCGACCGGCTCGGCCCGGTCCGGAGGTGGCGTAACTCTGACCTGTGGGAGGCGCTGGCGACCGCGATCATCCGACAGGTCATCCGCGCCGGACAAGCCCGCAAGATGCACCACGCGTTCCGAGCCGCCGCCGGCGACCGAGTTGGGGACACTGCGCTGATCCCTACCCCCGAGCGGGTGCTCGCCCTCCCCGACGAGGAGTTCACCGCCCTGGGGATGGCGTTCAAGCGGCGGCCACTGCGAGCCGCCGCATCCGCCTACCTGACCCACCATGTCGAGTGGGCGGAGCTCGCCCCCGAGGTTCTGGTCAAGGCCGTACAGGCGGTGCCACGCATCGGCCCCTGGACCGCCGGAGCCGCCGTCGCTGACTACAGCGGCGATTACAACCTCTACCCCTACGCCGACCTCGCCGTCCGCACCTGGGCGGCCCTGGCCGACCCCACCACCTCGTGGCCCGCCGACGAACCCGCCTTCGCCGCGCGCTGGCGTGACCTGGCCGGCCCGCATCTATCCACCTTGACTGTCCTGACCCTCGCCTGGGGAGACCACCATGCACGCACTGATCAAGGGAGTACCACGCACCACTGAACCACAGCTCGACCTGCTCCTCATCAACGCCCCCTGCGGGACTACGCTCTTCGCCCCCGCGTCAACGACTACACCCTGCCCGTCCTCGGTATGGTCTACATCGCCACCTACGCTGCCACCCAGGGCTACCAGGTGGGCGTGCTGGACGCCGAAGCCGCCGGCCTGTCCGTCGCCGCCACCATCGACCTAATCAACCAGGCCGCCCCCCGCTGGGCCGGGTTCAACCTGCTGGCCCCCACCTACGAAATCAGCGTCACCATCGCCGCCGCTCTCGATTCCGACATCCGCGTCATGGTCGGCGGCCACCACGCCAAGGCCATGCCTGCCGAGATCCTCACCGATCCCCGGCTGGCCCACTGCGACGCCCTCATCCTCGGCGAGGCCGAAACCCGCGTCGTCGAGCTCCTGGCCGACCACCGCAACCGCACCAGCCTGCCCGGCGTCATGTGGCTCGACACCGTCCTCGGCACGCCAGTCACCGGCGGCCGACCTGGCACCAGCCATCACCTCGCCCCGGACATCAACAGCCTCCCGTTTGTGAACAGGGAGTTTCTCGCCCAAGACCCATACGTCGCCGACGACGGGCGCATCGAGGCGAACATGGTCGGGGCCCGCGGCTGCCCGTACGACTGCTCGTTCTGCGGAGCCGCGGTCAGTGCGAACCCCGACGTGACGATCCGGGTGCGGGATCCGCTCGACATCCTCGCTGAGATGCACCAGCTTCGCGCCGAACGGCAGGTGACGGCGTTCCGGTTCGTCGATGACCTGTTCCTCGGCGCCCGGCGGGTGATCGACCAGATGATGGGCGCCTTCGCCCAGGCCCGTATCGGCGAGTGGGCGGTGTGGGACGCCACCGGCCGAATCAACGTTCTGCACCGGGCGCCTGACGCCACTCTCGACCTGCTCGCTGCCTGCGGGCTGCGGGAGGTCGCGCTCGGCATCGAATCCGGATCCGAGCGGATGCTGACCTACATCGACAAGCGCATCACCCGGGAGATGATCCTCAGCGTCGTCCAGCGTCTCACCAGCCGCGGCATCAAGGTGAAGGGCTACTTCATCCTCGGTTTCCCCACCGAAACCCGGGAGGAGATGGGTGCCACCGTCGACCTGATCCACCGTCTGTGGGACCTCACCGACAACCAGCCTGGAACGTTCCGGACCAGCGTGTTCCAGTTCCGCCCCTACCCCGGCACCCCGGAGTGGACGCGGCTCATGGCCACCGGCCAGTACACCGCTGACCAACTGCTCGACTACGCGCCCGTCGACCTCGGCGGCGAAGAGGCGCTGCGTGGACGTGACGAGTTCAACTTCAGCTCCGGTATCCAATTCGGGGAATCCTCCGAGGAAGAGATTCACCAGCATCTGGCCGATCTCGCTCTTGCCCAGCACGCCCGCCTTCAGGGGAGCATGTGATGCCCGGCTTGCTCATCACCCTGGACGGGCCCGGCGGCGCCGGCAAGTCCACCCTCGTCGCCCTGGTCGCCGAGCAACTCGCCACGGCCGGACGCCCGGTGTTGGCGACCCGGGAACCGTCCGACGGCCCCCTCGGCACGATGGCCCGCCAGCAGACCGCGACGTTCTCCGGGACCGCGCTGGCCTGCCTGGTAGCCGCCGACCGCTACCACCACTTGGAGACTGAGATCCACCCCGCGCTGGCGAAGGGGGCGGTGGTGGTCTGCGACCGATACGTGCCCTCCTCTTACGTACTACAGAGCAGAGACGGCGTCCCACTGGACTACATCCGCCAACTCAACGCACCAGCCACCCGACCAAACCTAGCCGTCCTGGTGACCGCCGCGGCGCCCGTCCTGGAGCAACGACTCGCCGTTCGGGGCGCGCATTCCCGGTTCGAACACGAAGGCTCCAGTCTCGCCGAGGCCACCTTGTACGAGGACTTGGGCGACATCCTGGCTGCCGATGGGTTCGCCTTCCATCGGATCGACACTGGTCATCTATCACCGCAAGACGCCGCTTCGGCCCTCACCAGCCACATCCTTGAGCTATCGTCACGGGCGTCACCCCATTGGGAAAGGCCACCAACCTTATGACGCAGCGCCAGCAGGTCACCGTCGATGTGCACGTGATCCTCGAACGCGACGGCCACATCCTGTTGTGCCTGCGCCAGGGCACCGGGTACGCCGACGGGCTGTACTGTCTGCCCTCCGGACACCTCGACCCCGGCGAGACCGTGATCGACTGCGCGATCCGTGAAGCCTGCGAGGAGATCGGGGCCGTCATCGCCCCAGGTGATCTGCGACCGGCCACCGTGGTGCACCACCTGTCCCCAGAGGGGCAGCCCCGGGTCGGATTCTTCTTCGTCGCGCTCCGCTGGGACGGCGAGGTAGTCAACGCCGAGCCGAACAAGTGCGCCAAGGTCGAATGGGTGCCCATCGACTTCCTGCCGGACAACACCGTGCCGTACACAGTCGCTGGGATCAGGCTCTACCGCGAAGGAGTCGGCATCGGTGTGCACGGCTGGCCCGACCCGGCAGTCGTATAACGCGAACACGGCCTCGGCCCTTCGAGGAAGAACCGAGGCCGTGGCCCGCAATACCCGGTTTCCAAGGCTTGGTGTGCGCGAACATGTGATTGATCGGGAAACCGAACGCCACACTGTGGATAACCCCTCCCCGTGGGGAAAAGTCTGTGGATAACTCAGGGGAGCAGTACCTCGCCGGCGAGGCCGGCCACGACGGGGATGATGCCCAGGAAGACGAACGCGGGCAGGAAACACAGTCCCAGGGGAGCGACGGCCTGGACCCCGACCCGTTGGGCGGCCGCCGCGGACGCGGCGCGGGCGACATGGCGGGAGTCGTCGGAGAGTCTGGTGAGGACATCGGCCACCGGTGCGCCACTCGACGCGGCCCGGCTCATGGCACGGGCCAAAAGGGCGAGCGGGCGCTCGGAGGCCAGAGCCCGCCAGGCGTCGTCCGGCGCGGCTCCCAGCCTCAGCTGGCCACTCACCCAGGCCAATCGCTCGCCCAGCGGCCCCCCGATCGCCTCCACCGTGACATCGATGGCTCCGGTGATCGGCTGACCGACACGCAGGCAGGCGACCATGAGGTCGGCCGCCAGCGGCAGATCCGCGGTCAGCCGCCGGCGTTCCTCACGAACTTCGGGTGGCTCCCGCCTGCGCAGGATCACCAGTGTGATCCAGAAACCGGCGACACCCATGACCACTCCCGGCAGGCCGCCCACCGTCAGGAACGCCGCCAGCCCCGGAGCGATGGCGGTCGCGAGCTCTCCCCGGCCCGGCCGTCGCCTCTTTCTCGGCTCCCGAGCCGTCCCCTCTCTCGGCTCCCGGAGCATCCCCCCAGGCCCTCGGAGCATCCCCGCAGGCCCTCGGGCCATCCCCGCAGAGGAGAACGCGGGTGCTTCTGTCTCCTTCCGCCCCCCAAGGGATCCAGTCGGCTGCCCCACCCCGTGGGATCCGGTCGGCTGCCCCACCCCAGGGAACTCGGCCGGGTGAGGTGAACTCCACACATGGCGGAGCCGGTCGGATTGTTCTCTCCGGGTGCTCCACAGTCGGCCGGCGATTCCGGCGAGCACCACGGCCAGCAAGATGATCATTACCTTTCCTCCCCACGTCCTGGCTTTTCGCCTCCCCTGGCCTCACGTTCCGGCTTCCTGACATTCCCCTGGCCTCATGTGCCTTCCTCACCCCCTGGACACGCCCTCTGGACACGGGCCTCAGCCCGCCCGAAGCTGCGGGTCCGGCCTTGCTCGGCAGGCGCGCCGCGAGGGCGACGAGATCCTTCCCTGTTGGCAGCCGAAAGGCGCGTCGGGACCCGGGCGTGGGCGATGTGGAGGGGCCTGTGCAGGTCGAGGGTGGCGGGCGACCCGCACGGGGCACTCCCTGGCCACGCCCTCTGGCCACGCCCTCTGGACGCGCGGCTGTCAGATTCGCTGAGCACGGGTGACCAGACGGTGGGTCCACCACAGACCACAGGCGTCGAGCGTGAGACCGACGACCAGGCAGCCCGCACCCGCCGGGCCGCCGAACAGGAAGTGCAGCGGGCGCATGCCAAGACCGACTGCCATCAGCAGACCGAGAACGGGCAAAGCCGCCAGCAGCCGAGCCGTGGCACGGGGACCGGCGAGCTGGGCGGCGACCTCGTGGCGATGAGCCTGAGCCTCTCGCAGAGAACCGGCGACACGGTCGACGAGAACGGCCAGACCCGCCCCGGCGGTCACGCTCGCCTTCCAGCAGGCGGCCAGCCCCCGAAACGCCTCGCCGCCGTGTTCGGGTGCCACGGCCAGCAGAGCGGCGGGGACGTCACCTCCGTCTCTCGCCACCGCGACCAGCGGGCGCAGAGCCACGGGATCGGGAAAACCCGCCGCCCCCACGGCCCGCGCCAGCGCCTCGCCCGCCGTCCGACCTGCCGCCAGCTCGGCGGAGAGCCCCTGGCACAGCTCGATCGACGCGATCCGCCAGGCGTCCGCACGCCTGGAAGGCCGTGCCCGCGCGGTGAACCTCTCGTAGCGGGAACCCCGCACGATCGGGCGGCGACGCCTCATCCGGCGCAGGCGAGCGGCGCCAAGGTCCGCCCCCATCCACAGCCACGTCGCCACAGCGGCGAGGACCAGGGCGGTCGCCATCATGTCGTCGGCCGTGACATCGACCGCGAAACCGACCACGCCCTCGGCTCGTCGAAGCCCGGACCACCCGGACCACCCGGACCACCCGAGGCACCCGAGGCACCCGAGGCACCCGAGGCACCCGAGGCACCCGGAGAAGACTCTCGGCGGTGAGAGGACGCGAACACCGCCGGACATGAATCCGCGATGTCGGGAGAAAACTCTCGCGAACGCGAAGACTGACGTGAGGCCTCTCGGATATCCGGTGACGGACCGCGGGGAAGCGGGGAGGCGCCCCCTCCATAGGGGATGCCCCTGAAGGAAGTGACCGATGAAGGAGCTCCAGCTCGGGAAGCTCCGGCTCGGAAGGCTTCAGCTTGGGGCGTCCCAACTCGGGACGCTTCAGCTCGTGATGTTTTTGGGGAGATGTGATGCCTGTGGCGGGAAGTGAGCGAGATGGGGACGCCGGGCGCTCGGGCCGCGAGGGCGGGTAGGCCCGGGCCGGGGGTCACCTGTCCGTCCGGAGCGAAGGTGAGGGCCGATTCGGCCTCGACCAGCCCCGAAGGGCGACGGACCAGCATGCAGATCTCGGCGACCCGGCGACGCCCGTCGGCACGGTCACGGGTCAGATGGACGACGACGTCCAGGGCGGCGGCGATCTGGCTGTGGACCGCCTCCCGGCTGAGACCCGCCGCGCATCCCAGCGCCTCCAGGCGGGGTGGCACATCGGTCGCGGTGTTGGCGTGCAGGGTGCCGCAACCTCCCTCATGACCGGTGTTCAGGGCACTGAGGAGATCAACGACTTCGGCTCCCCTCACCTCTCCGACGACAAGCCGGTCGGGGCGCATCCGCAGGGCCTGACGGACGAGGTCGCGCAGGCCGACACCGCCCGCGCCCTCAAGATTGGCCGGGCGCGACTCCAGGCGGACGACGTGAGGGTGAAGCGGTCTCAGCTCCGCCGAGTCTTCGACGAGCAGCAGCCTCTCATCGGGGTGGGCCAGGGAGAGCAGGGCGGAGAGCAGGGTCGTCTTGCCCATATCGCGTAAAAGACACACCTAGCGCGAATCGGCCCCAAGCCGGTGCTGGAACACCTGCTCGGGGCCTTGACCCCCGCCTGTGACACCAGGAGCGGACCCATGACCATTAGTAGCATCCCCGAGCCGGAGGACGTCTCCGCGCTCATCAGCGAGACCGAGGCATTCCTGGCCGCCCAGGAGCCCGTGACCCAGCCCGCCACCAACGCCCCGGCCGTGACCGGCGAGACCCGGCGCGTGCGCCAGCTCCGGGCCGAGGTGGCCGAGGCCAGGCTGCTGGCCGAGCTGCAGGACGACGACACCCCGCTGCAGCTGGACACCGTCCGCGTACGCAAGCGTCGCCGAGCCGCACACGAGGCCGCACGCCTTCACCAGCTGGCCCAGGACCCGACGATGAAGGCTTGGCAGGCCTCCCGGATGCGCAAGCTCCTGGTCACCGTGGCCATGATGTCGCTGACGCTCGCGCTGGCCTGGTCGACGGCCGGTGTTCAGGTGTTCGCCTCCGAGGGTGCTCCGGCCTGGTCCCCGTCGTGGGTGTTCGCCTGGCTCGTCGAGCCGTTCATGAGCATGGCCCTGCTGGTCGTCGTCGGCGCCCGTGCCTACATGGCCACCCACGGCCAGCCCATCGCGAGTAAGACGCTCACGCGGATCGAGTACCTGTTCCTGGCCCTCACGCTCGGTATGAACGCCTGGCGCCACCTCCCCGGCGTGGCTGACGATTTCTCCCTCTCCGCTCTGGTCCTCCACACCCTCGGACCCGTCGTGGCCGTGGCTATCGTGACCGCTCTCCCGATCATCCTGGCCGCGTTCACGGCGCTGGACCACAGCCAGAGCACCAGCGCGGAGGCCTCCGCGTACACCCCTCCGGCTACCCGGCGGCCTTCGCCCTCCGCCCCCGCTGATCAGCAATCGGATGGAGGCTCGGAGACCCGGACGGCTACCCCTCCGCGTGGCCGCTCTCTGGGCGACCACCGGACGAGCCTGACGCTCCTGATCGCGAACGGCGCTCTCCCGGCGAAGCCGTCGGCGGAGGCCATCCGGAAGGCACTCGGCTGCAGCCGCGCCACCGCGCAGACCCTCCGCGACGAACTCTGAACCCCCGCCCTCAGCTCACACGAGGGCCTGACGAAGTCACCAAGACAGTACGACCCCGGTCGGTGCGCCAACACCGGCCCGGGGTCTAGGGCCACCCCTGCGCTTACCAGGAGCGAACCTTGCCCAACCGTACCCCGGGGATCCGCCGGGCTGAACTGCCCACGGATCACTTCACGACGATCAGTAACAGGTGGGTCCGCGACAAGCGGCTGACCTGGAAGGCGCGCGGCGTCCTCGCCTGGATGGCCTCCCACAAGGTCGGGTTCCGGATCTCGGAGAGGACCCTCATCGCCGCCGCACCGGACGGGCGTGACGCCGTACGCGGCGCCCTCAAGGAGCTGGAGCGCCACGGCTACCTCATCCGGGAGCGCCAGCGCGCGGCCAGCGGCAAGCTCGGCAGCACCGACTACATCCTCATGGACCCCTGGACGGCCGGAAACCGGCAGGTCGCGACCAACGACGGAATTCCCGTCGCTGGTGAGCACGGCCAGCCCGCACCTACGACGGATTACCCGTCAATGGGCGCTACCAGGGGAAACACCGCCGATGCCCAGGTCGGCCCTGTGACGGATAACCCGGCGGAGGCTGCCACCAGCAAGAACGAGGCATCGTCGCAGGTCGCGACCAATGACGGGTTTTCCACCCTCTTTAAGAAGAACAACAACCAGAAGACCAGGAAGAAGAACAACGACGAAAACCCTGCTTCTCCTCTCGCCGTAGGCGTCGTTGCGGACCGTAACGCGCGAGACGCCGTCACGGCGCCTCCGGCGAACCGGGAAAACCTTCCTCGGATGGCTGGGGATGTGCTCACCCTGCTCCCGGACCACTACCGGTCGGCCCCGGCCTGGCTGCGCTCCCGTCTGCTGAACAAGATCACCGAGGCCCTGACCGACTACGGCCCCGCTGCGGTCGCGACCTACGCCACCAAGTTCCTGGGCGACCCGAATTTCGGCGCCTACGAGCACCTGCGCCGGTTCGACGACATCGTCCGCAAGCTCGCCGCAGACGTCGCCGAGGGGATCACCTGCCCTGGCTGCGGCCTCGACGCTCGTCACCCGTTCTGCACGGCCGGAGGTGCCTGAGATGGCTGCTGCTGAGATCGAGCGCCCGACCCTGCACGTGGTCCCGGATGTCGACGAGAGCCGCATGATCGACGCCGAGAGCGCCGCAGAGGAGACCTTGACCGGAAGGCCGGTTGATCTTCCTGAGGACGTTGACGGCGACTCTGTGGCCATCTACGCCACGGTCACGGGCCGAGACGTCACCCGTCAGCCGATTCTGCCCGCGTGGGCTCGCTCCCGTACCGACTTGGCCGCTGCGGCGCGCTGGTGGGCGGGCACCGTCGCCTATCGCGTCGCCTTCCACGCCTGGCGCTCCCCGGTGTACGGCCTGCGGGTCATCCGGTGGACGCCGGTCGGCGGCGGGCGCCTGGTCGGCCGTACCTGGCAGTGGGTGACCGACGCCGAGTCCCGGCCGCTGCGGCGGTCCATGGTCGTCGCCAAGGACAGTGACGCCTACCTGCGTCTGGTCAAGCAGCGAGACCAGACGGTCCGCCGTCGCATGGTCGCCACTGCGGCGGGCCTGGCGGGTCTGGGAGGGGTCGGGACGGCGTCGTGGGTGCTGCTGCCCTGGTGGGCTCAGGCGATGCTCTACGGAGGTCTGACGCTTGGCCTGGCCCAGGTCGGCCGCCCGGCGGACAAGCCCCTCACCTCGGTCGCCGTTTCCGTGACCAGGTACCACCGGCTGACGGCCGAGCGTGTCCGGGAAGCCCTGTGCGTTCTCGGCATCACCGGGATGAAGGACCCCAAGGCGATCACGTTCCCGACCGAGATCCACCGGGACGGCCCCGGCCAGCTGGCGCGCGTGAACCTCCCGGCTGGCGTGGAAGCCGTGTCGGTGGTCGAGAAGCGCGGCAAGCTCTCGTCAGCCCTGCGGCTCCCCATCGACCAGGTCTGGCCGATTCCCGGCCCCGACCACGCCGGACAGCTTGACCTGTGGGTCGGCTACCAGCCCGCGTCGAAGATGCGCCCGCCGAAGTGGAGCATCCTCGCCGACGGCGCGCGGACGTCGGTGTTCGAGCCGGTGGCCTTCGGCGCCGACCAGCGCCAGCGCCCGGTGTCCTCGCCCCTGTTCGCCCGGAACTGGCTGATTGGAGGCATGCCGGGGTCGGGCAAGTCCTACGCCGCCCGCGCCCTGACCCTGGTCGCCGCGCTGGATTCGACGGTGGAATTCAAGATCGCCGAGTACAAGGGCACCGCTGACTTCGCCGACTTCGAGCCGATCGCGTCGGAGTACTACTGCGGTGTCGACGATGAGGCCATCGCCGGAGGCGCCGGGATCATCGCGTGGGGCCTGGCCGAGGCCGAGCGGCGCGGTAAGCGGATCAAGAAGTTCCGGGCCGAGGGCAAGGCGCCCGAGGGCAAGGTGACGCCGGAGCTGGCCACCGCAGGCGTCGGCCTGCACCCGGTCGTCATCCTCATCGACGAGGCGCACGAGCTGTTCCTGGCCGACAAGGACGCCGCCGTCGGCGCCGAGCGGCTGATCAAGCGCGGTCGCGCCCTGGGGCTCATCGTCATTCTCGCCACCCAGATCCCCGACAAAGACAGCCTGCCGCCGAACATCACCCGGTGCGTCAACATGCGCTGGTGCCTGGCCGTCCAGGATCAGGTGGCCAACGACATGATCCTCGGCACCGGGAGCTACAAGCGCGGCATCACCGGTACCTCGTTCCGGCCGGAGATCGACGCCGGGTGGGGCATGGTCACTGGCCTGAAGGACCCCTCCGCCGTCAGGTCGTTCTACCCCTCCGAGGCCGAGGCGAAGAAGATCCTCAACCGGGCCGTGCAGCTGCGCGGTGGCCGCGTCCAGACCAGCCAGGCAGAACAGCCTCGGCTTGATGTCCTGGCCGACGTCGTCCGCGTGTGGCCTACCGGCCGCGCGGGCCTGCAGTGGCAGACGCTGGCCGAGATGCTCGCCGAGACCCGGCCGGAGGCGTACGGGGACCTGACGGCCGAGTCGGTCTCGTCGCTGGTGCGTGGCTGCGGTGTCCCGTCCGAGGATGTCAAGGCCGACGGCAGGGTCTTGAAGGGGTGCAAGCGCCTGGAGATCGACGCCGCCGTTGAGCGCCGGGAGCTGACTGCCAGGTAGCGGCGGGTTCGGTGTCCCCAGACCCTCCCAGGGGCCGGTTTCTGGGGGCACCGAGCCAACCCAGCTACCCGCTACCTCAGAACGTCCGCGCAGGTCAGACCGGTAGCGGGGCCAAGTAGCGGCTCCGCTACCTCGATCGCGCCCGCAGGGCTCGCTACCCCGCCGAGGCGCCGGTTTCGGGGTCGTCCTCGGGGTGCCGGACGGAGAGGTTTGCCACGCAACCGGGGCAGGCCAGCGAGGAACCCGAATCGAACGCGATCCTGCCGATGCCTGAGGAGTCGACCGGTCTGACGTCCAGCCCGCAGATCGCCTCGGTGATATCGCGGTCGGCGCGGTTCCCGGGCACCGCGTGCCGGATCCCTCGGTTGGCCTTGAGGACCACGGGGAAGTTCTCGAAGCCGACCACGTAGAGCACCGGCTCGGCACGCGCCCGCGACGGGTACGAGATCACCGTGAGATCGGCCGTGTGAATCGTCCACCGCCGTTGGCCTGGAAACCCCTGCACGGCGTCGTCCATCTCGACCAGGGCGTAGGTAGACGAGCCTCGCTTGATGAGCCAGAGCACGTAACCGGTGTTGCCGACGAGCCTTCGAGCCGACTGGGTGAAAGTGTGGCTGAAGAACAGGGAATCGACGACCACGCGGCATCCGGCCGAGGCGGACGAACTCATGCCGGTACGTCGTCCTCGGGCGGCTCATACTCCCAGGACCACGCCTTGACCCGGTTCTTCACGGCTCGGATTCTCAGCCGGGCTAGGTTCTCGTCGACCAGGACCCGCTCGCACCCGTTCGCGAATGCCTTATCGGTCAACAGGCCGAGGTACTTCGCCTCCCAGCCGACGTCAGTGTGCGCGACCTCGTAGCCCAGGATCTTCGGCTCGTCGCCGGTTTCGCCTTCCATGCTCGCAGGCTATGACGCGGCATAGAGCGGTGTACAGCGGTAGACCGCTACCCACACATTTATGCAGCTCAAGGCCGTTCTACGTTGGGTGCTATGGCAGATGTGCAGGGAGTCCCCGACTTCAACCCGTCGGACATGGCGTACGTCTACGCCCAGATGGCCGACCACATCGCCCTGCGCATCGCCGCCGGTGACCTCCGCCCCGGATCCCGCCTACCCGGAGAACGCGCCCTGGCCGAGGAGTACGGCGTAGCGCTCGGCACCGCCCGGAGGGCCGTCGAGGAGCTGCGAGACCGGGGACTCGTCGTGACCCTGCCCGCCAAGGGAACGTTCGTCGCGGTCGAGGACGGCAACGGGGCGGAACCGGCCGCACCGGCCTGAACTTACTTACTACGCACCCCTGCGACGGAGGCGGGCCGGCAAACCGTCCATACGTGAGTTTTCGCAGGTCATAGGCCTATATGACAAACCGCGGTGGCCCCTGTGCGCGGCCGACCTGAGTTGGGACCTCGTTCCGCGTTCGCGGCGGCTGGATCCCAACTACAGGGACGGGGAGATCCGCGTTTCGTCCACATGCGGATCCAGCCACCTAGCAACTATTTGCCGTCGCGACGCGAGGACTCGACCAGACCGAGTCACACGATAGGGCCGTCGATGACGAGCGCCAGGGCCTCGAGAGCCCGAGTGGCGAATGAGCGTTGGACGGGGGCGCCGCTCATGTCGGACAGAACCTGCCGTTTTACACCGTCATCCCGTTGATCGGCGAGGCCTGAACGGCCGGGACCGTGTGGCCGAGGGCCCCACCTCGGAACGTCGCGTAGGCAGCTCTAGGCGGTGCCATGGCGGCCACTAACGGCCGAGAACTACCCACGGGCGGAATGGGGCCCAGGGTCGGTCGAGGGCGCGCTACAGGTGGCTGGTGAATGCCCGACCAGTGCGGCTCGTTGACGCCGTCCTCGCCATCGCCAGCCAAGTGAGCGGCGAAGCCGTGGAGGGCATCGCCGACGCTCGCGACACGCGCACGGCGGGCGGCAGAGATGCCACTGACGTGGTTCCAATTGATCATGAGGTACTCCTGAGGGATCAGTCGGCCGGACGGCCGGATGCGGAGATGGTCGACACGGTCAGGTCATGCAGGGGCCTGGTGGCCTCGTAACGCGTGCGGGCCTGGGCGGCCGTGCAGATGGAGCACTGACGCCAGCCTCGGGCGGTTACGCGGTCGTACGGGTGACCCTTGGGGCAGGCCGTTTTCCGGGCGTTCCGCGCGCTCGGGCCGTTGCCGCGTAACACGTTCTCGCGGTGCGTCACCGGCCTGACGTGGTCCGGGTGGGCGCACAGCGGGCCGATACAGCCGTCGTCCGGGTACCCGTAGTGATCGAGTTCCAGGCCTTCGGGCACCAGGCCGTTGACGGCCTCCCAGGCCCACCTGTAGGCGGTCTGGAACCTGGTCCCGGCCCAGAACAGACCGCGCGGTCCACCGGAGCGCCGGGCGTTAGTCGCGCCTGTCCAGCGCCAGCAGCCATTTTCGAGCACTACGATTTTCTCGGCGAACCGCCGAATGGCCTTAGGGGTAGCCGAGGAATTGTCCCGGAGGTACCGGGTGACTCGCGCGTCTACAGCGGGTCGCTTGCGGCTCACTTCTCTTTCTCCTGTCGTGTTGACCAGGAGGGACGACAGAGCGCGAATCGTGCTCGATTATTTTTTCGAGTTAGCCACAGGTATTTCTCAGAGGGTCTTCCGAGCCGTCCCGACTGGGGGTGTTTAGATCGTAATCAGGGTGCGCAGGTGGGCGCAGTGCTCGACGAACCGGGCACGTTGCCCCTGGTCCACGATGGCGTCAGCTACGGAATCCTCGCTGAACACCGGCACCAGGCGCACGAGGAAATTGATGCTGGTGGATCGCCCGGAATCCAGGCGCCAGATTTGCTGAGGGCTCGTGCCGATGAGACGAGCCAGAGCGCGAGCACTCATGCCTACATTTTCCCGGAGCTGCCTGAACCGCTCCGGCGATACACGGATTTGCCTCATACAGTCATTGTATTGGCCACGATCAATCAATTGATAATGCCGGGAATTGCCCTCGACTACCACTCCGGAATCGGCCACTGTCCCGCGTAGGGGGCCGTCAGCTACGCGGCAACCCAGACCGGAGGCCTTGTGGGAGGACGACTTAACGGTGGGGGGGTGCCTTTTGTCGGGAGGGCGGGCGCTCCTGGCGCGCCAGCTCGACGACGGCCAGGAGCTCGGCCAGGTTGGCGCTAGCCCGGCGGGAGCCGTGGCCACCTGGTACCCCAACGAAACGGCTCCGCCCAGACAACTGGGGCCGACGACTAGCCGTCTCACAGGCGACCCCATCCCCTGCTCTGGGAGCTCCCTCCTTGTTCAGACGCCTGCTCGTCTCCGTCGCCCTGGTCGGTTCTGCGCTCGTCGTGCCCGTCTCCGTCACCCTGCCTGCCGCAGCATCGGCTGTCGTCGCGTCCGCGCCTGCCATGTCGTTGTCGGCCGCATGTCAGTACCGGCGTGCTGGCCAGACCTGGAAATGCGTTACGCCCGGCGCCTACTGTCCCGCTGCGGCCCGCAACAAGTTCGGCACCGCGAAGGTCACCAACCGGCGATACAAGTGCTCGGTGTACCCCAACGGGCAGTGGCGTTGGAAGCGAGCCTGACCCGAGAACGACGGAGCGCCCGCCCTCTCATCAGGGAACGGGCGCTCTTCTACGGTCGGTCAGAGCCCCGCCACCGGGTTCTTCTCCCACATGTCCCCCTCCTCCAGGTAGCCGAGCAGGGCGGTAGAGCCGTCCTTCCAGCCACCGTGACGGCCGATCCTCTCCAGGTTGGCGCCCGCGCGGCGGGCGGCCGTGGCGAAGCCGCGCCGCAGGCTATGGCCGGTCCAGCGGCCTTCCAACCCGGCGGCCGCAGCGATCCTGCCAACGATCTCCCCGCAGGCTTCGGCGGTCATGCGCCCGTGCGGGTCACCGATGGGCAGACCCTTGCGCATCATCGGCGGGGCAATCCGGCCGTGCCGGTCGACGCGCACCAGGAGCGGGCCCGACGTGCGGTCGGCCTCGGCCATGGCGGCCAGGAGATCGCGCACCGCGCGGACGGGGCAGCTGGCGGGGATGCGGCCGTACGGCACGGCCACCTCAGTGAACGTCTTGATCTTCCGCCGGTAGATGGTGACCTGGAGGCCCTCGGGCTTCTCGCGGACGTCGGCGATGTCCAGAGCCACCAGCTCGGAGACGCGGGCGGCGCAGGCGTACCCGAGCAGCAGCGCCACGGCGTCCCGCTTCCCCGCCAGGGTCGAGCGGTCGACGGCGGTCAGCATCGCGCGCAGGGCATCCGGCACAGCCGCGTCGGCCTTGCGCGTGCGGGCGGCCGGGTCCTTCGCCAGGGCCAGGCGCTCGCGGTAACCGGACAGGACCTTACGCGCGGCCTTGGTCTGCGGTGGGGCAGCATCGGCAGCGTTGTGCATGGTCCGGATGGCGGCCAGGGCCCGCTCGATGCTGGACGGAGCCAGCGGGCGGCCGGTCTTCGCCGACGGAGTCGCCGTCAGGTGCGTGACGTACTCAGTGATGGTCTCGGCCGTCGCCGGGAGCAGGAGGCGGCCGTGCCGGGCGCACCAGGCGGTGAAGGCCGACCAGTCGGAGGCGTACGCCCGGCGGGTCGAGGCGGGGATGCCCGCCAGGACGGCCTCCCTGGCCGCGTCGCTCACCGCGAAGTCGGCGGCCGAGTGAACGGGCTGGGCAACGGGGGCGACGACCGGAGCGACGGGGGCGGGGAGAAGGTCGGTCACAGAGTGCTCCTTGGGGCCGTTTCTAGCTCTTGAGAAGAAAGTTTATCAGGAGCCAGATCCGAGAAATATAAACGATCATGAAGAGGGTGGTGAATCGTCGGCACCCCGGTGCCGAGCTGCGCCGACATCCGACCGCGAGCCGAGCAAAAGAGTTGTTCGTAGTCAGCGGTGCATAGCGGGTCATCTACGGCTGGACATCGCAGGCCGACGGCCGCATGCTCCTGCCATCACCGCAGGTCACCCAGACCCGGAGCGAACTAGGAAGGTCGGCCGCCGATGAAGTGGATCATGATCGATATCAACAGAGACAGCGAGGCCAAGGAGAGGGTGGCTGAGCTGATCACACCGCTGAAGGAGCGGCTGAGGCAGCGGGGCTGGAAGCAGAAACATCTGGCGAGGAAGGCCGACCTCTCGCAGAGCACGGTGTCGCGGGCGCTGTCGGGGCACGTCCTGCCCCCGTCCGCCACGGTGGCCTCCCTGGCGCGAGCACTCGGCTGCGAGGAGGAATCCATCCGCCGATGGACAGCCGCCGACGTCGCCGTGGGCGCGCAGCGCATCCGGGACAGCAACGACGCCCCGCCAAGGTTCCGCGACTACCTCGACCTGCTGCGAGGACTGCGTGATCTGCTGGCCAGTAAGCGCCTGTCACAGCGCGCTCTGGTCCGCGAGGACAACAAGCGTGGCGGGAGCCTGCGGCAGTCCACCGTGGGAGCCCAGTTGGGCGGGAGACGCAGTCTGCACCGCGAGACGGTGGAGGTCATCGTCGACATATGCGGCGTGCCGAGGCCGAGCGCGGCGGAGTGGCTGGCGGCGTGGGACCGGCTCGGTGCGCCGCACATGGCCGAACAGCTCCGCCGCCGGGACGAGACGTGTCGGCGGCTCGGCATCGCCCAGGCCCGCGTCATGCATGCGGAGCAGCGGCGCAGGCGTAACCCGTGGTACGGGCTCGATACCGCGATGTGACCGCGCTGGGCGCGGCGTGCCAGTGCCCGACGCTAACGGCGTCGGGCACCCGCACTCGATCACCAGGCTGCTGGGGGTGAGCGTGGGAACGCTGTACCACCACATCCTCGACCCGCAGGAGCCCCACGTCAGCCGCCACTTACGCCTAGCTTCTACCAGAGGTGCAGGTCCCAATCCGCGACATCATCAGCCGTGTCGATCCGTTTGTTGACGTAGTCCGCCGTTTGGTCCCACCAGCTGCGGCGCGAAGCTACTCCGAGCGCTAGCCGAAGAACCCCTTCCGGCGGGTCCTGGGGGGATCGGGGCAGCTCGATCACCTGGTAGGCGGTCACGCTGTTCGCGTTGAGCGACCGCAGCCGCCGAAGCGCCTCCGCCCACCGTCTGGCGGATTCATCACCGAGAGGCTGGGGAGCCAGCAGATGCGGCTCGATGTGGGGTCTGAGTACCTCATGCGCGATAGGCACGGCCGTCAGGGCGATGTTGTCGAGGTCCTTGCCCTGCTCGGGAGGCACGACCAGGAAGGTCATCTTCACCGGGACGGTCAGGAAGTTGAACATCGGGCGCTGCGCCTTGAACTCCTCCATACGCTGCCGGAGAGCCGATTTGAACTCCTCGCCTTCGCGGCCGTTTCGGGGAAGCCCAGGGAGTGACAGCGTCAGCGGGTGTGCCAGAAGCTGCCGCCGACTCATAGTCCGCGAGTCGGAGAGGAGACGGTCGAAGTTGCTGCGATACGGCTCAGGGCAACCAGGCGGCGTCGTCTGGGACAGGCCGTCGAAGTACATGCACAAGCCAGCGCAGAGCGCTGCGTCAATCTGGCTCAGGACCGCCTCCTGAAACCGTGTCAGCCACCAGAATCGGCTGGAACGTTCGATGTACGCCCACAGCTCCGCGTCCTCGTCGCCAAACATCGTGGGATCGTCTGGGGGGTCCTCGAAGTCGTCGGGGAGGTCGGGGGCGACGAAAGGACTGGAGTACTCGTCATCCTCGTCATCTCGGATATGCCTGAGCCGGTTCGCCAAGATGAGATCGGCGATGACGTCCCGGCCGGGGCGAGCCATAAGCATCGTCCGCCCGCCGGGTTCATGGGACCGGACGATACGGGGACGCAAACCCTCACCGTCACTCGTCGGTTCCGTAGGGTTGGGGGGGAGCAGCTGCTGGCTGGACCGAGGAGCAGGTGGGGCCCAGATGTCCGATGGGTTCGCCGACGCCGGATCCAAGGCTCGTAATTCGTCACGGTTCCACGCCTGGTCCAGGTCCACGTACAAGAACTTGACCTGCCGGTCGTCGCGGTACAGCACACTGCTTCGGCGCGGCCGGACCGCCGAATCGGCTGGACCGAGCAGGTCGAGCACGTGCTTGGCGACGCGATGGATCGCCGGCGGATTCTTGCGGCTGGTCTTGAAGAACAGGTCCAGCGCAACGGGCCCAGTGAAGGCACGCCGTCCAGCTACAGCCATCTGGTCGATGACCTGCTGCTGGAAATCGACTGCGGATCGTCGTCCCCTGGCTCCTTTTTGCTCGGGCTCACCCTGGATGGTCACCCGCAGGGTCCGCAGCCAACGGGCTCGTCGTTGCATCACCCAGAAGTCATTCGGCATGTTCCAGGACTGTTTCATCGCCTCTCCATGGCAGCAGAACTGCCGAGCCTTCGTCTAAGGCAGCCAAGTCGCGGGCTCATACCGCTCCGGTGGCATCGGCGCCAGAAGCCCTGTTCAGATCGCCGCTCGCCGACTGGCCTCCAGCTTCATCGGCTGGTTGCGCTGTGGGCTGCCCTGGGAGTCGTAGCCCTTCCGCCGTGTCAGGAAGCCCGATAGGTGGGCAGGACCAGTCGGCAACCCCGGTGAGATCAACCTCGCCGCCTGAGAACTCCGCGTCGACGAACGAGACCTCAGCGCCGGAAAGCTCCGCATCGTTGAACCAGAGCCCGCCGTCGGAGAACCTCGCGGGCCCGAACACGACCTTGCCGCTCTTGAACACCGCGTCGCTGAACCAGACCTCACTCCCCGAGAACTCCACATCGGCGAACCGGACGTCTCCGCCCGAGAACTTCGCACCGTTGAACAGGACCGTGCCGCCCGGAAAGGTTGCTGCATCGAACGAGACTCCGCCGCGCGAAAACACCGCACGATTGAACGAGACGCAGCCACCTGAGAAGGTTGTACCTCCGAACCAAATCCGGGCGCCTGATAACTCCGCCTCGACGAACGAGACCTCGCCGCCCAAGAACCTCGTCAGTCCGAACCAGGTCCGGCCGCCGGAGAACTTCGCCCAGTTAAATGCAACCGCGCCACCCGAAAACTTCGCGCTGGCGAACACGATCTCTCCGCCGGAGAACTTCGCCCAGTTGAACGCAACCTTGCCACTCGAAAACTCCACGCTGACGAACTGGACAGTGCCGCCGGAGAACTCCGCGTGGCTGAACCCGACATCTGCGCCGGAAAACTTCGCACCGATGAACCTGACATCTCCGCCGGAAAACTTCGCAACGCCGAACTGGACATCTCCGCCGGAGAACTCCGCGTGGCTGAACTGGACTTCACCGCCGGAGAACTCCGCGTGGCTGAACCTGACAGCGCCGCCGGAAAACTTCGCACCGACGAACCTGACATCTCCGCCGGAAAACTTCGCACCGATGAACTGGACTTCACCGCCGGAGAACTCCGCGTGGTTGAACCTGACAGCGCCGTCCGAGAACTCCGCATAGTTGAACCTGATCTCGCTGCCGGAGAACACCGCACCTGTAAAGTCTGCGCCCTGGTCGAAGACAACGCCGGTGAAGTCGAGGTCGGTCCCTGACCAGGAGATAGGGGCGTCACGGTGCAGGTGCGCACCAATGAGACGCAGGATCGTGGCGCGTACTTCTCGCATAGCCCGCCAGGTGGCCGCCCCAGTGGGGTCCCGGTCAGCGTCGGGTTCAGGTTCGTGTGGCATGCGAAGGTAGGCGCACAATACGTCGATACACATCTGACGGCCGCCGGGCCAATCGTCGGCGAGAGCGGCCAGGGCGTGAACAGCGGCCAGTCGGACGGCGGCAGAGGCGTCCCCCAGCTTGCCTGAGGCCTTGTCGAAGCGGTCGACATACAGCTTGACGTCCTCACGCCGGGCGGTTTCCCGGGCCCGATGGTTTTCCTCCTCGCTGATGCGCTGTTTGCGGTAGGCGACGACCAAGGCCACCACGCCGCCGATTCCGCCGACGACCGCAAGCACGATCTTCAACGTGTCGAGGAACTCGGCGACGGTTGGCCTCTTACCGGTGGCAGCGGGGAGTCCGAGCCAGGCTAATGCGCCGAACAACAGCAGCCCTGTCGCAGTGACAGCAAGCGCCAGAGTGAGGGTTAAGGCCCAGCCGATCGGCAGCAGCTTGGCCGATTTTGTCTCAAGAACGGGCTGGCGGCGGAATCGCCGGACGAATTGGGGGAAGCGCCGCATGACGCCCACTTTGCCCGACGATCGGCTTGCCGACAGGGGAATTCACACACGGAGGGCCACATCTGAAGCGCGGGCGGAGGACCAAGCCGGAGGTGGTGCTCGGGGAGTGGAGCACGTCTGCGGGGTTTGTCAGCAGCTCATCCAACCCGACGCCCGAGGCGAACCCGGGTTGAGGGCATGACGCCGAGGGGCCAGTACGTCACTGGTTTCACGTACGGGTGACGTACGCGGTGCCGTCGACTTCCCGGTCGGTTACGTCGGTCGCAGGCTTGCCTAGAGGGGACGATCCTGAAACCGGCTACCCCGACCCCGCGCAGGCCTGATAGCCATGACTCATGGACGACGAATACGAACCACCGTGGTACAGCTGCCCGACCGACAACTGCGAGAACGGCTCAGTCGACCTAGCAGAGCGGCCTGATGTGGAAGGTGACGGTTCCCCCATAACGGGCGGTCACTGCAACCGCTGCGGCATCCCGGCCGTTCAATGCTCCGAATGCAAGAGCCTCATCGCCCTATTTGACTGGGAGCCAGTCTCATGTGACGCCTGCGGCGAGACGGAGTACCAGCGTATCCCCGCAGACAGAAAGGGCAGCGACTTCACATTCCACCGCCTTTCCTGACGAACCAGGCGAGTCGGCCGGACGCGGCCACTGTTCCGGCCCCCTCGGCGCTCGTCTGCGCCCAAGGCCCGACCGACAGGGGGCCGGGGACTTCGCGTAGTTGGTCGACGGCTGCCGGTAAGTGGCAGGGATCGACCCGTGTAGTACGCCAGGATGGCGGACATGTTCCCGCCTGGAGAAGATCCGCTGTGGAGCGTCGAGAGGATCGCTGACCACCTCGACGTCGACAACGACTGGGTCCTCGGCTTCGCCCGGGAGCACGGCCTTGAGCTTTTCGACATCGGCGGGGGCAACCTCAGGGCCCGCCAGGGTGATGTCATTCGCTTTGCCCTGCGGAACAGTCGCCCTCGCCTCGACCAGCCGGATTTTCAGCGGCAAGAGCGCGCCGACGACAAGCCGACGGGCTCCGCTGCGCCTGCTCGGAAGCCTCCGCCCGATCCGCAGCCTCCGCCCGATCCACTGCGAGGCTATCGGCCTTATGTCTCGGAGCGTGGCAGGGACTTCGACCTCTTCCCCATCGGGGTGCTGGCCGCCGTTCTGAACCGCAAGCCTGACACCATCCGGGGCTGGGAGCAGCAGGGCTGGCTGCCTCCTGCGCACCGCTCCACTAGCGATGACCCACGCGGTACGCGCCGCCGCTATACCCGCGCCCAGATTCTGGCCATACACCGCATCGCTCAGGAGGAGGGCGTACTTAAGCCGCATGCCCGGTCCATTCGAGACACCCGATTTGTCGAGCGAGTCCGAGCCGTGTTCGAGGAGCCTCCATCTGAGCCCGACCGCTGAGTCAGGTGTCCGAAGGGCTGAGGCAGTTGGTCGACGGCGGGGAGTTGGCGACACGGTGCCGAACTGGTCGACGAGGACCAGGGCGCCGGGGCGACGGCCACGGTGGGCACCAGGCGGCACGTGATGTGAGGGTGTCGCTGTAGGGGGTGGAAGAGGACCCGGGCCAGACCCTCGCCGATTTTTCGACCAGTCGCCGGCTGATGGCACTCGAAAAAATCCGACTACGGGTCCGCGGATTTTCTACCAGCGGAAACGCGGGAAAATCCGGCTGTCGGCCGCGCCGTACGGCTCCTGGCCACGCATCTTGAGAAGACGAATCGCTCACATTTCTTGGACATTCCTAGTGTGCGGATCCGTCACGTCCCGTAGACAAGGAGACATGAGCAGAACACCATTTCGTGATACAGCCCGAGCCATCGCCGACCGCATGGACTACATCGCCATGTCCATCGGATGTGACCGCGTTCGCTCCCACGGTTGGTGGCGGAACATGGTCGAGTACGGCGCATGGAACGGACCCGGCACCAGCCGAGTCGGCCCCCCCACCCCCGAAGCAGTCATCGGTATTGCCAAGCTGTTCGCTACCACTCCAGAACAGGTGAACGCGATGATCGCGGCCGACTGGTACGGCGTGCTCCCCGACAAGGAGCTGTCTACCCGGGTTATGGGCCTGGGCCCGATGATCGACCGGCTGGACATCAGCGACTACGGCCTGCTGCATAATCTGACCATCCGCTTAGCCCTACAGCGCGAGGCCGTGGACGGCATGGACTAGGCGTGATCGCCGAGCCGAGTCCCTCAGCCCATACCTTGATCTGCTCGGCGCCCGGCTGGCGTAGGAGTCGATAGGTGACCGTGCCGGGCATTCGTCCCCTGCCGACCGTCACCCAGCCGTCGTCAGACAGGGCCCGCACGTGCTCGCCGATTTCCGCGCGGGGTCCAGCCGGTGTGCCGCTCCAGCTGGACCGTGGGCACCTCGACCCCCGGGGGCCCTCCGCTAGTCGGGCCAGCAGGAGGTAGAGCAGGACGGTCCCGGGCGGTACACAGCCCTTTTGCCAGGCGCATGGGCACGATCAGGCACTCGTCATCGGGGAACGTGACTGCCGAGTACGGCACGGCCGGGAAGGCTGGCATGTCGGAGTCCTCGGCTGGTGTCCTTTCAGTGGCTCCGGCTGTCGATGTGGTCCAGGAGCTTGGTCAGTTCCTCATCGCTGAGCGGGTCGGCGTTGAAGTCCAGGACCTTGCTGATGAAGTCGAGTGGGTAGCCGGGCCCGTAGGTCTTCAGGCCGGTGTTGATCCGGATGCGGACAATCGCCGGATCGCCCATTTCCTCGAGCGCCTTCTCGATGGCGTCGAGAACCTCGTCATACTCCTCGCCCCGCTCGTATTCGTGATCCCGCCAGTCCTCGCCGATCGTTCCACTGACCCAGCGGTCGAGGAGTTCGAGGCAGATGCGTATGTGCTCCGAGCCGGGCATGTAGTCGATGATCTCGGCGGTTTCTTCCTGCTCGGCCTCGGGCTCGACCTCCACCATGATGATGTGGAGCCGGTCAGTCGGCCGGTAGCGGTTCATCCGGCCGTGGACGGCGTACTCGTCGATCTCGACGAGGCCGCGTTCCTCCAGCTGCTCGGTGTCTGATCCGACTGTCTTGGGGTGCAGCCTGGATCCGGGATCGCGGATCAACGCGACCAGCTCGGCGTGCGTGATGTAGGCCCACCCGAAGCTCTCCGGCCGGTTCTTGTCGTGCCCCTTGAGGATCATCAGGACGACCCAGATCCGGATCTGGCGGGGCGACAGGCCGCTGAACATGATTTCGCGGGAGAGCCGCGCCCAGCCCTTGCCATCCAGGTACTTGGCGAACTTCGTATCCCTGATGCCGTGGAACGTGTCCTCAGCGGACGGCCAGTCGTGGAGGGTTGGCCGCTGGCCTTCGTGACCGAGGTCTTCCAGGGTGATCCAGCCCGAGGAGCTGAGGCGCTTCAGGGACCGCTTGATGGTGTCTACGCTCACGCCGAAAACGTCCATGAGATCGGCGCGCTTGAACGGCTTCGTAAGGCCGTTGTAGTAGTCCATGTTCGACTGGAAATACCAGTACATGAGGCAGTCGAAAGCTGTGAAATGGTCCGAGAGTGCGACGCGAATGTTAGCCTGCGCGAATCGCTCAATACCCCTCTGACCTGCTACACTGTCCATAGATGAAGCCCAATCCTTCGTCTCACCGGCCCGGAGTGTTACCGCACTCGCGGGCCTTTTTGATTTCATGGCTTATGCCGTAATTACACGGTACCAGGATGGCCCTATCCGGTAGCAATTCCTGATCACCGGAGGCGGGGCGAGTAGCGCGTAAGCCGATTTCCAGTTGGGATTTCCGACACGCGAGGATGCTCGAGGGCTCCCGGTCAAAGTGGAGGGGGTGCCCGAAGACTCCAGGGGGGGTGCACCAGGACTCCGGGTGGGGTGCACGGAGGCTCCCCAAAAGAAGAGGTCAACTAGAGGGTGTAGACCGTAGTACTTCGTACTACGGGTGCGCGCGCTCCGCGCTCGCACACTGAAGGGGCACACACCGAACCCGCAGGCTGGAGGATGCAGGAAATCAGGGACGGACACCCTCGGCCAATGACACGGCCTCCGGCCAATTAATCGCAGGAATGGATACCCTCGGCCGCTTCCTCGACCTTCGGCCGCATTAGCCTCCACGCGGCCCTGAGAGCCGTTCTCCAGCCCTATCAATTACCGCCCTCGGGATTCTCGCCAAGCGGCTACAGGGCGACCCTGGGGCGTTCTGGAGGCTTCGGGAAAACGCGCCCCCCATGGTGTCGTAGCCGTCTCGGATTAGCCCTATCACGGCCCCACATGGCCTGGCTACCACATCCCAACTCAACGAAAGTCGCAAAAGGGTCTAGTTATGCCGTAACTAGCGCCCATTCGCCCCGGCCGGAATCCTTAGACCCGTGAGAGAGCGCACGAGACAGAAGCAGGTCGAACCTGTGAGGGCCGAGGTGAACGAGTACAAGTACGCGGCACTCGTCCGCGAAATCGTCGATGGCTTTCCGCCGCTCACGGCCGAGCAGAAGGCCCGCATCTCGATCCTGATGCGCGGCGCGGTTCCGGCCGCCACCGATGAGCCGGAGAGCACCCGCAACGCCGCCTGAGCCCCGCTAAGCCATACGGGAGGAGGCCGACGGGGGCGCTTGCGCCTCCTCCCTCGACCTCCTGGTCACCGCTTCGGTTCGATCCTCACCGAGGCGGGGTCAAAGTAGCTGCCGTCAGAAGCCCGCCCGTGACGGGCCGGAAGGATCGTCACGGTCATCAATGCGTCGAGGATGGCGCGCTTCCGGCCGAGGTCCAGCCCCTTCCACGTGGCCCGTGGGTCCTCCGTGCCAACGACCCCGGCGAAGACGCTCCCCTGACTCGCTGCGGTGATCCGGTTCTCGACCTCCTTGAGCTGGCTGCGGAGCCGGGTGCTGCCCGTCACGAGCTGGCGGGCGTCGATCGCCCCGTCAGCGTGCAGCGTCGACAGCTCGTCGAGCCGGGCCCGCAGCGTGACAGCTTCGACGTGCAGGGGAGCAACGTCCTCCCCCCGGTCCTGCAGGGGCAGTTCAACCGCGTCAGGCCGGGACAACCGTTCGATGACGAGTTCCTCCACGAACGCGTCCAGCGGTGCCGCAGTCCGTGTGACGTGGTTGCCCGGACTCTGGGACCCTCCACGTGGCGGGCGGCACCGGTAGCACGGGTTCCGGGCCTGGCTGGAGCGGGAGCAGATAACGGTCTCCCCGCACCCCCCGCAGATGTAGATGCCGGACCCGAGCCACCGCGCCCGGTTGCCCGGCGACGTCTTGCGCGCGGGGTCGCTCAGCAGCGCGACGACTGCCCGCCAGGACTCTTCAGGAACGATCGCGGGCCAGGAGGCCTGGCCTACCACCTCGCCCTTGTAGACGGCGAGACCGGCGTTCCTGGCACGCAGGAGCACGTCCCTCAGCTCGACTGTGCTCCACTCCTTGCCGCGCGACGTCCTGACACCCGCAGCGTTGATCGTGCGGACGGCGGAACGGAGGCTCGCCCCTGCGAGGAGGGCGTCCGTCGCCTTGACGATCTCGGCCGCTTCGGCCGGCTCCACGGTGACGCCGTCCTTCAGGAAGCCGAACGGGCGGATCCCGCCGCCGTACTCACCGTTGGTCGCCATGCGCAGGCGAGCGTTTGAGACCCGGCGGCCCGTGTCCCGGGAGGCCTTGTTGGCTACAGCTACCATGACCCGCGCCATGGTGATATCGGCGTCGTTCGCGAGCCGCAGTGACCCGGTAACCGACGCCACCGGCGGCCGTGGCTTGCGCATCTCGACGGCGTCAATCAGGTCCTCAAGGTCGCGGGGATCGCGGGCGGCCCGGTCAAGGTCGTAGGCGATCAGCCCGTCGGCCTCGCCGGTCGACAGCCACGTGATCGCGTTGCGCAGGCCGGGCCGGACGGTCCGCAGTCCCTGGGTGCCGTCGGGGAGCTGGATCTTCCGCCGCTTGTAGGCGGACACGTCGTTCTCCACGACGACCTTCCAGACCTTCCAGCCGAGGCGGTCGGCCACTCCACGGCAGTGCCGCTCCTGGTCGTCGACTCCGGTCGTGTCCTCGTCGCGGGCGTCGCTGATTCGGCACAAGATGACGGCTCGTTGGGGGATGTACTCGCTCATGGTTTAATGGTGTCACAAGTAGTGCTTCGGCTTGCCCGTACCCGTGCCGCCCGTGACCAGGAAGGCGAGCCTCGACTCGATCACCGCCGTGAGAACGGAGACGCTGTCGGCCCTGATCGCGCCCGCTTCGACCAGGTCGGGAAGGGTGAAGGTGCGTCTGGGCGGGAGCCGCAGGGAGAGGCAGGTGCCGTTGGGCGCCACGGGTGGAAGGACGGCGTGGAGCCGGACGCCTCCGGCGAGGCGGGCGTCGACGTACGGGCACGCGTCGTCGAGACGCCTGCCCGCGGCGGAGGCGAGACGCTGCGCCAGCCGCCGGAGAGCGTCTTCGCTCGGGAAGACGATCGAGGTCAGATGTAGCCCACCGCCGTCGTCGACCCATACCTCGCGCGGGCCGTTCACCAGCACGTCGGTGACCTCGGCCTCGGCCAGCAACGGCTCCAGAGGACCGGCCCCGATGAGATCGGCGCACAGGACCCGGGCCACCGCCAGGATCTCCGCGTCACCGAGCATCGCCCGCTCGGCTCGCAGCGCGACCGCGACGTGCGCGGCACTGGGCTCGACGCCCGTTCGGGCCAGCCGTACGCGGACCGCCTCCACCAGCTCCGGCGAGACCGTCACGGCTGTCTCGGCCCGCTTCACGCGTCCGGCCCGAACAACTCGTGCAGGAACGCGGAGCAGAACCGCCCGAGAGAGGTGCGGCGGCCGAGCGGGGGGACGTCCCCCCGCTCGAGCGCGGCGGCCAGACGAGGCTGGTCGGGGAGGCTGCCACCGTGCGGGACGTCGAGTGAGGCCGCCACCACGTCGTCGTTCAGGACCCCGCTGCGCACGACGGCCCGCACCTCACCCGTGTGCCCGCGCAGCCCGGCGAGCACCTGGGCGGCGGCGAGCACGCCACGCACGTCGGCGGTGACGACCAGGAGGGTCGTGGCGGCTCGTCCGAGCGCCTCCACCGCGGCCTCGTCGAGGTGGCGCGGCAGGTCGACGACGACCAGGTCGAAGCCCCTGCGGCCCGCCTCAAGGACCGAGCGCATCGCCTCGGCCGGGATCGGATCGACCTCGCCCCTGTGGAAGGAGAGCAACGTCAGCCCGGCGAAGGTCGGCAGGGCCGCCTGGAGCGCGGTATGGCTCACCCTGCCCTCACGGGCGACCAGGTCGGACCAGCGCGCCCCGTCGGACTCCTCCTGACCGAGGAGGAGGTCGAGACCTCCGCCTAGCGGATCGGCGTCGACGAGGAGGGTGCGGATGCGCCGCCGGGACGCGGCCAGTGCCAGCGAACCCGCCAGGACGCTGGCTCCCGCTCCTCCCCGCCCTCCCGCGACACACACCACGGAGCCGGGTCTCGCGGGCGGCTCGACGGCGTCGGCGAACTCGTCGACCAGCTGTCGCTCCGCGGCGGGCAACTCCAGTACGCCCTGAGCGCCGACCGCGACGCACTTGCGCCATGTGTCGGGATCTTCGGAGGTGTGGGTGGCCAGGAAGACACGGGAGCGAGGTGGCGGGCCGGTCGCGGCCAGGGCGTCGGCCACGTCGCCCCCGACGACGACCAGCGGGGCACGGTTCCAGTAGGGCCGGGCGTGCGCGGGCACGTGGGCGACATCGAGCTCGGCTCCGGCCGCCGCGGCGACACGAAGCAGGTCGTCGAGCAGATCGTGGTCTTCGGTGATGATCAGCGGACGGTCCACGGGTGCCTCCCTGGGGTGCGGGAGCCCCACTTTCCGCGACGACCTACCCTTCAGGGGAAACCGAACGCCGCACTGTGGATAACCCTTGCCGACAGGGAGAAGCCTGTGGAAAACCGGCCGCCGGACGGAAGGCCGGGAAGACATGCCGCCGGGGCAGGGGACGCTCGAAGAAAAGGGCGACCCCCGCCGGGGGGGAGAGAGCGGGGGTCGCCAACCGGTCCGGCTCTGGGGGGGTAGAGCCGGTCCCGTTTAGGAAGAAAGCCTTCAACAACCGACCGGAGCACAGCGAGAGGGTCGCGTTGCGACCTGCGCAGTTACTCCGGTTTGGGGAGATAACACCTCATGCTGCCCGATCAACTTGAGTTCCGTCGAGGAGTAATCCTCGATTTCCGCTAGTTTTTTTAATGCAACGGTCCAGTCTCCGGACACGGTCCCGCCGAGACGCGCGCCACGCACACACGAACGACGGTGACGCTCGGTAATTGCCGCCGAGGCGTCACAGCATCCGCCGGACGCCACACCGGGCGTGCTCGGCGGAGCATAAAACGATATAAGAGGGGATTCGTCCATTAATGTCCCCTGATCCGTAAAGGTCTTGCTCCCAGGGGTTCCCATCTGCGCGGATCGGACGTACAAAGGTTTTACGGACCAGTTGTCCGGGCATGGCCGCCGAGTACCCACGTGCCGTCAGCCGCGGGAGGCGCGCTGAATCGGGCTTGCCCCGCTTCAGCGATTATCAGGTGCACGCTTGGTAACTCGGTCGGGACATGTCGGCGACGGCGCCCCCACACCAGGGGCGCCGTCGGTATGTGCGGCCGATCCCGCTGGATGTCCGTAATCAGTGACGCTCGGTAATCGAACACGCGGCCGGCCGTCACTCAGTGGCACGGATGAGCGAGCAGGCGGGCAGGCCACGGGTGCGATCGAGCCGATCCCCGGGCAGGTCAGATGCGAAGGCGGGGGACCCTGGCAGGCCAGGGACGCGAGTGCGCGGACGGGCTCAGGGACGCGGGCAAGTGTCCTCGCGCCGCCCCGCCGCTCTCACACTGACCCGCTACCCTCGCACGCCGACCCCGCTGCCATCGCACGCCGCCTCCCCGACCCCGCCGCCCCTGCTGCCCTCACACTGACCCGCCGACCCCGCTCTCCTCGCACTGACCCGCTGAGCCCACGGCCGACCGGTCCGAGGTCAGCCGCGCTGCATGGCCTCGCAGATCGCCGTGGCCTCTCGTACGCCCAGCGTGACCGCCGACGCGCAGTGCCGCACCCACGCGGCGACGCCCTCGGGGGTACCGCTCAGATATGACCGCAACCCCTCCCCGTAGGCGGAGCCGAGTTCGAGGTGGCCCACCTCGACGGCGACCAGCGACTTCGGGTCCAGGCCGAACTCCACAAGCGTCAACCGCTCCGCCGCCCGCGCGACCACACCGTCCGCCGTACCGAACGGGCGCAGCACGGCCAGTTCCGCGTGTACGACGGCGGCGAGCACCAGGGCGGGGGCCTTCGACGAGGCCGTCACCAACCGGACCAGCCCGTCCACCCGTGCCACCGTCTCCTGCGGACCGGGGGCGGCCCCCAGGCCGAGCGGGTCGGGCGCCTCCGCGACGGCCCTGGGGCGGCCGAGGTCCCCCGCACCCCCGCCGTCTCCGATGAGCCCCGAGGCCGCGAGGGTATGCAGCCTGGCCAACACCTGGCGGGGCGCCGAACGCCAGGTCGCGCCGAGTCGCCCGAGTTCGGCCGAGACACGCAGCGCGCCCTGCACCACGGGATCGGTGACCTCGGGGATGGCTTCGAGGGGCACGTCCACGCCCTCCAGGGCGGCTGACGCGCGTGCGCCGCGCAACGCGGATCTGGCCGACACCTCCGGACTCTTACGTCGCAGCACGCGGTGTCCGTAGAGCCGGTCGACGGCCTTGCGCGCGTCGGTGACCGCCTCGGGCACTCCGGGCATTCCCGCGATGACAGCCAATGGGTCGCTCACGCTGCCCGACCCTATCGGGGCCGTTCGGCGGGACTTCGGCCAGGCCATGAGGCACTCCGGGCCACGTCCCCGCCCGTCTGGAAGAGCCTCCTTCGGAAAACCGCCCTTGAGAGGCCGTGAGAGGCGTGGGAGACCGCCCGGGAAGACCCTTTCGGAGGACCTCGCCGCTGAGGGGCCCCCACGGAGACCTCCCCGGAAGGCGGCCTTCGCGAGAGAAGGCGGCCTTCGCGAGAGAAGGCGGCCTTCGCGAAACCTCCAGGAAGACCTCCTCGGAGCACCCCGTCCTCGGGAGCCCTCTCGGGGGCTTGCCGGAAACGGCTCAGGAAGCGGCGTGCGAACCGTTCACCGAGCGCATGGCACCGTCCAGCGCACCACCTCGCCAACGCACGTTGAACAACGCCGTCCGCATTCCTACGGTGTCGAAAACGCAACGTTCCGTGGGTGGAACTCCCTAGAAATGAGGCGTTTGACCGTATATGGCCCCTCATCACCGGTTGGTACAGACCTGTGCTAGACCTCTTGTGGCAGACACATGTGGCCTGGTGAAGTGGGACACGACCGTCGATAGCAGTACGTGAGGAGTGCGTAGTGGCCCCGGAGAACCCTGGTTCCAAGTCGCGTGAGACCCAGGAGACGCTGTCGAACCTACTGCGGGAGACCCGGCGATTCGCACCTCCCGCCGACCTGGCCGCGGCCGCGAACGTGACCGCCGACGCCTACGCGGAGGCCGAACGGGACCGCCTCGCCTTCTGGGAGAAGCAGGCGGACCGCCTGACCTGGTCGAAGCGCTGGGACACCACCCTTGAGTGGAACCCGCCCTTCGCCAAGTGGTTCGTCGGCGGCGAGCTCAACATCGCCTACAACTGCGTCGACCGCCACGTGGAGGCAGGCCGCGGCGACAAGGTCGCCTACCACTGGGAGGGCGAGCCCGAGGGCGACACCCGTACGCTCACCTACTCCGACCTGCTGCGCGAGGTCTCCAAGGCCGCCAACGCACTCCAGGAGCTGGGCGTCGGCAGGGGCGACCGGGTCGCGATCTACATGCCGATGATCCCCGAGCTGCCGATCACGATGCTGGCCTGCGCCCGCATCGGAGCGATCCACTCGGTGGTGTTCGGCGGATTCTCCGCGAGCGCGCTCAGTGGCCGGATCCTGGACGCGGACGCCAAGCTCGTGGTCACCGCCGACGGCGGCTACCGCCGCGGCGCGCCCAGCGCGCTCAAGCCGACCGTGGACGAGGCCGTCAAGAAGTGCCCCGGCATCGAGCACGTCCTCGTCGTGAGGCGGACCGGCCAGGACGTGGAGCAGACCGACAAGGACGTCTGGTGGCACGACGTCGTGGACCGGCAGTCCGACGTGCACGAGGCACGGCCGAACGACGCCGAGGACCCGCTTTACATCCTCTACACCAGCGGCACGACCGGTAGGCCCAAGGGCATCCTGCACACCACCGGCGGCTACCTCACCCAGGCCGCCTACACCCACAACGCGGTGTTCGACCTCAAGCCCGACACCGACGTCTACTGGTGCACCGCCGACATCGGCTGGGTGACCGGCCACTCCTACATCGTGTACGGCCCCCTCGCCAACGGCGCGACGAGCGTCATCTACGAGGGCACCCCCGACACCCCGCACCGGGGCCGGTTCTGGGAGATCGTGCAGAAGTACGGGGTCACGCTGCTCTACACGGCCCCGACGGCCATCCGTACGTTCATGAAGTGGGGCGACGACATCCCCGCGAAGTACGACCTGTCGTCCCTGCGGATCCTGGGCAGCGTCGGCGAGCCGATCAACCCCGAGGCCTACATCTGGTACCGCGAGCACATCGGCGGCAACCGTACCCCGGTCGTCGACACCTGGTGGCAGACCGAGACCGGCGCCGTCATGATCAGCCCGCTGCCCGGTGTCACCGAGGGCAAGCCCGGCGCGGCCATGCGCCCGCTACCCGGCATCACCGCCGACGTGGTCGACGACCAGGGCCAGAGCGTGGGCAACGGCGGTGGCGGCTACCTCGCGATCCGCGACCCGTGGCCGTCGATGCTCCGCACCATCTGGGGTGACGACCAGCGCTACATCGACACCTACTGGTCCCGCTTCGAGGGCATGTACTTCGCGGGCGACGGCGCCAAGAAGGACCAGGACGGCGACATCTGGCTGCTCGGCCGGGTGGACGACGTCATGCTCGTCTCCGGGCACAACATCTCCACCACCGAGGTCGAGTCGGCGCTGGTCTCCCACCCGAAGGTCGCCGAGGCGGCCGTGGTCGGCGCGACCGACCCGGTGACCGGGCAGGCCATCGTGTCGTTCGTGATCCTGCGCGGCAACGCCGAGGAGGGCGAGGACATCGCGGCCGAGCTGCGCGCCCACGTGTCCAAGGCTCTGGGCCCGATCGCGAAGCCGCGCCAGATCCTCGTCGTCCCCGAGCTGCCCAAGACCCGCTCCGGAAAGATCATGCGGCGTCTCCTGCGTGACGTGGCGGAGAACCGCAGCGTCGGCGACGTCACCACCCTCGCCGACAGCACGGTGATGAACCTCATCTCGGAGAAGCTGCCCAGCGCCAAGAGCGAGGACTGAGCGGACAGGAACACCCGGGTGGGCCGAAGACGCGGCCCACCCGGAGTTTTTGAGCACTCCGAGTTCCCGTGAGAGGCCCTCCCCGAGGGCTTCCGGCGAACTCACGCGGGCTCACGCGGTCTCTCGACGTCGCCGGCGCGGACCTTCAGCGGTCTCACCCGGTCTCACCCGGTCTCACCGAAGAGCTCCACGTGGTCCCCCGACGTCGCCGGGCTTCAACGGGCTCCGGTGACGGCGGTGTCTCCCCTGCCCTCCCACCGATCTCCGCGGTGACGGGGTTCCTCCCGCCCGGAAGCCCTTTTCTCGTCGGCTCTCATCGGCCCGGCGATGTTCACCGGCCCGCCGCCGGGGTAGCACCCGGCCCGTTGAACATCATCTTCACGGCCGGAGGCCGCCGCAGCCCGCAGGAGCCGGGAACTCCTCCCCGCACGGGCCGGGAGTCGCCCCGGCGATCGCTGTCGCGGTCAGGAGCCCAACGGTTTCGCACCGGCTTCACCTGCCGCCCACCCGGCGGGGCTGTGGTGCAGGTTCTCACCACCGGACAGCCGAGACCTCACCAAACCGGTGCAGCCCCACGCCTCCCCTCCGCCCCGGGACTAAAGTCTGAAGTCTTGATGACGCAGGTATTTGATGACACGTACGCGATCACCCCGGCGTGCTCGCGGCGCCGGTTCCGCTGCGGGTGTGCGTGCGCGACCACCTCGACGCGCAGCATGATGTTCGACAAAGGCCCTCGATAGGAGATCGTCCATGACACATATCCCGCCCGCGGAACCACAGGAGGAGTCACTGGGCGCGCTGGTCGCCGCCGCCAGCGACCACATATCCACCCTGGTACGCGCCGAGATCGAGCTCGCCAAGGCCGAGTTCAGGTTCGACGCCAAACGGGTCGGTACGGCGGCCGGGCTCTTCGGCGCAGCGGCGTTCATGGCGCACCTGTGCCTGATCCTCGCCTCCTTCACGATCGCCTACGCCCTGGTCGCCGCGGGCATGTGGACCTGGCTCGCCTTCCTGATCGTCACCGTGTTCTACCTGCTCGTGGCCGCGCTGCTGGTCTTCATCGGCATACGGCGACTCAAGGGCCTGACCGGGATGAAGCGGACGCTGCGCTCGCTCAAGACCATCAAGAGCGGCGGGCACGACCCCGCTCTCGACACGGCTGCGGCCACGGCCGGCCAGACGGGCGGCCATCGCGACCCGGTGAGACCGAGCCAGTGAGCAGACCCGACGAGTCCCTGGTCAGGATCGAGGGCCCGTGGACCCACCGCTCCGTCCACGCCGGCGGCACCCGCTTCCACGTCGTGGAGGCCGGTACGGGCCCTCTCGTGCTGCTGCTCCACGGGTTCCCGCAGTTCTGGTGGAGCTGGCGCAACCAGCTCGTCTCGCTCCCCGCGGCCGGATACCGCGCCGTCGCCGTCGACCTGCGAGGCTACGGAGCCAGCGACAAGCCTCCGCGCGGCTACGACCTGCACACCCTGGCCGCCGACGCGGCAGGGCTGATCCGGGCGCTGGGCGAGACCGGTGCCGTCGTCGTCGGCCACGACTGGGGCGGGCTGCTCGCCTGGACCATGGCCGTGACGGATCCCAAGGCGGTCCTGCGGCTGGTCCCGGTCTCGGCACCGCATCCCCGGCGTCTCCGCACCACGCTGTTCACCGAGCCCTTCGGCCAGTTCAGGGCGGCCCGCTACGCGCTGGGCTTCCAGCTGCCGCTGCTTCCTGAGCGGCGTCTGACCGCCAACTCCGGCGCCAGGGTGGGGCGGTTGCTCGATCAGTGGTCGGGGCCCGGCTGGCCTGAGGAGGACGTGGCGAAGACCTATCGCGACGCGTTCCGCATTCGCAACGTCTCGCACTGCGCGCTGGAGTATCACCGCTGGTTCGGCCGCTCCCAGCTCCGCCCCGACGGGTGGCGCTACGCGAAGACCATGCGTACCCAGATCAACGCGCCGACCCTGCAGTTGCACGGCGCGCTCGACAGGCACGTCCTGCCGCGCACCGCCCAGGGTTCCGGCCGCTACGTCGCCGCCTCCTACCGGTGGCGGCTCATCGAGGATGCCGGGCACTTCCCGCACGAGGAGCGCCCCGAGGAGTTCGACGCCGAGCTCGTGGCCTGGCTGTCCGACCCGGAGCCCGACCGATGAGGGGACGCGACCGGGATCCCGACGGCAGGCCGCGCAACCAGCGCCCCCGCGACGCGTTCGGACGCCCGCTGCCCCACGGCGCCGAGGGCGTGGAGCGCATCCCCGACGACTACGCGCCGAGCGCCGAGGAGGCGATCTCCGAGGCACGCCGCCTGCTCGGCGAGGGGCGGCCGTTCCACGCCCACGAGGTGCTTGAGGGCCGCTGGAAGAACTCCCCCGAGGAGGAGCGCGAGCTCTGGCAGGGACTGGCGCAGATCTGCGTCGGCCTCACCCATCTGCAACGGGGCAACCGGCGCGGGGCCGCGACGCTGTTCGTGCGAGGCGCCGACCGGATCAGCCGCTACGGGATGCCGTACGAGCTGATCGCCAGGGCCGCCCACGAGCTCGACGACCTGGAGGCCGAGGTGGCCATCGCCAGGATCGAGGCTCTTCTCTGACGTTCACCCCCTCCGCGCGGCGGCGAGGGCGAGGCCGTGACGGTCCGCGAAGGGTTCCGGGAGCCGTTCGCGGGTTTTCGTCGAAGGGCTAGTTCTGGTCGCACTCCTGGGTGTCGACCTGGTTGAAGAGCTTGGAGCCGTCCTCGGCGTCCGGCGCGACCTCCGCGGCGGTGAGCACGTAGCCGGTCTCCTGCTGGTCGAGGGCCGCGGCGAAGACGACACCGTAGACCTTGCCGTCGGTGGTGAGCAGCGGGCCGCCCGAGTTGCCCTGGCGGACCAGGCCGCGGATGGCGTACACGTCGCGGACGACGGACTTGCGCTCGTAGATGTTGAGGCCCTTGGCCTTCTGCTGCACCCGGATGCGGGCCACGTTCATGGTGTAGCCGTGGCCGTGCGGGAATCCGGCGACGATCGCGTCGTCGCCCTTCTTCGCGGTGCCGTCGAAGCGCAGGATCGGCATGTTGAGCCCGGGAACGTGGAGAATGGCGATGTCTCGGTCGGGGTTGTAGAGCACGACCTTGGCCGGGTGGGTCTTGTTGAGGTAGTCGGTGACCTGCAGGCCCTGGTTGACCCCGGCGACCACGTGCGCGTTCGTCATGATCTTGTTCTGGGCGTAGACGAACCCGGTGCCCTCGATGTGCTTGCGGCAGCTCGTGGCGACGCCCTGGACCTTCACGATGCCCCGGCGCGCCCGGGTGAGCTGCTTGTTGCCCTTCGCCACGCTCTGGTCGGGCGGCGAGACGTCGACGAGCTGGCCGCCTCCTATGGCGTCGAAAACCTTGGGGAAGCCTGAGGTGTTGATGAAGTTCTTGAACGGCACCTGCAGGTCCTTGGCCGCGCTGGGCAGCGTCTGGTCGACCGTGCTCAGCAGCAGGGACCTGTTGACCTGCTCGCTGATCAACGTGAACTGCGACGACGCCACCAGCGAGCCGATCAGCCACGCGATGATCAGCACGGAGAAGGCGCTGGCGAAGGTGCCGCCGACCGCGTCGACGACCTTGGCGGGCTCCCAGGTGACATGGCTGCGGACCACCGCGCCGATCGTGGACGAGGCGAACTGCCCGACCGTGGCGGTGAGGAAGACGATGACGATCGCGAGCAGGGCACGCTCGGTCTCGCCGTCGACCACCGCTCCGGCGAGGGGTGGGGCGAGGAACATGCCCAGCAGGCCGCCACCGACAAAACCGACAAAGCTCAGGGCCCCGATGATGAACCCCTGGCGGTATCCCGACACCGCGAAGGCCACCATCAGGGCGATCAGGATGAGATCGAGGAGATCACCGCTCACTCCCTTACGGTATCCAGCCGCCGCCCCGCGCGTGCACACCTTCTGTGAGCTCTCTGCGGTTATCGTGGCCAGATGGCGATGATCGGAGGGGCGGCGGCGGTGGAGTCTCTCATCGAGACCGCGCTGCGAGAACGCGATCAGGAGGGTGCGGCACGCTGGCGCGCGATCACCCAGCTGCAGGAACGCGGCGATCTGGAGACCTTCACCGCCGCACGGAGGTTGTGCTCGGGGAAGACCGCCGCCGAGCGGATGCTCGGGGTCGACATCCTGGGGCGGCTCGGCTTCGTCGACCGGACGCTGCCGGTGCTGCGGACCATGTCCGTCCAGGAGGACGACTGCCTGGTGCTCTACTCGGTGCTGATCGCCTTCGGCCATCTCAGGGACCGCCGCGCGCTGCCGTCGGTGATCGCCCTCGCCGAGCACGACGATCCCCGGATAAGGTACGGGGCCGCGTACGCGCTGCCGAACATCATGGGCAGCCCGCCGGATCCGACGGGTCTGGCCGCGCTGCGGCGGCTCACCCTCGATCCCGACGAGGACGTGGCCGACTGGGCCCGCCTCGGCCTCGCCCTGTCAACGGGACGCGAGGTTGAGGACGTCGGGCGGGATGTCCTCGACCCGTGACCGGTCCCAGGGAAGCTCGAAGCCGGAACCGCCGAGCACCCCGTCGAGCACTCCCGCGGTGAACCCCCACACCAGCAGCCCGCGCACTCGAAACGCCGGCCCCAGGTGACCGCTCGGGTGGCGCAGGATGATCCGGTTGACCGGGTCGACGAGCTCGCGGATCGGGACCCGCTCCACCGACTCCACCTCGTCGGGCGAGGCCGCGTGCACCGTGCAGGGGGTGTGCCACCAGCCCAGCACCGGGGTCACCCGGTTGTCGCTGTGGCTCAGGTACAGCTCGGGCATGGTCCCGAGCACCCGGACGCCCGCCGGGTCGAGACCGGTCTCCTCGCCCGCCTCGCGCAGCGCGGCACCGATCGGGCCGTCGTCCTCGGGATCCACCCCGCCCCCCGGGAACGCGGGCTGTCCCGCGTGCGTACGCCCGCGCGAGCTGCGCTGGATGAGCAGCACGTCCGGGCCGAACGACCCTTCGCCGAAGAGCAGGAGGACCGCCGCCCGCCGCCCGCCGGACACCGGAGGACGGAGCAGCGGTGAGGGCGACATCCCCGTGACCCGCTCCGCCAGCGTTTCCAACCACCCTGGGACCTCTTCCACGGGCACACCTCCGGTTCTCTGCAACACGATGCCCCGCCCCGCGCTTCCCGGCCTTCGCGGATCCACCGACACCGGGAGATGCCTGCCGGACGGTCATCCGGCGACGGGCAGGAGGAAGATCACGAGAAAGGACCTGGACGCACCAGCTTGGCGGCCTGGGCCGCGTCGACGGGGCCGATGCCGTACGACGGGCAGAGCGCGGCGAGCGGGCAGACCCCGCAGGCCGGTTTGCGCGCGTGGCAGATCCGGCGGCCGTGCCAGATCAGGCGGTGGGACATCATCGTCCAGTCGCGCTTCGGGATGAGCCCGGCGACGACCTGCTCGATCTTCACCGGATCGGTCTCCGAGGTCCAGCGGAAGCGGTGGGTGAGCCGCTGGAAGTGGGTGTCGACGGTGATCCCGGGCACCCCGAAGGCGTTTCCGAGCACGACGTTGGCGGTTTTGCGCCCGACTCCCGGCAGGGCCACCAGGTCCTTGAGGCGGCCGGGGACCTCTCCGCCGTGGCGCTCGCACAGGGCCTGGGCCATGCCGATGATGCTGGTGGTCTTGGCGCGGAAAAAGCCGGTCGGCCGGATGATCCCCTCCAGCTCGGCCCGGTCGGCACCGGCGTAGTCCTCCGCCGTAGGATATTTTGCGAAAAGGGTAGGAGTGACTGTATTAACCCTTTTGTCCGTGCACTGGGCGGACAAGATCGTCGCGACCAGTAATTCAAGAGGATCACGGAAGTCGAGTTCGCAGTGGGCGTCAGGATAGGTTTCCACCAGAATCCGATCCATTCGACGAGCTCGACGGACCAGGGCAAGCTGGGATTCACCACCGGGGCTGACGTTGCGAAGCACTCCGACAGCCTACGCTCAAGGCCCTCTGGAGAGTGGCGCGGCGGGATGGGTCACAATGACTGCGTGAGCCGTGAAACAGGAGGCACTGTGAACTCCGACGACGTGCTGGGCAAGGCCCCTCTGTTCGCCGCGCTCGACCGTGAGAGCGCCGCCGCGCTGCGCACGAGCATCTCGGAGGTGGAGCTGCCCAAGGGACAGACCCTCTTCAGCGAGAACGAGACCGGAGACCGCCTCTACGTGGTGCTCGAAGGCAAGATCAAACTCTCCCGCACCTCGCCAGACGGCCGGGAGAACCTGCTCAGCGTGCTCGGCCCGAGCGAGATGTTCGGCGAACTGTCCCTGTTCGACCCCCGCCCCCGTACGGCGTCGGCCACCGCGCTGACCGACGTCCGCCTGGCCGGGCTCGGACACGACGACCTGCGGCCCTGGTTGACCGGCCGCCCCGAGGTCGCCCTCCACCTGCTGCGTGCCCTGGCCCAGCGCCTGCGCCGTACGAACGACGTGCTGGCCGACCTGGTCTTCACCGACGTGCCCGGCCGGGTGGCCAAGGCCCTGCTCGACCTGGCCGATCGCTTCGGCCAGCGGATCGACGACGGCGTACGGGTCCACCACGACCTCACCCAGGAGGAGCTCGCCCAGCTGGTCGGCGCCTCGCGGGAGACCGTGAACAAGGCGCTGGCCGACTTCGCCCAGCGAGGCTGGCTGCGTATCGAGGCCAAGGCCGTGGTCATCATGGACCTGGAGCGGTTGCACAACCGCTCGCGCTGATCCGCTCGGGGGCAGGAAGTGCCGCGGAGGGTGATTCGCCGGAAAAAGGACCGTTCCGAAAGCGGTCCCCAAGGGAGCGGACCGCCCTCCGAGGCCGGTCCGACCGTCTCTAACCGTCGAGGTAGGCGAGCTGCGCGCGGACCGACATCTCGGCGTAGGGCCGGAGCGCCCCGTCCACGTCCGCGTAGACGATCTCGACGATCTCCGCGGGCGTCGTCGCGCCCCACCGTCGTGCCTCCCGGATCTGGTCCAGTCTCCGCCGCCGGTGCGCGATGTAGCCGTCGAGGGCGGCGATCGGGTCGGGCAGCACCGGACCGTGGCCGGGCAGCAGCGCCTCGGCCCCGGCCCCCTCGGCCTTCGCCCTGAGCAGGTCGAGGGAGCGCAGGTAGTCGGCCAGGTCGCCGTCCGAGGCGATCACGGTGGTGCCGCGGCCGAGCACCGTGTCGCCGGTGAGGATCGCCCGGTCCTGTGGCAGCCAGAAGCAGAGCGAGTCGAACGAGTGGCCGGGTGTGCCCACGACGTGAACCTCCAGGTCCCCGGCCGTGAGCACGTCTCCGTCGCCGAGCCCCTCCTCGCCCAGCCGGTGCGCGGGGTCCAGCGCCCTGACGGGCGCGCCGACCAGTCCGGCGAACGTCGCGGCGCCGCCGCTGTGGTCGTGGTGGCCGTGGGTGAGCAGGATCGCGGCGACCCTACGGCCCTCCAGGTGCCCGGCGACCCGCGAAAGGTGCTCGTGGTCGTCCGGTCCCGGGTCGACGACGAACACCTCCTCCTCGCTCGCGGGAAGACCGATCACCCACGTGTTCGTACCGTCCAGGGTCATCTCGGAGGGGTTGGGGGCGAGGAGGTTGAACGCGTGGTCCGTGCCGGCGCCGTCGGGCCCCTCCAGGGGGATCCGCAACCCACTCATCGCGCACCGAACCGGTAGTCGTCGTCGAGCACGATGCGCATCTCCCCGTCCACCTCGGCGATCCCCGGCATGAACGTCACGATCTCACGCTCGGCCGCGAGCACCTCGGGCACCCTCTCGTAGGCGCTCAACTCGGTGAGCGTGCGGTGCGTCGGGGGCATCAGGAAGATCTGGCCGGTCTCGCCCTGGCCGAGCGCGTCGGCGGGCCGCACCCAGGCGACCTGGTCGGCCTCGCCGCCGACGTCGCGGGTGAGCTGGCCCGGCGGTAGCGCCGCGACGAAGAACCGGGTGTCGAAGCGCCTGGCCTCGACCTCGGGGGTGATCCAGTGCGTCCAGGGACGGAGCAGGTCGGAGCGGAGGACCAGGCCGCGCCTGTCGAGGAAGTCGGCGAAGGAGAGGGTCTTGCCGATCAGGGCGAGCCGGTCGGCCTCCCAGTCGTCGCCGGTGGTGTCGGACACGACGGACTCCGCGGACGGTCCGGCGAGCAGCACCCCCGACTCCTCGAACGTCTCCCGTACGGCGGCGCACACCAGGCCCCTCGCGGTCCGCTCGTCCGCGCGGAAGATCTCGCCCCAGGCGGCGGGCGAGGGACCGGCCCAGGCGATCACCTGGTCGGTGTCGCGCGGGTCGACCGACCCGCCGGGGAACACGTAGGCCCCGGCGGCGAAGGCCATGCTCGCCCTGCGCCGCAACAGGTAGACCTCCAGCCCGCCGGCGTCCTCGCGGAGGACGACCACGGTGGCGGCGTCCCTGGCCGGGACGGGAGCCACCCGCCCGGCCAGAATGTCGCGTGCACGTTCGCCCAGCTCACCGGGGAGCGGAATACCGCCCATTTGACACCCTCCACCAGAACATCACTCGGTTTCAGGTCCATCATGTGGCACGCCACCGCCCCGGACAACCACGGCACCACCCGGACAATAACTGCGTCATCCGGCTAAACCCAGATAAAAACGGCTTTGCTCTGACAAGCGCGGCCCCATCCGGACAAAAACCGGCAGGCGCCGGGCCGTCACCGGCCTGCGGAGCCGCCCTGCCCGGAGGGCGCACCCACACGGCTCCGGCGAGCCCTCACAGCGCCCGTACGGCCCCGTCGAGCCTCATTCGCCCTGAGACCTCATCCGCTGCCGACGGGCCCCATCGGGCCACCAGGGGCCCTCTCGATCCCGGGGCCCCTGAGATCTCAGCGAACCTCGGCGATCACCTCGACCTCGACCGGCGCGTCCAGCGGGAGGACGGCGACGCCGACCGCGCTGCGGGCATGCTTGCCCGCGTCGCCGAGCACCGCGGCGAGCAGGTCGCTCGCGCCGTTGACGACCTGCGGCTGGCCGGTGAAGTCAGGGGCGCTGGCCACGAAGCCGACCACCTTGACGATCCGCACGATGTTCGACAATCCCCCTGCCGCCGACGCGACCGCGGCGAGGGCGTTGAGCGCGCACACCCTCGCGAGCGCGTAGGCGTCCTCGACGTCCACCTCGGCGCCGACCTTCCCGATCGCCATCAGCTTGCCGTCCACGATCGGGAGCTGCCCCGAGGTGTAAACGTGGTTGCCGGAACGCACCGCCGGGACGTACGCCGCCAGTGGCGGCACCACCTCCGGCAGGATCAGGCCGAGTTCGGCCAGTCTCTCCTCGCCTGTCACTGCTTGGGCCGCTTCAGGTAGGCGACCAGCTGCTCGGGGTTGGGGCCGGGCACGACCTGGACGAGCTCCCAGCCGTCCTGCCCCCAGTTGTCGAGAATCTGCTTCGTCGCGTGGACCAGCAGCGGCACCGTCGAGTACTCCCATTTCGTCATGCGGGACACATTAGCGAGACCGCCCGCGGTGAACGGCCCACCGCGCCCTCTCGGGCACCTCGCCTCCCTCGCCCGCCCCTGGACGGGCTCCCGGGCGGAACCGAACCGACGACCAGGACGGTCCACCGCGGGAAGCTGTGAGAATCTGCATATTTACTTTCCGCATTCGATCGATTAGTGAGACGGCGGCGCACGGTTCACCGGGCCGCGCGCCAGGTCCCGCTCCGACGCCTGCGGCCCGCGTCACCCCGGCAACCAGGGGAAAACGGTCGTATGCCCGCTCGGCGGCGGAACCCCCGAGCGGGCGCCCACCCGGGCCGGCCCGCCCTCCTCGGGTGGGGAGCGGTGCGGGTGCGCGGTCTCCGGAGGAAGGCGCCGAGGAGTTGTCAAGTACCGGTTGGGTAGCCTTCGAAGAGTGAGAGCTCGCGACACCGATTGGGACGGCGTACGCCTTCACGTCGTCACAGGCAAGGGCGGCACCGGCAAGACCACGGTCGCCGCCGCACTCGCGCTCGCCCTCGCGGCGGGTGGTGGAAAGGTCCTGCTGGTCGAGGTCGAAGGCCGCCAGGGGATCTCCCGGGTCTTCGACCTGCCACCGCTGCCGTACGAGGAGCGCAAGATCGCCGTCGCGCCCGACGGTGGGGACGTCTACGCGCTGGCCGTCGACGCCGAGGAGGCCATGCTCGAATATCTTGAGCTGTTCTACGGCATGCGCAGGGCGGGCAGGGCGCTCAGCAAGATCGGCATCGTCGACTTCGCCACCACCATCGCCCCCGGCTTTCGCGACGTCCTGGTCACCGGCAAGACGAGCGAGGCCGTCCGGCGCAGGGGCAAGGACGGCAGGAGGGTCTACGACGCGGTCGTGCTGGACGCGCCGCCGACGGGCAGGATCGCGCGCTTCCTCAACGTCACCAACGAGGTCGCGGGGCTGGCGAGAGTCGGCCCGATCAAGAACCACGCCGACCTGGTGAACGGCGTCGTGTCCTCCCCGGAGACCGCCGTGCACTTCGTCACGCTCCTGGAGGAGATGCCGGTCCAGGAGACCCTGGACGGCCTGCGAGAGCTCCGCGCCGCCGGGCTCCCGCCCGGTGGGATCTTCGTCAACATGATCCGCGAGTCGCTGCTCCCCGCCCCGGTCCTGGAAGCCGCCGCCGAGGGCAGGTTCGACCCGAGTGAGCTGGCACTCGGCCTCAAGGCCGCGGGGCTCATCGACGGCGGCTCCGCCGCGGTCACGGTGGCCGAGGCCCTGACCGAGGAGATCGCCGAGCACGCCCACCGCACCGAGCTGGAGCGGCAGGAGAGACTGGCGCTGGACGAGGCCGCCCGCCCTCGTTACGACCTGCCGCTGCTGGCCGACGGCGTGGATCTGGCCGGGCTGTACGAGCTGGCGGAATCGATCCGCAACCAGGGAGCAGCGTGAAGACCCCCCCGTTCCTCGACCTCGACGCGATCATCGACGACCCGAACACCCGCATCGTCGTCTGCTGTGGCTCCGGCGGTGTCGGGAAGACCACCACCGCCGCGGCGCTGGGACTGCGCGCGGCCGAGCGGGGTCGTTCCGCCGTGGTGCTCACGGTCGACCCCGCGCGACGGCTCGCGCAGTCGATGGGGCTCACCGAACTCGACAACACCCCCAGGCCCGTCACGGGCGTCGAGGGGGAGGGCCGTCTGCACGCCATGATGCTCGACATGAAGCGGACCTTCGACGAGATCATCGAGGCGCACGCCGACCCCGAGCGAGCCCGTCAGATCCTGACGAACCCCTTCTACCAGTCCCTGTCGTCCAGCTTCTCCGGCACGCAGGAGTACATGGCGATGGAGAAGCTGGGCCAGCTCAGGCGGTCGGACGACTGGGATCTGATCATCGTCGACACCCCGCCGTCCCGCTCCGCCCTCGACTTCCTCGACGCCCCCGAGCGGCTCGGCCGCTTCCTCGACGGCAAGCTCATCCGGCTGCTCATGCTTCCCGCCAAGGCCGGGGGGCGCAGCGCGTTCAAGCTGTTCAACGCCGGTTTCGGCATCGTCGCCGGGGCGTTGACCAAGTTGCTGGGCGCGCAGGTGCTCAAGGACCTGCAGACGTTCGTGTCCGCGTTGGACGCCGTCTTCGGCGGTTTCAGGGCTCGCGCGGAGCAGACCTACCGGCTCCTGCAGGCCCCGGGGACGGCGTTCGTCGTCGTCGCCTCGCCCGAGCGCGACGCGATACGCGAGGCGTCCTACTTCGTGGAGAGGCTCGCCGAGGAGCGCATGCCCCTCGCGGGTCTCGTGGTCAACCGGGTGCACCGCTCACCCGCGTCCATGCTGTCCGGGGCGCGGAGCACCGCCGCCGCCGAGGACCTGGAGTCGCGCGGAGAGCACGAACTCACCTCGGCGGTGCTGCGGTTGCACGCCGGACGAATGCAGCTGGCCGCCCGCGAGCAGCGCGAGGAGGAGCACTTCGTCTCCGCCCATCCCACGGTGCCCGTCGCGCGGGTCCCCGCGATGGCGCAGGACGTGCACGATCTGGAAGGACTGCGCGAGGTGGGTCAGCTCCTGGCCGCCCGCTAGGAGAAGCCTTCCCGCGGGAGGAGAACGAGTCAGGGAGCGCGCCCGGCGGGCACACTCCCTGACCTTTATGCAATCGTTATACGCATGTACGGCTGGCGCCCGGCGCCAGCCGTACGGGATCGGCGCGAACTCAGCCGGCGATCAGCTCGTTAGTCCGCTCGTACTCCTCTTTGGCCAACTCCAGCAGGTCCCGCCAGGAGTCGACATCCGGTCGCCGACGCAACAGCGCTCGGCGTTCGCGCTCGGTCATCCCGCCCCACACCCCGAACTCGATGCGATTGTCCAACGCATCGGCGAGGCACTCGGTCCGGACCGGGCATCCTCGGCAGATCAGCTTCGCTCGGTTCTGGGCAGCGCCCTGAACGAACAACGCGTCAGGATCCGCACCCTTACAGGCCGCACGGGAGGTCCAATCCGTGATCCACATTCGACCCCACTCCCCTTTAGGTGGTCAGTCGTGACTTGGGCCGACGGGCGCGGGCGTCAGGCCTCGGTATTCAATTGCTGCAGAAAGAGAACGTACGCAACCAGACGTTCGGGCCGACAGACCCCGGCGGGACCAAATTCTCACATGGTCATCCACGGCCATCTGGCCGGGAATGACTAGTCACCTGCCCGAGATACAGGACAAAGCCAAACTAAGATGGCGTTCCGTTACCGTATGGGTCATCTGCCCGACGTACTCTGGGACTCGTGCAAGCTCAAGGCAAAGACCAGCGGTCTGTGATCGGCGCGGTCGGTAACGTGGTGAAGTTGCTCGGCGCGGCGACTGTCACGGGTGTGCTGGTCGCCGCCGTGGCGCTTCCGACGGTGGGTGGCGCGGGGCTGACGGTGAACGCGGCGGCGGACGAGCTACGTCTTCTCCCCGAAGAGCTCCAGGAGCCCCCACTCGCGGAGAAGACCACTCTGCTCGACGCCGACGGCAAGCAGTTCGCCCAGTTCTACTTCGAGAACCGCGAGTCGGTGAAGCTGGACGCGGTCGCCGACGTCATGAAGACGGCGATCGTGGCGATCGAGGACTTCCGGTTCTACGAGCACGGGGCGATCGACCTGGAGGGCACCTTCCGCGCGGCCGTGAAGAACGTCTCCGGCGGCGGAGTCGTCCAGGGCGGCTCCTCCATCACGCAGCAGTACGTCAAGCTCGTGCTGGTCAACGCCGCGGAGAGCAAGGAGGAGCAGGAGGCCGCGATCGCTCCCACGCTCTCCAGGAAGCTCAACGAGCTGCGCTACGCGCTGGCCATCGAGGAGAAGTACACCAAGTCGGAGATCCTTGAGCGCTACCTGAACATCTCCTACTACGGCGCGGGTGCCTACGGCATCCAGGCCGCGTCCAAGCGCTTCTTCAACAAGTCCGCCTCGAAGCTCACCCTGTGGGAGGCGGCCACCCTCGCCGGAGCCGTGCAGAACCCGAGCGTGACCGATCCCAACGCGGGCAAGGCCTCCCGCGACCGGTTGCTGGCTCGGCGCAACGTCGTGCTGAACCGGATGGCCGAGCTCGGCAAGATCACGCCGCAGGAGGCGGAGGAGGCCAAGAAGAAGAAGCTCGGCTTCAAGAACATCGAGGCCCCCGGCGGCTGCGAGGAGAGCCCCTACCCGTACTTCTGCCTCTACGTGCGGCATGAGATCGCGACGAACGAGGACTTCGGCAAGACCCGCAAGCAGCGCGAGAGGCTGCTGCAGCGAGGCGGCCTCGTCATCAAGACGACGCTCGACCCGAAGGCGCAGAAGGCCGCGGAGAAGGCGATCAAGCAGTACGTCAAGACCAGCGACAAGCCGGTCGCCTCGCAGGCGATGATCGTCCCCGGCACCGGCGCCGTGAAGGCGATGGCCGCCAGCCGCAAGTTCGGCAGGAACAAGAAGAAGAACGAGATCAGCTACAACCTCGTCGGCGACAGGACGCACGGCGGCGGAGCGGGTTTCCAGGCGGGCTCCACGTTCAAGCCCTTCACCCTGCTGACCGCCCTGGACCAGGGCATGAAGCTGAACGACGGCTTCGGCACCGGTTCCGGCTACAAGGCCCCCAGCAGGAGCGCGTTCCGCGACTGCAAGGGCAACGTGGTCGGCGACACGAACCACGAGGTCAAGAACTCCAGCGAGGGCGGCGGCGGCTTCAAGACCCTGACCAGCGGCACCCTGGGCTCGGTGAACACCTTCTTCATGCGCCTGTCGCAGGAGGTCGGCCTCTGCGACACGGTCAAGATGGCCAAGAGCCTGGGCATCAAGCGTGCCGACGGCGAGCCGCTGAAGGAGTTCGAGACCTTCACCCTCGGCATCAACGAGATGGACCCGGTGACGGTCTCCGCCGCCTACGCGACGATCGCCGCCCGCGGCACCTACTGCACCCCGATGGTGATCACCGAGAGCACCGACCGCGACGGCAAGAAGACCTCCTACAAGCCCAAGTGCAAGCAGGTCCTTGACGAGGAGGTCGCCGACGCGGCCACCCACATCATGTCCGGGGTCTTCACCAAGGGCACGATGACCGAGGTCGGCGGCATCGGCCGGCCGGCGGCGGGCAAGACCGGCACCACCGACGCCTACACCGCCGCCTGGTTCGCCGGATTCACCCCCGATCTCGCCTCCGCGGTCAGCCTCGGCGACCCGCGCGGCGCCTTCAAGCACGACCTGACCGGCGTGACCATCGGCGGGCGCTACTACAGCTACGTGTACGGTGCCTCGATCTCCGGGCGGATCTGGAAGAACTCCATGATCGGCGCGCTCAAGGGGGTCGAGGCGACTCCCTTCACCTCGGTGAACATGTCGCGCTTCGGCGGCTGTTCCCCCGGCCGGTGCGAGCCCAAGCCCCCGCCGAAGCGCGACGGTGACGGCCCCGGAGACGGCCCCGGTGACCGCCGGGGTGACAACCGAGGCGACAACGGCGGCGGCCCGTTCAGGCCGGGTGGCGACGGCCGGGAGGTCAACGGAGGTGACCCGTTCGGCGGCGCCCCGATCGCACCGACCGTCCCGTAGCCCCCGAACGCCCCGGCGGTTCCGTAGCGGCCCCGGAACCGCCGGACCGTCGGATCAGGGCGCCGCCGCCAGGCGGGCACGTACGGCCTGCGCGACACGACCGCCCTCGGCGCGTCCGGCGACCTTCGGGTTCACGATCTTCATGACCTGCCCCATGGCCTGCGGCCCGGCGGCGCCGCTCTCGGCGATGGCCTCGTCCACGAGCCCGGCGAGCTCGTCGTCGGACAACTGCGCGGGCAGGTACGCCTCAAGCACGGCCTGCTCGTCGACCTCGGCCTGGGCCTGCTCCACCCGGCCGGCACCGCTGAACGCCTCGGCCGCCTCGCGACGCTTCTTCGCCTCCTTGGCCAGCACCTTGACGATCTCGTCGTCACTGAGCTCGCGTGCCGTCTTGCCCGAGACCTCCTCGACGTTCACGGCCGCGAGGGCCATGCGAATCGTGCGGGTGCGGATCTCGTCCCTGCTCTTCATGGAGGCCGTGAGATCGGCCTTCAGCTTGTCCTTCAATGCGCTCATGATGTCCATCTTGCCGCCTCACCAGCCCCGCCGTATCCCGAGTTTCCGTTCGAGGGCTCGATCTCGGGCATGATGAGAAGGTGAGGAAAGCAGCCGCGGTGCCCCTGTCCCTGTTCGGCGTCGGCCTGGCCGGCCTCGCGTACGCCTCGTTCGTCGAGCGCAACGCGTTCCGGCTGCGCCGCTTCGACGTGCCCGTTCTGGAGCCGGGACAGCGGCCGGTGCGCATCCTCCACCTGTCCGACCTGCACCTCACCCCCGGCAGGCGGAGGCTGATCGAGTGGGTGCGCTCGCTCGGCGCCCTCAACCCCGATCTGGTGGTCAACACCGGCGACTCCATCGCGCATCCCGACGCGGTCGCGCCCCTCATGCACGCCCTGGAGCCCCTGCTGTCACGCCCGGGCCTGTTCGTCTACGGCTCCAACGACATGTACGAGCCGCGGCCGAAGAATCCCGCGCGCTACCTCTGGCGCACCTCCAAGGCCGACTACGGCCAGAAGATCCCCAACCTCCCCTGGGAGGAGCTGGGCGCCGCCATGGCCGCCGAGGGCTGGCTCGACGTGAACAACACCACCGCCCGCCTCAAGGTCGGCGATCTCGACGTGGCGGTGGGCGGCATCCACGACTCCCACATCAACCTCGACCGCTACGACCTGATCGCCGGCCCCGCCCCGGCGGCGGCCGACCTGCGCCTGGGTGTGATGCACTCGCCGGAGCCCCGCAACATGACCCGCTTCGCCGCCGACGGCTACCAGTTGCTGCTCGCCGGGCACACCCACGGCGGTCAGCTCTGCGTCCCCTTCTACGGCGCACTGGTCACCAACTGCGGCATCGACCGGGCCCGGGTCAAGGGCATGAGCCGCCACGACTCCGCCTACCTGCACGTCTCCGCCGGTCTCGGCACCAGCCCCTACGCCCCGGTCCGTTTCTCCTGCTATCCCGAGGCGAGCCTCCTCACCCTGGTGCCCCGCCGCCGTGGCGACGCAAGCACCCACGAAGTCCGCTAGACTTTCCCAAGCACGAGCAAGTCCGGACGTGCGACCGGGGTGTGGCGCAGCTTGGTAGCGCGCTTCGTTCGGGACGAAGAGGCCGCAGGTTCAAATCCTGTCACCCCGACGTTGAATGTCCCGAAGTGAGAGCCTGGTCACCAGAAATGGTGACCAGGCTTTTGGCTTGTGGACCCCGTTCGGATCGCGAAAGCAAGTGGCCATCTGGCGAAATTTCTCCCATTCGCCTATTTCATCCAGCAGTGCCCGCTTTGTTGATCGGTTCCCGCTGCCCTCCGGACCGGACGGATGCCCCCGCCTGCCTCGCCCCGCCGGTGACGGTGCCTCGGAACACCGGCGTGGCGACGAAGGCGAAGGCCCGTCCCCGGGCCGGAGCGTCCGGGACTCCGGGGATCCGGAGGTCACCGAACCGCGTCGTCCGTGATCCCTTCCGGCACGAAGCCCTCCGGCAGGTCCCGCAGGTGGTGACCACCGGCCGTGACACGCACCGGGCCTCCGACGGCGAACATGATCTGGTGGGCACTGCGGATCAGCACCCGCCCGACGGCCGAGTCGATCGCCCCCGCGAAGTGGGGAACGCTCGTGCTGTAGTTCACGTCGAACACGACCTCGCAGCCCTCGGGCAGGTCCGTGCTCGTCCACACCCCCTTGAGGTGCTGGAAATCCCCACTGACCTGCTCGAACTCGATGCGGTACGGCTGCCGGCCGCCTCCGGACCCCTGGCTGCGCTGCACCCACCGCGCCGTACCGCCACGGAAGGCCAGCACCCACTGGCGGAGCCCGTCGCCGGTGTCGGAGACGGAGACGATGTCACGGGCGTACGCGGGGTATGCCGCCTCGTCGCCGAGCCGTTCGATCACCTCGGCGGCCGTCGCCGGCACCGTGGCCTTCAGAATGCGAGATGTCATGACGCATGCTCCTTCTCAGTCCGCCGGGCGGATGACGCTGACGCCCTGCAGGCGGGTGGTGCGCAGCATGGGGTGGCTCGCCTCTCCGAAGGCACCGCCGGTGAGACCGGGCCCGCCCTGATTGGGCAGGAAGGGCAGGAAGCCACTGTGCGAATCATTGATCTTCAGGTTGCCGCCGTTGACGACCCCCTCCAGGAACCGCTCGATCGTCGAGGTCCCGGTCGACCAGACGGAGTTACGCAGGCCGTACGCGTTGGTGTTCACGAAGGCCAGCACCTCCTCCAGGAGAGCCTCGTCATCCGTCCCGGCGTCGGGGACGATGATCGGCAGAAGCGGGAAGAAGGTCTCGTCGCGGACCACCGAGAGCGACCTGGCGTTGCCGAGCCCGTCGACACGGACGATGCTCGGCTCGACGAAGAACCCCGTCTCGGACGGTGATCCGTCCACTTCGAGGCGACGGCCACCGTGGACGAGCTTCGCACCCTTGGAAAGGGCCTCCCCCAGGCAGCCGAAGAACCAGTCGACCCCCAGAACCGGGGTGAGCACCACACCGACCTCGTCCGGGTATCCCGGCTGGATCCTCCGGGTGGCCACGACCAGCCGCTCGATGAGCTCGTCCGCGATCGCCGGATGGACGACCACCTGGTTGGGCACGTTGCAGATCTGGCCGGAGTTCATGAAGAACTGGGTGAGGGTCTCCACCGTGGCGTCCAGGTCGGCGTCGTGCCACACCACGCAGCAGTCGTTGCCCGCGAGTTCCAGGATCGGCTTCTTACCCGCGGCGATGCAGTCGGCCTCGAACTCAAGCCCCTTCTTGCTGCCCCCGAAGTAGAGGACGTCGTCGACGTGCTCGCTCGCCATCCAGGCGTCGAGCATGGGCGGCCCGCAGAGGGCGTTGAGCGTTCCCGGCGGCGCTCCCGCCTCTTCGAGCACCGGCGCCACGATCTCCCGCATCGCGTACATGCAGCTGAGAGCGACCCCCCGCGGTGCGCGTACCACCACGGCGTTGCCCGCGATGAGGGAGGTGAGGCCGTTCAGCGCGTTGACCGCCGCGGCGTTCTGGGGCGGGTTGATGCAGACGACCCCGTCCGGAACGCGACGCAGGATCATCTCACGGTCGCCGTCCCATCGGCGGAACTCCATCTGCTCGGCGCACCATTCGAGGGTCTCCCGGCTCCAACTGGTGTACGGGAGCCCGCCGATCATGCCTTGGGCCGCGGAGCGCGGTGTGCCCTCGGCGACGAGGATCTCGACGAGGGGGTCGAGGTGCTCAAGCATCCTTTTCGCGATGCGGCGTCCGATCTCGATTCGCTCGCCGAGCGGAACGCGTCTCCATTCCGGGGCGGCGCCGGCGGCCGATTCCAGGGCGAGGGCCGTCATGCTCTCGTCGGCGACGACGCACGCCCCCACGACACGTTCCCCCACGGTGTGCGAATCGGTGATTCCCAGATCGAGATCACGCTTGAGCCCCAAGGTGGGGAAGGTGTCCTCGATGAGGGCCCGAGCGGTGAGCGTGTGAACAAGCTGGGCGTTCTCGCCGGTGACATCTCGGCCGCAGATGTAAGCGGGATATATCCCAAATTTCACATTTCCTCCTTCGCTCGATATGACCACGGCTGATATTCACGCTATGTGCGGTAATAGCAGTGGAGCAATGGGCGTGTCATAAGGGCTTCTTATGAAGCCCAAGAGCCATTTCTTATCGAGTTCGGGCCGACCAGGGGCTGGGCCGCTGTTCACCGAGCAGGGCACCGCCGCCCAAGGGGGACCGCCGGACCTTCCACTCACCACCCCGCCGATCCGTCCGGCACCCCATCCGTCCGACATCCCATGCATCCGGCACCCCGCTCGTCCGACACCCCATGCACCCGACGCCCCGCTCGCCCAACATCCCGTTCATCCGGCACCCCCCTTTCCGCCCAGCCCCCGCCCGTCCGCCCTCCTTTCCGCCGGGCGCGGGGTTCGCGGGTCGGCGTGATCACGAAGGCCCCATCTGGCGCGAACCTGCGCGCGGCACACCCCCTCCCATCCATCCCGCCCATGCCACTATGTCCCGTTCAGCACGTTCCGTTCGGTTCCACTTCGCCGATATGGATTGTCCTCGCATGTGCGATGACAAAGCGATCAATACCGCATGACTGCCAGGCTATTTAGCCATTAGGGCATGAATATGCGAAGGTAGGGTGATTGTTCGCGATGTTTCGGCTCAGCACGGTGAGCCGGTAAGGAGCCCTCGTTGTTCAGGCGTCTTCCCCGGTGGGCCGTCGCGGTCCCCCTCGCCCTCACGCTGGCTGCCACCCTGTCCGGCTGCGGCTCCAGCGAACCGCCCCCCACCACGGCCTCCTCCGGCGACGGGACCACGACGCTGACGGTGCTCGCCGCCGCGTCGCTGACCGGCACGTTCACCGAACTGGGAAAAGCCTTCGAAGTCGCGCACCCGGACATGACGGTGCGTTTCAGCTTCGGCTCCAGCGCCACCCTGGCCCAGCAGATCGTCGCGGGCGCCCCGGCCGACGTCTTCGCCGCCGCCAGCCCGGCCACGATGAAGACCGTCACCGACGCCTCCCTCGCCACCGGCCCAACCACCTTCGCGCGCAACATCCTCCAGATCGCCGTCCCTGCCGACAACCCGGCCAAGGTCGACGACCTGGCCGACCTGGCCGACCCGAAGGTCAAGGTCGCCCTCTGCGCCGAGCAGGTGCCCTGCGGTGCCGCCGCGGTCAAGGCCCTGGACGCCGCCGGCCTCAAGGTCACCCCCGTCACCCTGGAGCAGGACGTCAAGGCCACCCTCACCAAGGTCGGGCTCGGCGAGGTCGACGCCGCCCTCGTCTACAGGACCGACGTCATCGCCTCCGGCGGCAAGGTCCAGGGCATCGACTTCCCCGAGGCCGAAAAGGCGATCAACGACTACCCGATCGCGGCCCTGTCCGGCGCACCCGCCCCCGAAGCGGCGAAGCGGTTCGTCGACCTCGTGCTGTCACAGCAGGGTAAGGACGTACTGACCAAGGCCGGTTTCCAAACACCCTGACCGCTGCCACGACACCCTCCGTGACGCGACATCCCCGCGCCCACCCGTACGGGAAACCCTGCGCGGGGCGCGCGTCCGGCGTCTCGCCCGCGCCGTCGAGGACCTTCTCCACCTCGATCCCGGCCCTCGCGAGGCCGGCGAAGCGGATCCGCCGAGATACCTCACACCGGCATCACCGGGCCCTCTGCCCCCATAACTACCCATCTAGCGCCCTTTAGCGACATAAAGTAACCCCCCGGAGTCGAGCGACAGCAGACGGTAATGTACGTTTGTGGTCATGATCGTGTCGATGCGACGAGTCGCGCAGCGCGGAGGCGTCACCCTCGCGCTGGGACTGGCCGTGCTCGGCGCCGTCATATTGATGCATCTGGCACTGTGCGTCGTAACCCCCGCACACCGGGGGCACTTCCACGCACCCGGCCATCGGTCACCGGCCGCCGCGACCGCTGTCACCGCCGCGGGGCATCTCACCGCGATCGGCGCGGAGGTGCCCGCGGATCACGTACCGTGCCCGGCGCCACCACCCACCGAGGAGGATCACCACCTGTGCGGGGCGGCGGCCGGAGCGCAGATCACCGGTACGCGTGCCCCGGTGCCGACCGGCCCGGTCATCGGTGGCCCGGTGGCCGTCGACGAGGCCCCGGCACCCTCGCCGTCGCCCGCGTGGCGCCGCGCGCGGCCGGTCCGCCCGCCCCCGGGTGCGGTGTTACTCCTTCTCAAATCCGTTTCCCGTATATAGCCCGCCCCGCGGGCCCGCTCGTCAACGACTCCGCACTCCTCACGAGGCTCCTCGCGAGTTCCTCATGAGCGGTAGAGCCGTCGCTCAAGCGTGCCCAGAAGCGAGTTGATCACATCGCATCCAGGGGAAACGGATCATGACATACACACTTAATTCACCACAGGTAGCGGCCGACCGGCCGCAGATCGACACCGCCTCACTCGGCCGGCTGATCACCGGGGCCACCTGCCACACTCCCGAGCACGTGGTCGGCAACACCCCCGTGCTCTGGGTTCCCGAGATCGCCTCGGGGCTGGGGCACGGATTCTGGGCGAAGTTGGAAGGCGGCAACCCCGGCGGGATCAAGGACCGCTCCGCGCTCTACATCGTCGAGCGGGCGCGCGAGCGCGGCCTGCTGCGACCGGGAGCACCCATCGTGGAGTCCACCAGCGGGACCTTCGGGCTGGGCCTGGCGCTGGCCGGCATCGTGCACGGCCACCCGGTGACGCTGGTGACCGACCCGGGCATGGAACCGCTGATGCACCGGTTGCTGTCGGCCTACGGGGCCCGCGTCGTCGTCGTCACCGAACCGCATCCGGTGGGCGGCTGGCAGCAGGCCCGTCGGCAGCGCGTGCGGGAACTGCTCGGCGAGCACCCGGACGCCTACTGCCCCGACCAGTACAACAACCCCGACAACGTCGCCGCCTACGCGGGACTCGCCGTTGAGCTGGCTGGTCAGCTCGGGCGGATCGACGTCCTGGTATGCAGTGTGGGCACCGGTGGCCACAGCGCCGGCGTTCATCGCGCGCTCCGGCGCTTCTATCCCGACCTGCGGCTCGTCGGCGTCGACACGATCGGCTCGACCATCTTCGGCCAGCCCGCGCGCTCGCGGCTCATGCGCGGCCTGGGCAGCAGCATCCACCCGCGCAACGTGGCGTACGAGGCCTTCGGGGAGGTGCACTGGGTCGCGCCCGCGGAGGCGGTCTGGGCCTGCCGGCGGCTGGCCGCGCTGCGGTACGCCACCGGCGGCTGGAGCGTCGGCGCGGTGGCCCTGGTGGCGTCCTGGCTCGCCCGCACGCTGCCCGGACACACCCGGATAGCGGCGATCTTCCCCGACGGTCCGCACCGCTACTTCGACACGGTCTTCAACGACGACTACTGCGCGGAACGCGGCCTGCTCGGCGCGCCCCCGACGACGGACCCCGACGAGATCACCCATCCGGCCGAACGCGAGGTGACGCGCTGGACGCGATGCGCGACCGTGCCCGCCCCGGTCACCTTCCCGAGAGACGGCGATGCCTTCCAGAAAGACGGCGACGTCTCCCTGGAAAAGCGGGTCGCCTTCCCCGAAGACAGTGTCGTCTTCCCGGGAGACGGCGTCGTGGAAACGTCGTCGGCCGCCGCGGAAGACGGCGCCCGCGCCGAGGTCGTCGCCGTCGAGGAGACAACCGGGAAAGGTGGCCCCCGGTGAGAGGCACCGTCGCCCTGGCCCGCTCCTTCGACCGGCCGGTGAGACTGCTGCTGATCAACCAGCTCACCATCAACACCGGCTTCTACATGCTGATGCCCTATCTGGCCGGTCACCTGTCGGGAACGCTGGCACTGCCGGCCGCACTGGTCGGCCTGGTCCTGGGCATCCGCAACCTCAGCCAGCAGGGCATGTTCCTGGTCGGCGGTACCCTCGCCGACAGGCTCGGCCACAAGCCCATGATCGTCGCGGGCTGCGGGCTGCGCACGGTGGCGTTCCTGCTGCTCGCCGTGGCCGACTCCCTGCCCGCGCTGGTGGTCGCCTCGGCCCTGACCGGGTTCGCCGGCGCGCTGTTCAACCCCGCCGTACGGGCCTACCTCGCCCGCGAGGCCGGGGCGCGCAAGGTCGAGGCGTTCGCCGTGTTCAACGCCTTCTCCCAGGTCGGCATCCTCATCGGACCGCTCGTCGGCCTGCTGCTCAACGCGGTGGCCTTCAGGCTCGTCTGCCTGGTCGCGGGCGTGATGTTCGCGATCCTGACGGTCGCACAGACGCGAGCCCTGCCCGCGGGAGCCGCTCCGGAGGGCGAGGAGGGGCGAGGCGTGCTGCCGGCCTGGCGCGAGGTGGTCGGTGACCGGCCGTTCCTGCTGTTCTCCCTGGCCATGATCGGCTCCTACGTGCTGAACTTCCAGATCTACCTGGGGCTGCCGCTGGAGATCCGCCGGGCGACGGGCGGTGAGCTGGGAATCACCCTCGTGTTCGCCGTCTCGGCGGTGATGACCCTGGCGGGCCAGGCCCGTCTCACGACGTGGGCGACCCGGCGGTGGCGACCGCCGCAGGCCATCGCGTGGGGCCTGGTCCTGATGGGACTCGCCTTCGTCCCTCTCGCCCTGGCCGCCCCCTGGGCGGGCACCGCCGTCGTGCCGTCCGGCGGAGCCGCCCTGATGCTCACGCTCGTCCCCGTCCTGGGGACCACGGTGCTGCTCAGCCTGGCCACCATGATCATCTATCCGTTCGAGATGGCGACCGTCGCCACCTTCGGAGGCCGGGACATGGTGGGGACGTACTACGGGCTCTACAGCACCCTGGCCGGCGTCGGTATCGCCGTGGGCAACCTGCTCACCGGGTCGGCCCTGGATCTGGGTACGCGGGTCGGTCTGCCGAGCCTGCCGTGGCTGGTCCTGGCACTGATCGGCCTCGGCTGTGCCACGGCCGTCGCCGTTCTGGATCGATCGGGGCGCCTGGCGACCCCGCCGAGGGCTGCCCCGGCGACGGCGTGAGGCACCAGAGGCCGGTCCGGCCCTGACGATCGGCGGGGGCGGGGGACCATCTCACCGAGATTCCGTACTTCCCCGTCCCCGCGGTCCCCGCCGGTCGTCAGGGGTCGGCGCTCGGCCGCGGCGGACGACGGTGCGATCAGGAGGAGTCGTCCGGTACGCGTGCGTCCGGCCTGTTCGGCCCTCGACCCACCGGCGCCATCCGTCACGACGCGCTCAGGAACGGCGCCGCCCGTCACGGCCCGCTCAGGAACGGACAAGGCGGGCGATCGCGTCGGACGCCTCCCTCACCTTCTCCTCGGCCTCGGCTCCCCCCTTGGCCGTGGCCTCGGCCACGCAGTGCGCCAGGTGCTCCTCCAACAGGGACAGCGCGAAGGACTGCAGTGCCCGGTTGGCCGCCGACACCTGGGTGAGGATGTCGATGCAGTACTTGTCCTCCTCGACCATCCGCTGCAGGCCCCGGACCTGCCCCTCGATCCGACGCAGCCGCCGCACATGGTCCTGCTTGTTGGCGGTGTATCCGTACATCTCGCCCCCTCCGCTCGGCTTCCCCTGCGAAAGAATACCCCCCGCTAGTATTCAAGGCAGCCTCGCCGTTCGTGCCCGGCCTACATGCCGCCGACCATCTCGGCGGGCGGCGGCACCGGCTCCCACCCGCCCACCAGCCCACGGGTGGTGATCGTGACCGCGCAGCGTTGCGCGGCGTACGTGAGGGCCATGGCGTGATGTTCCGGGGAGAAGTCGGCGACGGCATCGGCGACGAGGAACGGCTGAAGGTCCTGCATGAAGGCGTCGCAGGCGGTCATGAGGCAGCCGATGTGCGCGTAGACACCGCAGACGATGATCTGGTCGCGCCCCATCGCGTCCATCCGGGTACGCAGGTCGGTCCTGTGGAAGGCGCTGTAGCGCCACTTGGTGAGCAGGATGTCGGATTCCGAGGGAAGGAGGCTCGCGACGATCTCGCTCTCGCGAAGACCGGCGATGCCCGCTCCCCAGAAGTCCTGGAGCAGGCCGCGCTCATGCCTGCTCTGGCCGCCGGGCTGCACCGAGTAGACGACGGGAACCCCCAGCCCCGCGCAGACGTCGCGCAGGAGACCGATGTTGGCGATGAGCCCGGTCAGCGGGGAGGCGTCGGCGGTGAAGGGGGCGAGGAAGTAGTTCTGCATGTCGTGGACCAGCAGGATGGCGCGGCGCGGATCAGGGCGCCAGCTCACCCGGTTCTCGGGCAGGTCGTTCTCCCTCGGCAGCGGGTAGGAGGCGATCTGGGGAAGGGCCACGGGCGCTGTCTCCTTTCCTCGGTTTTCGTCGGGTTTCCTGCGGCTTTTCTGCGGCTTTTCTGCGGTTTCCCTGCGGTGACGGAACCTTCTCGCGGTGGCGAACCGCCTCCCGCGACGGTGAACCTCTTCCGTGACGGCGAGTCGTCTCCCCGTGGCGGATCATCGCCCGTGACGGCGGATCGCTGCCCGTACCGGCGGGTCAGCGGTCCTGGTCCAGGCCGACGGCGCGGAGCATGGTCTGGAACTTGGCGGTGGTCTCGGCGAACTCGGTCTCCGGTACCGACCCCGCGACGATCCCCGCGCCCGCGAACAGCCTCAGGGTCTGGTCGGCGATCTCGGCGCAGCGGATGGTCACGACCCATTCGCCGTCGCCCGTCGCGTCACCCCACCCGACCAGGCCGGCGTACAGACCGCGGTCGAACGACTCGATCTCCTCGATGGCCTCGCGCGCGGCGCCCGCGGGCGTGCCGCAGACGGCGGGGGTGGGGTGCAGCACGGTGGCCAGTTCCAGCGAGGTGACCGCCGGGTCGTCCAGCACGCCGGTGATCCGGGTCGACAGGTGCCACATGGAGGCGGTGGACAGCGGCGAGGGCCCGGCGGGGACGGACAGCTTCCTGCAGTACGGGCGCAACGTCTCCACGATGCTCTCGATCACCAGGGCGTGCTCGCGGAGGTCCTTGTCCGAGGCGAGCAGAGCGCGGGCCCGTTCGCGGTCGACGACGGGGTCGGGGTGGCGGGGCGCGGACCCCGCGAGCGGGTTCGTCGTGATCCGGCGGCCCCAGCGGGAGACGAGGAGTTCGGGACTGGCTCCCAGGAGGGTGCGGGCCGTGTCATCGCTCGACGGCAGGTCGACCGCGTAACCATAGGCCTGCGGGTCGCGCCGGACGAGGTTGCGCAGGATACGGCCTACGTCGACGGGGACGCCCATGGTGATGTCCAGGGTCCGGGCCAGCACGATTTTCTGGAGCTCTCCGGCGGTCAGCTTGGCCAGCGCCTTCTCCACACCGCGCATGTAGTCGTCGGAATCGGAGACCGGACCGACCCCGGTGAACGTCCCCGTGATCCGCTCGGGAGCGGCGGAGATGCCGGTCGGCGGACTCGTCCAGCAGACGGTGGCGGGCACCAGCAGGCGCGCGGGACGATCGTCGCGGAAGGGAACCGCGCCCACCACCACGGGGTTGGGGTGACCGGAATCCCGCGCGTCGCGCAGGGCCGAGGCGACGCGACCCTGCAGGCTCGTCGTCCCGGAATCGGGGACCTCCTGGACCACCCCTCTGGCGAGCAGGGTCCTGGTCGGCGAGGTGAAGAAGAAGGTACCGGGCTCGTAATCTCCCAGAAGGTCGGGCATTCGAGACATGGTCATGGTGTCGTTTGACGACATGGCTAAGAGGTCTCCTGTCGGGAGAAATCCAGGAACGGGGGGTGTGCCGTACTACGACCGGAGCGTGGCGCCCCCGTCGACGTACAGGTCCTGCATGGTGATGTGCCTGGCACGGTCGGAGGCCAGGAAGAGGACGGCGTCCGCGATGTCGGCGGGATCGGCCAGCCTGCCGAGGGGGATGCCCACCCGGAAACTGGCCGGCGAGCCGTCGATGACCGTCCTGGCGTCGTGGCCGCCGGTCCACAGGGCACGCTGCATGGGAGTGTCGGTGGAGCCGGGCGACACCACGTTGCAGCGGATGCCGTACGGTGCCAGCTCCAGGCCGAGGCACTTGGTGAACTGCGCGGCCGCGGCCTTGGAGGCGGCGTAGGCCGACATGTTGGTCCGGGGCACGCCCGCGGCGTTGGATCCCACGGTGACGATCGCCCCGGATCTGCGGGGGATCATCCGGCGGGCGACCGCGCGGGACAGGTGGAAGACTCCGCCGGTGTTGACGGCGAACGTGCGAGCCCAGTCGTCGTCGCTGATGGCGACGACGGGTCCCGAGCAGAGCACTCCTGCGACGTTGACGAGCAGCTCGATCGGGCCGAGATCGGCCTCGACCCGCGCGACCACGTCGTCGACGGCGGCGCTGTCGGTGACCTGGCAGGGGTAGGCGACCGCGACGCCGAGGCCGGCGGCGACCCGCGCGACCCGCTCGGCGTTCACGTCGAGCGCGGCGACACGTGTGCCCGTCGCCGTCAGGGCTCGCGCCACCGCCTCGCCGATGCCCTGTGCCGCACCGGTGACCACGGCCACCGCGCCTTCCATCACCATGCCTTCACCGTCTCTCGCCGCCGTCGCGCTCCCGTCGCCCTCGCCACGGTCCGCCTGTATCGGTAGGCAGGCTAGCTCCATCACTTTAGGTCGCGCAGCAAAAACTTATAGTTACTTTTCACAGATCAGGAGGACATCGCGGAGGTTAGTGGGACCACTCCGGACTGCGGGCCGCTGCGAGCGAGGGAGCCCTGAGCGGGCGGATCGTCCCCCGGTGACGGCTTTCCGGGGAGAAGCGGTCTCCCCTGCTCCCGCCCAGCTGAAGGGCGGATTCGACGCGTTTACAGATAGTCAACATCGCGTCAATCGCTATGACCTACCATCATCCTTCGTGACAAGTCAGGATATTTCAGAGCGACAGGTATATATCCCCCCTGCGCCTCCCGCCGAAACCTCCGCGGAGCCCGTGGAACCCACGGAGGAGGGCAGCGGCGTGCTGGCGATGATCGAGCGCATCGGCTCGATCATCGTCCCGATCGGCGTCGCGTTCTACGCCGTCCTCTACCTCGGCGTCGAGCAGATGTACGGCGTGTTCGGCATCAGCCCGCAGCAGGCGGGAATCGACCAGTCCGTCCTGCTCGGCCGGTTGATGGGGACGCTGATCCTGCTCCTGCTCGTCATCGCGCCGCTTCTCGGCCTCGTCGTCGGGGTGGGCTGGCTCGCCGACAAGGTGACCCGCGGCGCGGTCGGAAAGGCCATGACGGCCGTACGGCGCCGCCCCTGGGTGGCCGCCCTGATCGCCGCGCTGTGGTGCGGCGCGACCTACTGGGGTCTGCTGAGCCTCGTGGGCGACCTCGAAATCGCCGCCATGGTCGTCGTCGCGGTGGGGCTGGGCGTGCTGACGTTCCTGGTGCCGTTCCGGCTGCTGCGCCGCAAGCCCGTCGGCCGCGCCGGCATGAAGGTGCTCACCGGCGCCCTCACGGGCATCGGCCTCGGATTCCTGCTGATCCTGCAGATGGCCCTGGGCGCGATCGAGATGCAGGAGACGGGGCGGGCCAACGACCTCCTCCCCTACGTCGGCTTCCAGGACCAGTGGGCCGTCATCAAGAACGCCGACGACGACAAGCCCCTCTACGACGGCCGGTGGATGATGCTGCTCGGCGAGAGCCAGGGCACCTACGTCTTCTACGACTGCGACAAGCTGGAGACCTTCCGGCGCCCGATCGACGGCACGCTCCTCGGCAACCTCCAACTGCAGCCGGAGCGAGAGGCGGGCTACAAGTGCGGCACGCTCGCCGAGCAGGGCCAGACGCAGGCGAGCGAGAGCCAGTAGACACAACCGGTGAACACATCCGAGAGGACGTCCACCGGCTCACCCACAGCATCTGCCGGCGGCGGGACCGGCGCTCCCGGTCCCGCCGGGGACGGCACGACGCGCGTCACGAATTTTGACCCGAATAATCATCTCAAAAATCATTACGGGCAATAAAAAAGGCCTCGACTCGGATATGCGAATCGAGAGAGCCGCCATCTGCCGCGGCCACGGGCGGGGAATCAAACAACCTGGACATATCCCCGCCATTGACGAATCCGTTTAAACCTTCTTAACGAGGGTCGCGCTTTGCCATGTCGATCATCGGGTAACTCCTGCTTGCCGCCATCGTCGCGGTTCAAGCAATCCGATTCCCTGAAATCACAAAAGACATGGAATGCGATGACTTTTAGCGGTAGAAAACGGGCTCAAAACATTAATTCCAGCCAACGTGCTCGAAACCGGTCCGTCGCGACAACAGCAATCGGTGCCGTTCTGGCACTTTCCTGCCAGGCACCGGCCGGCGCCGTGACCGAGACCACGGGAGTCGTTCTCCTCAACACGCGAGCCGCAGGTAGCGAGACCATCCCGGTCGGGAGGACGATCGGCGCGCCCGGGGGCGCGAGTTTCTCCCTGATCGGAGCCCTCGGGCGGGAAGACTGCAAGTGCCAGGGGCAGCACTGCGTGTGCGACCGCGATCGTCCCGGCAAGAATCGGGGCAGCGGGAAGAGCAGGAGCGGCCGGGACCGCGGCAAGAAATCGTCGAGTCTCGAACTGCCATCGGAATCGGCGATCCCGGCGAATCCCGCTAAAGAAAATCCCGCCAAAACGGATCTTCCAGATGCTCCACTCGATCCGCTCAGCCTACCCGGCCCGGCTAAACCGGCCAAACCGGCGGGGCCCGCGAAACCAGCGGGACCTGCCAAACCAGCCGACCCAGCGAAACCAGTCGGCCCCGCGAAACCGGCGGGACCCGGGGGGACGGCAGGCCCGGCAAATCCGGCAGGACCCGCAATTCTGGTGGGCCCCGCAGGCCCGGCCGGTCCGGCAGGCTCCAAGGGAGTTTCGGGTCCCGCAGGACCGACGGGAGCGACGGGAGCGAAGGGTGACACCGGTGCCCCCGGCCTTCCCGGGGCACCGGGCCCGGCGGGCGCGATGGGACCCGCGGGCGCGACGGGTGCCACCGGTCCTGCGGGGCCGATGGGACCTGCGGGACCGATCGGCCCTCAGGGACCGGATGGGCTCACCGGACCGATCGGCCCTGAAGGACCCGCGGGTCCGGCGGGTCCCCAGGGACTCGCGGGACCGGTAGGGCCGATCGGTCCTGAAGGACCGGTGGGACCGATCGGCCCTGAAGGACCTGCGGGGCCGATCGGCCCTGAAGGACCTGTCGGCCTCGTCGGGCCGATGGGCCCGGAAGGACCGGTCGGCGCCCCCGGGCCCACGGGTGCGGACGGCGCTCCGGGACCCGTGGGGCCGGCCGGCGAACCTGGCGCCACCGGACCGGTGGGCCCGACCGGCGCCACCGGAGCCGCGGGCGAGCCTGGAGCACCTGGCCCCGAGGGACCCGCGGGACCGATCGGCCCCGCGGCGCCGACCTCCGCCGTCTCGGTGTCGTACCTGCTTTTCGAACCGATCACCGCGTCGGTCAGGAACGACGGGACGGCACAACTCCGCGATCCGCGCACGACTCCGCTCTGGCACGATCTTTCGAAGATCCCCGGTCATCCCACCGACGTGGTGGACCTCGCGACGACGATCCTCCATGACGGCGCCCTTCCGTACCTTCACCTCACGGTCCAGAGTTCGTCCGGTCAGGTCGCCCGGACGAAGTGTCTTCTCGGGCGGCCGGTTCCGCGAACGGGGGGCTTCTTCGCTCCGGGAACGCCTCTCGGGCCTCCCGCCTACCCGGCGAACTGCGACAAGTTCACCAACGAGACACCGCCGCTCTGAACCTCTCCGAGTTCCGAGCCTGACAAATGAAAGAATTGTCGTTAAAAGAGAATGCCGTACCCGGCATCGGCCGGGCGCGGCATTCTCCTGTCGAATGCCGCGAACGATGTCGAATCCCTCGAATACCCATGAACTCCCGTTCCCCACGATCACACGGCCCTCGGGCCGTGGAGCGCGTCAGTTGCGGGCGAGGACCAGACGCGAGGGGTCTTCTCCGGGCAGCGGGACGCGGAGGCGGCGCCTGGCTGCGACCATCCGGCACCCGGCGGCGCACGCGTTCGCACCCAGCGCGACGACGGCGAACAGGCCGAGGCGGAGCAGGTCCTGCCTGCCGAAGCTGAGCTCCCCGGCACCGTTGACCAGGAATCCGGTACCGAAGAACCACGCCATGACGGCCGTCGCCAGCGCGACCCCGGCCCGGACCCCGCGGGCGGCGTAGGCGCACACGGCGATCGCCATGATCAGTACGCGGCCGGTGGTCTCCGCCGGAGCGAGGAGCAGCGAGGCGGTCGCGGCCGTGGCGACGACGGTGACGAACCCCCCGGCGAGCGAGAACCCCACCGGTTCGATCCCGGACATCACACCTACCCCCTCCGCATAACGGACATTTATTGCCGAATAGGCATTTATCGAGGGGGTGGGCCTCCGCCCCTCCATGAAATCCCGGGAAATGCCCGAACGCCAATGTCGGTATCTTTTCTTCACCCTTTCCTGACGCTCCTTTACGCCGTTCTCGTCCGCGGTCGGCTCCGGCGGGCGCCCGCCGGAAGCTTCTTTGCGGCGACAAGGCGCACACGGGTGGAGAGTCCGAAGATGACCGGAGCTTTCGTGCCGGGACGATGGAGAACCGGTCTGGGGTGACTCAACCCACTCGATTGCGAGCATCCCGTGCCCTCTGCCATACGATCGCCATATGGCGGAGGTCATGGTGCGCGACGGGACTTGGACGTTCGACGGCGAGATCCTGCGGATCGTGCCCGGCCGTGACCGGAGCGTGAAGAAACTGCGGCAGTTGCTGGGAGAGGTGCGGGTGCCGCTGGAGGCGGTGGCCGGCATCGCGTACGAGCCCGGTAAGAAGGGCGGCAGGCTGCGACTGCGCCTGCGGGAGGGCGCCGACCCGTTCAGCCAGGCGGCGCGCGGTCGGATCGCCGACGCCGCCGACCCCTACCAGCTGGTCGTCGACACCGACCGCATCGGCGCCGCCGAGTATTTCGTCACCGAGGTACGCAACGCGCTGGTGATCGAGCAGGTGCCGGACGGTCCCTCGGAGCGCTACCTCATGCCCGGCCCCGAACTGCCCGTGGTGGTCCCGGCGGGCGACGGCACGGCCACGTTCGACGGTGAGTCGATCCGTCTTGAATGGAACTGGGCCGCGGAGGGGGTCAAGAAGTCGGCGGGTTCCCAGCGGTTCGCGCTGAAGGACCTGAACGGCGTGGAGTGGGTTCCGGCCACGGGCATGGAGAACGGCTGCCTCCGTTTCCATGTGAAGGGCACGGCACCCCACAAATTCGCTCCCAAGCACGACCCGAACTGCCTGGTCCTGTGGGGATTCGACAAGGAGATCCGCACGACGGCCCTGCTCGTCGCCGCCGTTCTCGCCAGGCTGCCGCACCCCTCGGACGCTTACCCACCTCCCGCCGAACCCCTCTCGATCGAGGCCTCCACGGCACCCGCCGCCGGCGACGACCCGGACTCGCTCCTGCGCCGCCTGCGCGAGCTGGGCGACCTGCACAGGGACGGCATCCTCACCGACGAGGAGTTCACCACCGCCAAGCAGGCCCTGATCCGCCGCTTCTGACCTCAGGGCGGCCGCGCGGAGGTCACCTGCACCGGGCGAGCATGACCTTCTTGTCCGCGCGGGTGACCGGCAGGTTGTATTTCAGGGCGACCTGGGCGAAGCGGACGACGTAGGCGCAGCGGACCCCGCGTACGGGAGGGAGCCAGGACGCCGGTCCCGAGCCGCCCTTCGCCTCGTTGGCGGCGCCGTACACCGGGATGAGGTTGAGCGGGTCATTGGCGATGCGCTTCCGCTTGGACATCGGCCAGCGGGAGGCTCCCATCCGCCACCCGTAGGAGAGCGGGACCACGTGGTCGACCTGGATCTCATCGGAGCGCTTCTTGGTCCAGCGGACGATCCGGCCGGTGTAGGGGTCGCGCAACTTCATGGAGACGACCACGCAGTCGGACCCTCGGCGGTAGCGCACGTCCTCGCCGTCGCGGGCCAGCAGGTCGTCGCGGGTACGGCAGCCGTTGCGCGCGTACGGCACCCCTTTGGCGGTGTCGGCCCAGTTCTCGCCGAACCTGGTCCTGCTGTAGCCGGCCTTGGAGCCCATCGGCCTGACCCGGAGTCTCCCGATCAGCCTGACGGCGGCTCCCCGATCCCCGGCCGATCTGACGGGCGCCAGGCCGGGACCCACGCCGTCCGGATTGTCCAGTGGTGCGACCCGGGCAGGCGCGGCCCTCGCACGCGTGTCCTCACCCTGCGTCGACAATGAGAAGAGCACCGCGGCGCCGAGCATCACGGTGACCACCCCCCGCGTGCTCAACCATGCCTCCAGAAAAGGTCTACGGACTCACGCCTGACCGATTCCCGGTCATCTCATGGTTGACACGGGGGTGTCCGCTGGTTGAGACCGAGTCCGGCGAAGGGGCAGGTCAGGGCTGGAAGCGGTAGCCCATGCCCGGTTCGGTGAGCAGGTGGACCGGGTGGGCGGGGTCGCGCTCCAGCTTCTTGCGCATCTGGGCCATGTACTGGCGAAGGTAGTTGGTCTCCTTGCCGTAGGCGGCGCCCCAGACGTCGTTCAGCAGACGGCGCTGGGTGATCAGCTTGCCGGGGTTACGGGCCAGGATCTCCAGCAGGCGCCACTCGGTGGGTGTCAGCCGCACGCCACCGGAGACGGTCTTGCCCACCAGGTCCACCTCGTGCTCGCCGATCACGAACCGGGCCGGTTCCTCCTCGGTGGCGGAGACCCTGCGCGACACCGCGCGGATCCTGGCGAGCAGCTCGTCGACGCCGAACGGCTTGATGACGTAGTCGTCCGCGCCCGCGTCCAGGGCCTCCACCTTGTCGTGGCTCTCGGCCCTGCCGGACAGCACGATGATCGGGACACTCGTCCAGCCGCGCAGCCCGTGGATGACGTCCACCCCGTCCATGTCGGGCAGGCCGAGGTCGAGCACGACCAGGTCGGGATGCCAGTCGGCGGCCTGGCGCAGGGCGGCGGCACCGTCGTCCGCCACGGCCACCTCGTACCGGCGCGCGGCCAGGTTGATGCGCAGCGCCCGCAGGAGCTGGGGTTCGTCGTCGACGACGAGGATGCGCGTCACGGGGTCCTCCTCGGTCGAGACCAGGCTACGGCGGCGACTCCCCGGCTGATCAGGTGCCCCGGTGAACGGAACGAGGCCGGGGAGCGGTCGAGCACCGTGAAGTCCAGCCAGGAGGGGCCCGGTGGGTACGCACCGAAAAGCCGCGTCCCACGCCGATAACGGTGATATCGAGCTAAATGTCGATATCAGTGGCACCTTCAGGAAGCTTGTCCGTCATATTCTTCGACGCCCATCGGGATCCGATGAATAATCCCGCTCGCCCAGGGCAGCAAGGGCTACCACAACAGCCCAAGCCTGAGGTGAGGTCACACATGATAGCGCTGGGACTTCTCTTGATCGTAGTCGCGGGTGCGGCCGTGATCGCGGTCTCCTGGGACGAGACCACGACATCGACCGCCACCGCTTCGTTCACGGTCTTCGACCGCCTGTTCCAGCTGTCCCAGCTGGAGCTCTTCTTCGCGGGTGTCGCCACGGGAGCGGTTTTCCTGCTCGGCATGGGAATGGTGTTCGCGGGTATGCGACGCTCGGCCGCGCACCGCCGCAGGCTCCGTGCCTCGCGGATGGAGGCGCGTGACCGTGTCACCCGCCTGGAGGAGGAGAAGCGGGAGCTGGAGCGCAAGCTCGAAGAGTCTCCCAAGACTCCCGCGGCCGCCACGACTCCCGTGGCCCCTGCCGCCTCCGCCGCTCCCGCGACCGCCTCGGCCCCCGTGGTCGACCGCGACCGCGACGGCGTCGACGACCGTGTCGAGGACACCGCACCCCACCCCCGGGTCGACGTGCCCCGTCAGGCCTCCACCGACCAGCTCGTGGCCGGTCGTCACGGGCGCTCGGACCACCGCTAGCACCACGCCTTCCTCAGCCGGTGCGACCACGGGGGTCGCACCGGCTGAGGCATGCCCGGACCCCTTTCACCGCCCTCCGGACCGCGGGAGGACCGTTCAGAGAAAAGCCGTTCCCGGGTCCTCACGACCCCGCTCGTATTGTTAAAACCCCCAAAAAGTAATATTCCCCCCATGACACCACGGTCTAGGGCGATTCTCTTCTGGGCCACCGGTGTGCTCGCCTACATCGTCGCCGTCTTCCACCGGCAGTCGCTGGGTGTGGCGGGCATCGAGGCGGCGGCGAGGCTCGACGTCGGCGCGGCGGGACTCTCGATCCTGGCCATGTGCCAGTTGCTGGTCTACGCGGGCATGCAGGTGCCCGTGGGGGTGCTCGTCGACCGGCTCGGTTCCAAGCGGATGCTGATCGTGGGGGCCGTGGTGATGGCCTGCGGCGAGCTCGTCTTCGCCCTCGCAGGAGGACTGCTACCGGGGATCGCCGGGCGGACGCTGATCGGGTGCGGGGACGCGATGACGTTCATCAGCGTGATCAGGCTGGTCCGCCTCTCCTTCCCCGCCCACCGCAACCCGCTGATGGTCCAGCTCACCGGCCTGCTCGGCCAGCTGGGCGCGATCGCCTCCGCGGTGCCCCTCATCTACTCCCTGCACACCTACGGCTGGACGCCGACCTTCCTGATCGCCGCCGTCGTGGGCGTGGTCTCGGCGTTCCTGCTGATCACGGTCCTGCGCGACACCCTCCCCGAGGTCGCGGGGCAGCCACCGAGCCTGAAGGCGGCCTGGGCCGAACCGGGCACCCGGCTGGGCATGTGGACCCACGCGGCCACCCAGTGCTCGGCCGCGGCCTTCCTGCTGCTGTGGGGATATCCGTTCCTGGTCCAGGGGCAGGGGCTCACCCCCTCGACGGCGGGGGTGCTGCTCACCACGCTGACCCTGTGCGGCATGGTGTGCGGGCCGCTGCTCGGCTATCTCGCCGGACGGTTCCCCTTCCACCGCTCCCGGATGGTGTTCGTCGTGATCGGCAGCACCGCGGGGGTGTGGACCGCCGTACTGCTCTGGCCGGGGCGGGCACCACTCTGGCTGCTGGTCGTGCTCGTGGCGGTGCTGGCGGCCAACGGGCCGGGGTCGATGATCGGCTTCGACTACGCCAGGACCTTCAACCCGGCCACCCGGATCGGCGCGGCCACCGGCATCGTGAACGGCGGCGGTTTCGTCGCGTCCATACTGGTGATCGCCCTGATCGGAATCACCCTCGACCTCAGGGGCGACAACGGCCTGGACGCCTTCCGCTGGGCCCTCGCCACGCAGTACCCGATCTGGGCACTGGGCACCTTCCAGGTCATCCGCTACCGGCGCAAGGCACGCCGGAACCTGCTCGCGGCTCCCCGGACGACCCCCTGACAACCTCTCCGGTACGGCGAAGACCGCGCCTGAGCCGGAACACCGGCTCAGGCGCGCGCACCCCTCGTGCTCGTCCTCCCCTGGCGCCTCCGGTGTGGACGGACCTTCCGAAGGGCTCGGTTCAGACGATCCTGGTGAAGGGCTCGGCGAAGTGGGCGGTGCCGATCATCCCGCCCTCCGCCCTGACCTTGTCGAGCAGCTCCACCCGCGTGACAATGGCGAGCTCGGGATCGGCGTCGTAGAGGTAGGGCACTCGCGGATCCTCCAGTTGCACCGGATGCAGCACCACGTCGCCGGTCAGCACCAGATCGCCGACCTGGACGACCTGGTGGCCCGGGGTGTGCCCCGGCGTGAGCAGCACCCGGATGCCGGGCAGCACCTCCGCCCCGCCGTCCACCGCCTGTACCCGATCGCCCAGTGGCCGGACGACGCGGTCGAGGACCTCCTCGCCCGCCGCGTCGATCTCGGCGCGCTGCAGAAGGTGCCGGGCGTTGGCGAAGACCGGCGCCCCCGCGATCACCGCGCCGCTCGCGTGGTCGCTGTGCAGGTGCGTGATGACCACGGCGTCCACCTCCTCGGGAGCCGTCCCCACCCGGGCCAGCTCCGCGCCCAGGGAGCCCGGCACCGGTGCCCAGCTCGCCGCGAGCGAGTCACGGGGGCCGATGCCGGTGTCGACCAGCACCGTACGGCCCGCCTCGTCGCGCAGCAGATAGCAGTGGAAGTGCAGGATCCACCCGTCCGACTCGCCGTGACAGCCGCCGGGGAACATCTGCGCCATCGGGCGCCGGATCGACTCGCCCATCGCCCCCACCGCGTCACACAGCGGGAACACCTCGACCCCGGCAACCGTTATAGACCGATGTAGCATCCGCTCTCCTGTTCGGGATGAGGCAACGGTGCTACCGTAATACCGGGCGTGACGCACCGCTGGCTAGGCCGCGTGCGATGATCCGCCCCCGTTTCTCGCTTCTCTCTCACCGCCCCTGTCCCAGGCGTGCGGTCCCCATCTCTTGTGAAGAGGCAGCAGGCGCTGGAGCTTCTCACCGGCAGGCTCAGCGAGACCCCGTCCGACGCGGCCTTTCTCCAGCAGATCCAGCAGACCACCTGAGCCTGTGCGACCTCCCGCTCATCATGACAATTCACCCTCGGCGCGGCGCGAGATGATGGGGAGATGCTGGACGATGTCGTCGAACACCTCGCCTGCCCGGTCTGCCGCGGTTCCCTGGAGCTCGAAGAGCGGGTCCTGAGGTGCGCCCTGGGGCACGGCTTCGACGTGGCCAGGCAGGGATACGTCAGCCTGCTGACCGGGTCGCGGGTGCCGGGAACGGCCGACAGCGCGGCCATGGTGGCGGCCAGGGACGCGTTCCTCGGCGCCGGGCACTACGCCCCTCTGACGGAGGCGGTGGCCGCTGCCTGCCGCACCGGCGCGAAGGTGGTGGCGGACGCCGGGGCCGGGACGGGTCACTATCTCGCGCGGGCGCTCGACGGGCTGCCCGGAGCCGCGGGGGTGGCACTGGACGTCTCCAAGCACGCGATCAGGCGGGCCGCGCGGGCACATGCCCGGGTGGGGGCGGTGGTGGCCGATGTGTGGCGGCCACTGCCGTTGCAAGATGGCACGATAGATGTGCTTCTCAATGTGTTTGCCCCTAGAAATGGGGCAGAGTTCGCACGAGTGCTTAAGGGGGACGGTGAGCTCGTAGTGGTCACGCCTACCCCGCGGCACCTCGCGCCACTGGTGGAGCGGCTGGGGCTCCTGTCGGTGGACGATTCGAAGGAGCGGCGGGTGACGGAAAGCCTGAACGAGCACTTCGTCGAGACGGATCGAAGCCTTCTCGCGTTCGAGATGCGCCTGGGGCACGACGCGGTCGAGGCGGTCGTGGGAATGGGACCCAGCGCCTGGCATACGGATACGGAAGTTATGCGAGGCAGGATCGGAGGGCTTCCGGAAATGAGCCCCGTGGAGGCTTCTTTTCGTATGTCTACCTTTAAGCGTCGCCGGTGAGCAAGCCGTGTGCTTGACAGTCACCTTCGAGACACCTGTTACTGATGTGACTTTTAGTCCGAAATTCCCAGACATTCCCCAAGAAATTAGCCGGTGAAGACGACATACTGGACCGCAATTCAGCAAGCCCGCGCCCGGGCGCGAGAAGCTGACGCCTTGACGGAGGGAAGCGCCACTTGACTACTCCCCGCCCTGAAGGACGGGGATTCCAGCCCTCGCGGGCCGGGGTTCCTGTTTCGTCGGCGACCGCACCCGGGAGGACCCGGAATGTCTGACGTCACCTCCGCAGGCAGACACGGCAAGACCTGCCGCCAGGATGTTCTTCGCGGCGTTGACGTCCCGGTCGTGCCGGGTGCCGCAGGACGGGCACTGCCACGTCCGGGTGCCGAGGGAAAGTCGGGCGAGCAGGTGCCCGCACGCCGAGCAGGTCTTCGAGCTGGGATACCAGCGGTCGATCACGATCAGGTGGCGGCCGTGTTCGGTCGCTTTGTACTCCAGCATGCGGCGGAAGGTGCCCCACCCGCTGTCGGAGATCGCTTTGGCCAGGGACCGGTTGCGGACCATGTTCTTCACGGCGAGGTCTTCGATCACGATGACGTCGTGGTCGCGCACCAGTCGCGTCGAGGTGCGGTGCAGGAAGTCGGTGCGGGAGGCGCGGACCTTGCGGTGCGCGCGGGCGACCTTCGCCTTGGCCTTGGCCCGGTTGGCGCTGCCGCGCTGCTTGCGGGCCATGCGCCGCTGGTAGCGGGCCAGGTTGCGTTCCCGTTTGGCCAGGTGACGCGGATTGGCGATCTTCTCGCCGTCGGAGGTGACGGCGAAGTCCTTCACACCGACGTCCACCCCCACCATCGTGCCGGTCGCCGGAGCCTGCTCGGGGTCGTCGACGTCGACGGCGAAGGAGGCGTACCAGCGTCCGCACGCCTCGCGCGAGACGGTGACCGTGGTCGGGTCGATGCTCGCCGGGTCAACGTCGGGCCAGGACCACACGAACGCGAGCGGGGTGTCCGTCTTCGCCAGGAACAGTCGCCCGTCGCGGTAGCGGAACCCCGACCGGGTGTACTCGGCGCTTTGTCGCCCGGTGCGGGACTTGTAGCGCGGGTATCGGGCGCGTCCGGCGAAGAAGTTGGTGAAGGCGACCTGCTGGTGGCGGATGGCCTGCTGCAGCGGAACCGACGACACCTCGTTCAGCCACGCCAGCTCGTCGGTGGCCTTCATCGCCGTCAGGTAGGCGTTGGCCTGGGTGAAGTTCGTTGTGGCCCGCTCGCCGCGGTAGCGGGCGTGCCGCCAGGCCAGGGTCCGGTTCCACACCACGCGTACACAACCGAACGTGCGGCTCAACATGGCCGCCTGCTCAGGGGTGGGGTAGGCCCGCACCTTGTACGCCGTACGCACGTCCGGACCTTATCGGAACGCATGGCAGGCGATAGGCGTTACGGTGCCATGCCCCGTTTCCTCCCGGCCCTGAAAGACCGGGTCTCCACGCTCAAGGAGTTCAGATGAAGGCGGAGGAGCGCTGGCAGGCCAGGTTCCGCGCGCCGCGCGCGACGTTGCCCGTGTGGGCCGGCCAGGCTCCCAGCCGGTCCGTCTACCGCAGCAACGCCTCGGGGGCGTGGGAGGTCTACGCCTGGGACCGTGCGGGCGGCTCCACCCGCCCTGCGACCTCCCGGCCCAAGGGCACCTCATACGGCGCGATCGATCCCACCGGGCAGTGGATCTGGTGGTTCGACGACACCGACGGCGACGAGTGGGGCCGGTGGATGCGCCAGCCCTTCTACGGCGGCCCCGACCAGCCGATCGACCTCGACCCCGGCTTCCCCGCCGGGCTCGGACTCGCCGCGACGGGCGAGGCGGTCATCGGCATGGCCAGGCCGGGTCAGGGCTTCACCATCCATCTCGTGCAGCCGGGCGAACCCGCACGGACGATCTACGAGCACGCCGAGGCGGCCGCCGTCTCCGCGGTCTCCCCGGACGGCTCGCTGATCGCGATCAGTCACAGCGAGCACGGCGACGCCCGGCACCCCGGGCTGCGCGTGCTCCGGCGCAACGGAGCGGTCGTCGGCGACCTGCACGACGGCCCCGGCAAGGGGCTCATCGGCCTGCGCTTCGCCCCGGTGTCCGGAGACCGCCGCCTGCTCACCCTGCACGAGCGCAGGGGCCGCCGCGAGCCCCTCGTCTGGGACCCCCAGACCGGCGAGCAGCGGGAGATCTGGCTGCGCGACCCGGGCGAGATCACCGCCGACTGGTACGACGACGGCCGCTCGCTGCTCGTCGTACGAGGCAACCGGGGCCGCACCTACCTGACCCGCTACGACCTTCCCGGCGGCGGCTTCTTCCCGATCGAGACCCAGCACGGCGTGATCGACGCCGCCGCGCCCCGCCCCGACGGCTCCGTCGAGTACTCCTGGTCCAGCGGCGCCCACCCGCCGTTGATCCGATCGACCAGCGGCCACGTGGTCATGAACCACGGCGGCCCCACCTCACCCCCGTCGGTCCCGGTCGAGGACGTGGACGTGGAAGGACCCGGCGGCCGCATCCACTCCCTGGTCTCGCGTCCCGAGCGCGGCTCCGGCCCCTTCCCCACGGTCTTCATGCTGCACGGAGGGCCCACCGCGCAGGACGACGACTCCTTCGTGCCCCAGGTGGCCGCCTGGGTGGATCACGGCTTCGCGGTCGTGCGGGTCAACTACCGGGGGTCCACCGGCTACGGTTCCGCCTGGCGCAACGCCCTCCACGGCGACGTCGGGCACATCGAGCTGGCCGACGTGGCCGCCGTCAGGGACGCCCTGGTCGACCGCGGCGTCTGCGATCCCGACCGGCTGGTGCTGTCCGGCGCCTCCTGGGGCGGCTACCTCACGCTGCTCGGCCTGGGCACCCAGCCCAAGATGTGGGCGGCGGGCATCGCCACGGTGCCGATCGCCGACCACATCGCCGCCTACAAGGAGGAGACGGAGGCGCTGCGCTCCTACCACCGTGCGCTGATCGGCGGCTCACCCGAGGAACAGCGCGAGCGGTACGTGAACAGCTCACCGATCACCTACGTCGACCAGGTCGAGGCGCCGGTCCTCATCCTCGCCGGGGAGAACGACCCGCGCTGCCCGATCGGGCAGATCGAGGCGTACGTGGCCCGGCTCGCCGAGCGCGACCACGAGCACAGGGTGTACCGCTACGACGCGGGCCACGGCTCCCTGGTCGTCTCCGAGCGCATCGCGCAGATGTCGGCACAGCTGGAGTTCGCCAGAAAACACGTGAAGACCAATATTTAACGCACATCCCCTATCGGAGGGCGACGGTTTCCCCTCGGAAGAGGTGACGGCCCTCCCCTGAAGGGGGATGGCCACCCGTGCAGTGACGACGGTTTCCCCGTGAAGACGGTTTCCCCGTGAAAAGGTGACGGCCTTCCCCTTGAAGGGGTGATGGCCTCCCATGAGGTGACGACGGCCCTGCCCGGCCGGTGAGAGGGCCGGTGGACGGGCTCCGACCGGTCGGCGGTCCCCGTCAGCGGGCCCGCAGGACCACGATCGCCATGTCGTCGGCGCTCGGCTCGGGGGCGAAGTCCTGGACCGCGCGGCGGATCCGCTCGGCGACCGCCCGCGCCGACAACCCCACGCACTCGGCCAGCAGCTTGGCGAGCCCCGCGTCGTCGTCGAGCAGTCGCCCGTCCCTGCGGCGCTCGGTCACCCCGTCGGTCACCGCGAGAAGCACGTCACCGGGGTCGAGGTGGACGAGCTCCGCCTTGAAGGTCGCCTCGGGGAAGACCCCGAGCAGCGACTGGGAGGTCACCACGGCCTCCACGACACCGTTGGGCCGCAACCGCAGCGCCTCCGGGTGCCCCGCGGAGACCATCGCCACGTCCAGGCCGCTCGGCACGGGCGTGATCTCCCCGTGCAGCAGCGTCAGGAAGCGGGCACGATCACCCTCGTCCAGGATCGCCTGGTTGAGGCGTTCGAGAACGGCCGCCACCCCGTACCCCTCCCGCGCGAGCAGGCGCAGGGTGTGGCGGGCCAGACCGGTCACCGCGGCGGCCTCGGGGCCGGTCCCGCAGACGTCGCCCACCGCGAACCGCCAGGAGCTGTCACCGGCCGCGAAAAGATCGTAGAAGTCGCCGCCGACCTCGTTGGTCTCCCCCGCGGGCTCGTAGACCACGGCGGGGTCGAGACCGGGGATCTCGCCCGGCTCGTCGGGAGGGAGCAGGCTGCGCTGCAGTGCCCGGTTCGCCGCCGCCTGGGTGGCGTACAGCAGGGCGTTGTCGAGGGCGAGCGCGGCGCGGCGGCCGATGTCCTCGGCGTACTGGAACACGTCCTCGGCGAACCGGTCGGGCCGACCCAGGCACATCGCGCCCAGCGTGCGCCCGCGCGCCAGGAGCGGGATGACCAGCACCTGCGAGTCGGCGAGCTGCATGGAACCGCCGCCCTGCGGGATCTGGACGTCGGCGAGCTCCTCCCTGAGCTCGTCGATGCGCCGCTCGTCGGTGTGCCAGAGGTAGGCTGGACGCTGCGGACCGCCGCCGTTGCTCCACGTATAGACGGCACACCAGGTGGCGAGCCGCGGCACCACGATCTGCGAGATGATCGCGGGCACCATGTCGGGGTCGAGAGTGCCTGCCAGCAGGTCGCTCGCGTCGGCGAGAAAACCCATCCATATCGGTCCACGACTGGGCTCTTCCGTGGCCCACTCCGAGGACGGACGCCCGGAGGAGCCGGCCAGCCGGATCTTGGCCCAGTGCGTGCGTTGCTGACCGGCGAAGGTGACACCCCACTCCTCCACCGGCACGGACGGTGCGCCGGGGCTCTCGGCGGGAGCCTGCCTCTGGCGCACCTCGATCCGCAGGCCATCACCCAGATGGCTCCAGACGATCTCGAAGGGAACGTCCGTGACCTGCGACGACAGGTCGGCGGCCAGCCGTTCGGCGACCGCCAGAACGGACGCGGCGGCCCAGGCGGTCATCACCTCGATGGTGAACCGCCTGGCGGCAGGGACGGCCGTGTCTCCTGGGGCGAAGGTCGCCGCCAGAACGGCGCGGGGAGCACTGGTCACTGTTCCGTGACTACCACACTTCCCGTTGACATGGGGTGAATCGAAGGTGGGACTACACATTGCGCACCGTGACAGACTGGGGTGACTCACGGCCGCGCCCCCGGGAGTCAGGGAGGTCATATGACCACGGTCAATACCGTGTCCGACGTCGAGGAGCGACGTTACAGCGAATCGGATCTACGACCGATCCTTCAGACGCTCATCACCTGGCGCGACGGTGACTTCCGCCGCCGGGTGCCACACGCACCTCCCGGGATCCTCAGCGAGATCCGCCTGCTGCTCAACGAGGTCGCCGACCGCCGCGAGCACCTCGCGAACGAGCTGCACCGGGTCCGCCGCGAGGTGGTCAAGGAGGGCCGCTTCGGCGAGCGCCTCACCCCCGGCCCCGGCGTGGGCTCGTGGGCCGAGAGCGTCGACTCGGTCAACACGCTGATCGACGCGCTCGTGGGCCCGGTCAGCGGGGCCGCCGACGTGATCGACGCGGTGGCGAAGGGCGACCTCTCCCGCCGGATCGATCTCGACCGCGGCGCCCGGGGCGAGGTGCGCCGCCTCGGCAAGGCGATCAACGGCATGGTCGACCAGTTGTCGCTGTTCACGTCCGAGGTGACGCGGGTGGCGAGGGAGGTCGGGACCGAGGGACGCCTGGGCGGCCGGGCGAACGTGCGCGGCATGTCGGGAAGCTGGCGCGACCTCACCGAGGCCGTCAACACCATGTCCAGCCGCGTCTCCGCGCAGGTCCGCGACATCGCCGCGGTGACCACCGGGGTCGCTCGGGGCGACCTGAGCCGCAAGGTCACCGTCGACGCGGTCGGCGAGATGTTCGAGCTGAAGAACACCGTCAACACCATGGTCGACCAGCTCCTCGCGTTCGCCGAGGAGGTCACCCGGGTCGCCCGCGAGGTCGGCACCGAGGGTCAGCTGGGCGGTCAGGCGCAGGTGCGCGGCGTCTCCGGCGTCTGGAAGGACCTCACCGACAACGTCAACGTGATGGCGGGCAACCTCACCACCCAGGTCCGCGCCATCGCGGCGGTGTCCACCGCCGTCGCCCAGGGCGACCTGTCCAAGAAGATCACCGCCGACGCCCAGGGTGAGATCCTACAGCTCAAGGACACCCTGAACACCATGGTGGACCAGCTGTCGATGTTCGCCGACGAGGTCACCCGCGTCGCCCGCGAGGTCGGCACCGAAGGACAACTCGGCGGCCAGGCCCGGGTACGCGGCGTCTCCGGCGTCTGGAAGGACCTCACCGACAACGTCAACTCCATGGCGAACAACCTGACCTACCAGGTCCGCAACATCGCCGAGGTCACCACCGCCGTCGCCAACGGAGATCTGACCCGCAAGATCGACGTGAACGCCCAGGGCGAGATCCTCGCGCTGAAGACCACGATCAACACCATGGTCGACCAGCTGTCGTCGTTCGCCTCCGAGGTGAGCCGCGTCGCCCGCGAGGTCGGCTCGGAGGGTCAGCTGGGCGGTCAGGCGCAGGTGCCCGGTGTCTCCGGCACCTGGAAGGACCTCACCGACAACGTCAACGTGATGGCGAACAACCTCACCACCCAGGTCCGTCAGATCGCCGCGGTGTCCACCGCCGTCGCCCAGGGCAACCTGTCCAAGAAGATCACCGCCGACGCCCAGGGTGAGATCCTCCAGCTCAAGGACACCCTGAACACCATGGTGGACCAGCTGTCGATGTTCGCCGACGAGGTCACCCGCGTCGCCCGCGAGGTCGGCACCGAAGGACAACTCGGCGGCCAGGCCCGGGTACGCGGCGTCTCCGGCGTCTGGAAGGACCTCACCGACAACGTCAACTCCATGGCGAACAACCTGACCTACCAGGTCCGCAACATCGCCGAGGTCACCACCGCCGTCGCGTCGGGCAACCTGAACCGCAAGATCGACGTGAACGCCCAGGGCGAGATCCTCGCGCTGAAGACCACGATCAACACCATGGTCGACCAGCTGTCGTCGTTCGCCTCCGAGGTGAGCCGCGTCGCCCGCGAGGTCGGCTCGGAGGGCAAGCTGGGCGGCCAGGCCCGTGTCGAGGGCGCCGAGGGCATCTGGAAGCGCCTCACCGAGAACGTCAACGAGCTCGCCGGCCGCCTCACCACCCAGGTGCGCGCCATCGCCGAGGTCACCACCGCCGTCGCGACCGGCGACCTGACCCGCTCCATCACCGTCGACGCCGAGGGCGAGATCGGCGAGCTGAAGGACAACATCAACATGATGGTGGCGGTGCTGCGCGACACCACCACCGCCAACCAGGAGCAGGACTGGCTGAAGTCCAACCTGGCGAGGATCTCCCGCCTCATGCAGGGCCACAGCGACCTGATGGAGGTCGCCAAGCTCATCATGAGCGAGCTCACCCCACTGGTGTCGGCACACTACGGCGCCTTCTACCTCGCGGAACCCACCGGCGACCGCGACCTGCTCCTCATCGCCGGGTACGGCGCCCGCCCCGGCAGCGGCCCCAGGCAGCGGTTCGCGACCGGCGAGGGCATCGTGGGCCAGGCCGCGCTGGAGGGCAGGGGGATCATCCTCGGCAACGTGCCCGCCCGCTACCTCACCGTCGACACCGGCCTCAGCACCTCCACGCCCGCACAGATCGTCGTGCTGCCCGTCCTGTTCGAGTCACAGGTGCTCGGTGTCCTGGAGCTCGCCTCGTTCAGCGAGTTCAGCGAGGTCCACCACGACTTCCTGAACCAGCTCGTCGAGACCATCGGCGTCACGATGAACACGATCATCGCGAACTCCAGGACCGAGGACCTGCTGACCGAGTCGCAGCGCCTCACCACCGAGTTGCAGGAGCGTTCCGACGAGCTCCAGCGCCAGCAGGAGGAGCTGCGCCGCTCCAACGCCGAACTGGAGGACAAGGCCGCGCTGCTCGCCAAGCAGAACCGGGCGATCGAGATCCAGAACTTCCAGATCGAGCAGGCCCGCCGCACGCTGGAGGAGCGCGCCGAGCAGCTCGCGGTCTCCTCCCGCTACAAGTCGGAGTTCCTCGCCAACATGTCCCACGAGCTGCGCACCCCGCTGAACAGCCTGCTCGTGCTCGCCAAGTTGCTCACCGAGAACGCCGACGGCAACCTCACCGCCCAGCAGGTGGAGTTCGCCAGGACCATCCACGGCGCCGGTTCCGCCCTGCTGCAGCTGATCAACGACATTCTCGACCTGTCGAAGGTCGAGGCCGGCCGGATGGACATCCACCCCCAGCAGATCTCCCTGCCCAAGCTCGTCGACTACTTCGAGGCCACCTTCGCGCCGCTCGCCCAGGACAAGGGCCTGTCGTTCAACGTCGAGATCGACCCGTCGATCCCGCAGGAGCTCCGCACCGACGAGCAGCGTCTCCAGCAGGTGCTGCGCAACCTGCTCTCCAACGCGATCAAGTTCACCCCCAAGGGAGAGGTGCGGCTGCGCGTGATCCACGCCAGGCGCGCCGTCGCCTTCGTGGACGACACCCTGCGCGGCGCCGACGGCATCCTCGCCTTCGAGGTGGTCGACACCGGCATCGGGATCGCCTCCGACAAGCTGGAGGTCATCTTCGAGGCGTTCCGCCAGGCCGACGGGACCACCAGCCGCAAGTACGGGGGGACGGGCCTTGGCCTGTCCATCTGCCGCGAGATCGCCCGCCTGCTCGGCGGCGAGATCCACGTGGTCAGCGAGGTCGGCGAGGGCAGCACCTTCACCCTCTACCTGCCCCCGTCGTACGGCGGCCCGCTGTCCGCGCGCGACGGCGGGGCGAGCACTCCCTCCTCCCCCCGCAACCCCACGCTCATCGGCGTGCTCGAAGAGCCCGGCGACCTGCCGGAGCTGACGCTCAACGACGACATGCCCCTGCCGCAGTTCCCGCAGGGCGAGGGCAAGCCGTGGAAGGGCGACGATCCGCTCACCGGGGCGAAGATCCTGATCGTGGACGACGACATCCGCAACGTGTTCGCGCTGACCAGCGTGCTCGAACGCTACGGCTCCACGGTGATCTACGCGGAGAACGGTCGCGAGGGCATCGAGCAGCTCGAACGCAACGAGGACGTCGCCCTCGTCCTGATGGACATCATGATGCCGGAGATGGACGGCTGGGCCACCACCTCCGCGATCCGCCGGATGCCCCAGTTCGCGGATCTGCCGATCATCGCGCTGACCGCTAAGGTCATGCGAGGCGACCGGGAGAAAAGCATCGCCTCCGGCGCCTCCGACTATGTGCCCAAGCCCGTGGACGTCGACCGCCTGCTGGAAAGGCTGCGCGGCTGGCTCACCCGGGGCAAGCCGGCCGCCGACTCCGACGAAGGCGTGTGATCGATGCCGGACAAAGCCAAGATCCTCCTGGTGGACGACCGGGAGGAGAACCTCATCGCGCTTGAGGCCATTCTCAGCTCGCTCGATCTGATCCCTGTCCGGGCGAAGTCCGGGGAGGAGGCGCTGAAGGCGCTGCTCGGCACGGAGTTCGCCCTGATCCTGCTCGACGTCCGTATGCCGGGCATGGACGGATTCGAGACGGCGGCCCACATCAAACGCCGCGAACGAACCCGCAACATCCCGATCATCTTCCTGACCGTGGTCGACAGCGCGCCCGACTACGCCTTCCGCAGTTACGCGGCGGGCGCCGTCGACTACCTCACCAAGCCCTTCGACCCCTGGGTGCTCCGGGCCAAGGTCGCGGTGTTCGTGGAGCTCTACAACATGAACCGCAGGCTCGCCGAGCAGGCCACCATGCTCCGCGAACGCCTCGCCACGGAGTTGCCGCCCGGTGAGGCGTCCGACCAGGCGGCCGTGCTGCCCGAGCTGTCCAGGCGCCTGGCCGCCGTCGAGGAGGAGCTCGGCCGGGTCGTGGAGCTGGCCCGTAAAAGCGGCGACCCCGGTCTCGCGGGGCCGTTGACCGACCTGTCCAACCGTCTCGACCACCTGCGCGCGGGCTTCGACGCCCTTACCTGACGGGCGCCTTCGCAGGTCACTCCGGGCGCCCCGCAGTCAGACGGGCGTCTTCACGGTCACCTGACGGGTGCCCCGCAGTCACCCGGCGGGCCTCTCCGTCGCTCACCCGAGGGACGTCTCCGCGCCTCCCTGAGGGATCTCCGCGTCACTTGGGGGATCTCCGCGGCGCGATCCCTTCGCGCCGCGGTTCCTTCCGAGCCGACCGTGCGCCTCTCGTGCGCCTCTCAGCGGCGGGCGCGCTCCAGGGCGTCCCAGAAGCCGCGGCGCAGGGCGTGGCGGACCTCGTCGTGCAGGAGGAAGTCGATCGGCAGTGAGGAGCCCTGGAGCAGGCGTGCCTCCAGGTCAGAGGGCATCCGGGGCTTGCGGGCGAGGACCGCCTCCAGCCACAGGGCGGGCGCGTCCTTGGCCACGGACTCGCCGAAGTCGTGGCCTTCCTTGTGTGCGGCCTGCACCGCGTCGGAGAGGGTCGTCGCGGCACCGGTTCCCGTGCTCTGCGTCGGCACCGGAGCCGGTTGGGGGCCGCTGTAGGTGCCCATCTGCTGCGGCGGGGACTGATAGCTCGGCATGCCGCCGGTGTTGCCCAGCGAGTACTGCGGCGCGACGGGCAGCGGACCGGTCTGGGTGCTGACGGCCGCGTGCGAGGGCGGGGAGGCGGGCGGGGGTGGCGGTGGCGGCGGTGTGGCGGGAGCGGCCGGGACGACCGGTGACTCCTGGGTGTAGCTCTGATAGGCGGAGGGCAGCGCGGGCTGGGCGTGAGCCGCGCGGGACGGCTGGACCGCGGGGATGGGACTGGTGGCCGGGGCGGTGGTGTTCGCGCCGATGCCCCCGGTGTTTCCGCCGGCGCCCCCGGTGCCGCGCGAGGAGACGGACTGGCCGTTGGCGGCGCGCTGGTGGCCGTTGGCCACCAGGGCGGGTGTGTCGCCGCTCAGCAGGCTGACGTGGGGGCGCAGCTGACCGGCGCCGATCTCGATCAGGTCGTCGCACTCCTGGCGCAGCGTACGGGAGACGGCCCAGTTGCCGTCGGCGCTGATGTGCACCACGGTGACCCGGATGCCGAGGTCCTGGGCGTCGCAGATGACCTGCGCCAGGTCCTCGTCACCGCTGACCACGACCGCGTCGCAGACCGCGCCGTTGCGGGCCAACGTCATCAGGTCGCGGTGGACCTGGGCGTCGACACCCTCGCGACGACCGGGGCGGATGCGCGACAGGCGAAGCTTGAGGCCGGGGATCTCGGCCAGCGTGTCGTGCTCCGGGGTGCGGCGGCCCTCCACGGTCGCCTCGTACCAGTAGCAGCGCAACAACGGCAGCCCGGTGCGCTCTCTCGACAACTTGTTGAGCAGCTGGAGCAGCCCCGGGTAGTCCCAGGAGACGGACTCGCGGTGGCGGGTACCGTGCGCCGCCATCGCGCCGTCGGCCAGCAGGTAGCCGGCGTCCACGAACAGCGCGCAACGATCCACACGACACCGCCCTTCCTACGTAGCCCGATCCTTCGGTTCAGACAAGCCTGAAAGAACCCCTCAGAGACCGGACAGACGGCCCTTCCTCAGGGTAATCAAGCAGCTGACCATCCGAGGGTGAATCCCGACGATTCCACCCGCGCTCGACCATACGCTGGATCGTTCACGCAGACCGTACCAGTTTGTCCCGTTCGTGAACCCGCTCGGCGAGGTGCTATCACTTCCGGTTCTCCCCCATTGCGCCCCGGCCTCCCCGCCCTCCACACCAGCCCCTCACCGCACAACGAACCCACAGGCGCGGCGTGCCCCTTTTGTCAGGGATACGACTCTCCTTCCGTCAGCGATGCACCTCGTCAGGGATACGACCGGCCCCTCCTTTCACCGCACCGCCGACGACTCACCTTCCACCGCGTCGCCGACCACCGAGGGCCGTCACGGGGCGGTCCGCACGCTCACCGCCGCCACGCCGAACAGCAGAACGTCCTCGCGCGTACTGATCTCCAGTACCGGGTCACGGCCGAGGGGCGCCCGGAAGCGGTCCACGTCCGTGCCGAAGGTCGTGCCGGTGCCCCGCGCCCCGACGGCGGACCCGTCGAAGGGATTGCGCGGGTCCCGCTCCCCACCCGCGGGCCGCAGGGTCCGGCCGCCGAGCCTCACCCGATCGCCCGCGACGCCCGCGTCACCCTCCCAGGTCACCAGGGACATCCTCGCGGGCACGCCGGAGGGCGTCAGCCCTTCGAGCGGTATCCGCGCCGAGCGATTCTCCCCGTCCAGCACCTCGGTGGTGTCGACGACGACGGCCTGACTGTACGGCCGGCGCGGGTCGGCGACGATGACCACCAGGCTCCACCCGGCGTGACGCGCCACACCTGACCGCACCGAGGCGTCGGCCACCCAGTACGTCCCGCGAACCCTGCCCAGCAAACGCGTCACCTCGGCGAACGCCTGGTAACCGCGCCCCGCGGGCAGCTCCCTCTCGACCACCTGCGTGGCCCTGACCTGCCGGTACCGGCCCTCACCCGGCACCTTGAGCTTGATCCGCCCACCTGGTGGCGCACTCGCCGACCAGTAGAGTCCCGCCCACACCACCTTGCTCGCCGCCGGCAGGGCGAGCCGGGCGGCGCTCGAACTGCTCGTCGACGGATCCTCGTCATGATCGATGAGACGCATCTCCCAGTTGTTGTTGTCGCGTCTGCCGCCCCGCCGGGAGCGGGCGGCCTCGCACGCGGGCTCCGAGGGCGCGCAGCCCACCAGGGTGTTGCCGATCGCGGAGACGGCGACCCGGCCGTCGGTGGCGAACCTGGCCGGGGCCCCCGTCGCCCGTACCCTGCTGCGTGACCTCGCCTCCACCCGCGTCCCCGCGGTGGTGACCGTGACCGAGGGCGACGTCCCGTAGGCCGCCTCATCCGACACCAGAACCCTGAGGAAGACCGCTGTGGCCCGGCCCGCGGGAAGTGGGCCGCGGACGCACCGGGCGCCCCGGTTTCGTGCCCGGCAGGACCAGCCGTCGACCGTACCCACCGGTGTGACGCCGCCGACGGCGTTCCCTCGGCGGGACCCGGACGGCAGCGTCACACCTCGCGGCAGCCCGACGTCGGCGACGACCTCCTCGCTCTGCCCCCGGCCGGCGTTACGCAGCCGCACCACGACGATTCCGGCCTCGGACCTGACGAGGGCGCCGAGCGCGTCGATCCTGGCCACCAGGCGGGGAGCGAGCCAGGCACCCGTCTGACCGCCCGGCCCCGCTCCGGCCGGCGCGCCCCCCTCGGACTCACCGGCCCTGTCCCCGGGGCCCGTCTCACCGGACTCGCCGTCGGGGGGCGCGCCGGCAACGGATCCGGGCGCCGCTCCGGTCTCCTCGGAGCCGCGGCCGGATTTCGCCGACCGTCCCGACGGAGACGGTACGGGGCCTTCGGAGGTCTCCGGCACCTCCGGGTCCGGGGAGTCGGGCACCGGGGCCACGACGATCGGCTCGGAGGCCGTGCTCGGCCATCGGACGGGCTCCTCCGTCGACACCAGCACGAGGGCCGCGGCCACCATGACCGAGGTGGCCATCGCACCGGCCGCGACGGCGCGCCGTACGGATCGGGGAGCCCTCCGCCAGCGGCCGGACAGCCCGCCGCCCCCCGCCGTGGCGCCCATCCTGGCGAGCGCCGTCAGGTAGGCGGGGAACGCGGGACCGGCGACGAGCGGGCCGATGACGGAGCGGACGCCGTGGCCGATGCCGGTCAGTTCCGTGAGCACCGCGCGGCAGCCGGAGCAGCCCTCCAGGTGCCTTTCGACGACCCTGCTCTGTTCCCTGTCCAGGCCGCCACGCGTGTGGGGGCCCAGCCTGGTCAGCACGGGCCGGCACTCGGGGGCGGACGTCTCGGCCAGGTGGATGCGCAGGCACGCCTGGCGCATCCCCTCCCTCGCCCGGTGGGCGAGCGCGGCCGCGCCGTTCACGGTCAGACCCAGCAAAAGCCCGACGTCCTCGACCCTGAGCCTCTCGACCTCGGCGTGCCACAGGACGAACTGCCACCGCTCGGGCAGGGAGAGGAACGCCCTCGCCACCGGCGAGCGTTCCAGGCCCCGCAGTGACGGGTCGACGAGAAACGCGCGCGGATCGAAGGGTCCTGCCTCGCCGTCCGCCCGCTCGTCGGTCTCCCCGTCCGCCTCGCCGCCAATCTCACCGGTGGGCCGCTCACCGGTCTTCCCGCCCGGCTCGTCGGTGGGCCGCTCAGCGGTCTCTCCGTTCGCTTCTTCCCCGGTTGCGGGGAGTGTCCGCTCGACGGTCTCCTCTTCCGCCCCGCCCTCGATCTCACCGGTCGCCCGCTCGACAGCTTCCTCATCGGACTCATCCGCGACCTCACCGGTCGCCCGCTCTACGGCCCCCTCGTCGGCCCCGTCCTCGCCGTCGGCCCGCTTGAGGACTTCCCGTGACGGCCGTTCCGGTACGGCCGGTGTGCCTCCGTCCGTACCGGAGCGGTCGTCGGCGGTACGGCGGAGGACGGTGAACAGATGGACGCGAAACGCCTGTTCCGGGCCGTGTCCCTGGGCGATCACGTGGTGGACCTCGGCGAACGCCTTCCCTACGAGGTCCTCGGCCTCGCTCTCACCCGGCAGGAGCAGGCGGGCGAGGGCACGCGTCGCGGGGGCGTGTCGCCGATGGAGCAGCCGGTAGGCGGCCACGTCGCCGTTCCTGGTGGCAGCCAGCAGCTCGGCGTCGCCTTGAGATGTTTCCGCACCCATTGTGACCTCACCATTACCCGGAGTTGCCTGCCGGATAATCCCGCAGTCCGCGCCGCGAGTAAACCCGGATCGCACTTTTGCCATCACGGGCCGAAATCGACGTTACGGCCGGCCTGCTCGTAGGCGGGGCCCCGATCGGGCGGGCTCCCCGGTCGCCCTAACCTTGTGCCATGAGCGATCGCGAGAGTCTGCTGGCGGAGATCAAGGGCAAGGCCGTGGTGCACGGCAAGGTCGTGCTGTCCTCGGGCATGGAGGCCGACTTCTACGTGGACATGCGCAGGGTGACTCTCGACGGGCAGGCGGCGCCGCTGGTGGGGCGGGTCATGCTGGACATCACCAAGGATCTGGACTACGAGGCGGTAGGCGGTCTCACGCTGGGCGCCGATCCGGTGGCGGCCGCCATGATGCACGCGGCGGCCGCGCGAGGCGGAAGGCTCGACACGTTCGTGGTCCGCAAGGCGCAGAAGACCCACGGCATGCAGCGCAGGGTCGAGGGGCCGGATGTGTCGGGGCGTCGGGTGCTGGTGGTGGAGGACACCTCCACCACCGGTGGATCCCCGCTGACGGCGGTGGAGGCGTTGCGCGAGGCGGGCGCCGAAGTCGTGGCGGTCGCCACGATCGTGGACCGGGGAGCCTCCTCGGCGATCGCCGAGGCCGGACTGCCGTACCTGACCGCCTACACCCTGGCCGACCTCGGCCTGGCTTAGCGGGAAACGGGTTGACCTCCTCCCCGGCCTGAAGGGCCGGGGATTCTCCCGTCGCGTCGCGGTCAAGCGGCGCGGGGGGTAGCCCTCCGGTCCGCGCGCCCTCGCGATCGATCCGGGGCGCCGGGTCGGGTACGACTCGCCGCCTGTGACGATGCGGGAGGCGGGGCTAGCGGGAGACCGTGAACTCCTGGCGCTCCCCCGCCTTCCCCGGGGAGCGGACGGCACCGTTCACCTGGACGCGGACGGTGGCGGAGTCGGCGAGGACGACATCGACCTTGGGGTCGAAGGACCGGAACTGCTCCCCGAGGGCCATCTCCCTGTCGAGGAGCACGTCACCTCCGCTGATCTTCACGAAGACCGTGGGGCACCGCTCCCGCAGGCACTCGACGAGGACCGTCGGGACGCGCTCGGGGGTGGCGGATGGGGGTGGGGAGGCGACGGCGGACGAGACGGCGTCCGAGGGGGCGGGCGACGCCGTCGGCGCGCCGGAGCCCAGGCTTCCGGCCAGCGAGAGGACTCCCAGCACGATCAGGGCGACGACCGCCAGCACCGCGAGTCCGACGAGGACCAGGCGCGCGATGCCCATGGGGTCAGACCTGTGGCGTCCCACACTGTGGAGGTTAGCGGTTCGTGAGGATATTTCACGAACCACCTGGTCGGATCCGTCAGAGAGGGCGTATTTCCGCACCTCGTCCGGGTCGTGCCACGGCCGCTGAGTCCCCGCGGGGAAAGGGGCCGAGAAGCGCCGCGCCGGGGATTGCCTGGTGGGGAGGGGGCGAGGGGTGCCGCGGGTCCCGGTCCTCCGGCAGGAAGGGGGCCGGGGATACCGTTGGGGAGACGGTCGGAGACACCTCGGTACGCACCGAAGTGGTACCCGAGCTATCCGACCGGGAAGAAACTCCGGAATACTGGCCTGCGGGCTATGTCTTCATAGCCGCGCCAGCTGTTCATAGCCGTCTCCAGGGAGATGACACGATGCCTATCGCTACTCCAGAGGTCTACGCCGAGATGCTCGACCGGGCTAAAGCAGGCGGTTTCGCCTACCCGGCCATCAACGTGACCTCATCACAGACCCTCAACGCGGCGCTCAGGGGGTTCGCCGAGGCGGAGAGCGACGGCATCATCCAGGTGTCGACCGGCGGCGCCGACTTCCTCTCCGGCACCACGGTCAAGAACATGGTGACCGGCTCGGTGGCGCTGGCGGAGTACGCCCGCGTCGTCGCGGCCAACTACCCCGTCACGATCGCCCTGCACACCGACCACTGCCCCAAGGACAAGCTGGACGGTTTCGTGCGCCCGCTGCTCGACATCTCCCTTGAGCGGGTGGCGAGAGGCGAGGACCCCCTCTTCCAGTCGCACATGTGGGACGGCTCCGCCGTGCCGCTGGAGGAGAACCTGGACATCGCGCGGGAGCTCATCGAGAAGACGGCCCGCGCGAAGATCGTCCTTGAGGTGGAGATCGGTGTCGTCGGCGGCGAGGAGGACGGCGTCGTCGGCGAGATGAACGAGAAGCTCTACACCACCACCGAGGACGCCCTCGCGACCGCCGAGGCCCTGGGCCTGGGCGACCGTGGCCGCTACATGCTCGCCGCGACCTTCGGCAACGTGCACGGGGTCTACAAGCCGGGCCACGTCAAGCTCCGCCCGAGCGTGCTCAAGGAGATCCAGGACGCGGTCGGCGCCAAGTACGGCGCGGAGAAGCCGTTCGACCTGGTCTTCCACGGTGGCTCCGGCTCGCTGCTCGAGGAGATCCACGAGGCCATCTCCTACGGCGTGGTGAAGATGAACATCGACACCGACACGCAGTACGCCTTCACGCGTCCGATCGTCGACCACATGTTCAAGAACTACGACGGCGTTCTCAAGGTCGACGGCGACGTCGGCAACAAGAAGGCGTACGACCCCCGCTCGTACGGCAAGGCCGCCGAGGCCTCGATGGCGGCGCGCATCGTCGAGGCCGCCCAGCACCTGAAGTCCGCGGGTACCAAGCTCTCCTAAGCCCAGAAAAGGGTCACAGCAGAGACAACGAGGTCGGCTTCCGGAAAGACTCCGGGGGCCGATCTTGGCCTGAGGTGGGTCCACCGGGTAGGACTGTCGTCATGGAATCGCACGAGAACCTCCTCGCCGGCCCGCCGCCCACCCTGCTACCGGACCTGACGGAGGCCAGGGAAGCACTGGAGACCAGCGCCCAAGCATCCGATGTCGCCGCGCGTTTCCCCGCGTACCCGGCCGTCTGGGCCGTACTCGCGGACGAGTCCTTCGCGGCGGGGCACGCCGTGACGTCGTACGCCTTCGCCCGCACCGGTTACCACCGCGGCCTGGACCAGCTCCGCAGGGCGGGCTGGAAGGGGCACGGCCCGATCCCGTGGGGGCACCTTCCCAACCAGGGGTTCCTGCGTTGCCTGCACGCGCTCGCCCGCGCCGCCCAGAGCATCGGGGAGAAGGAGGAGGCCGAGCGGTGCTTCCAGTTCCTGAAGGATTCGAGCGCCGAGGCGTCCGAGGAGCTGACCAGCCGCTGATCTGCGGGTATTCAGCCGCCGGTTCCGCCCCTGATCTGTCCCGCTGAGCCGCGGGTCAGCTTCCGATTCGTCCCTGGGATCTCCCGCCGAACCCTCTTTCCCAAGGTGGGAGATCCCCATTTCGGGCGCGGTCGGGTATTCTCTCCACGCAAGAGCCCCTGTCGCGATTGCGTCAGGGGTTTTCGTTTTTGTGGTGGGAGACTCACGATGCCGGCTGTCGTTCTCGTTGGTGCCCAGTGGGGCGATGAGGGCAAGGGTAAGGCGACCGACCTGCTTGGAGACCAGGTCGACTACGTCGTCAGATACCAGGGAGGCAACAACGCGGGCCACACGGTCGTCATCGGCGACCAGAAGTACGCGCTGCACCTGCTTCCCACGGGAGTGCTCTCCCCGAACGTCGTCCCCGTGATCGGCAACGGCGTCGTCATCGACCCGGGGGTGCTGCTGAGCGAGATCGACGGGCTCCAGGCCCGGGGGGTCTCCGCGGAGCGGCTGCTGATCTCCGCGAACGCGCACCTGATCATGCCCCACCACAAGGCCCTGGACAAGGTCACCGAACGCTACCTCGGCAAGGCCAAGATCGGCACGACCGGGCGGGGCATCGGCCCCGCGTACGGCGACAAGATCTACCGGATGGGCGTGCGGGTCCAGGACCTGCTGGACCCGGGCATCCTGCAGAAGAAGATCGAGGTCGCGCTGGGCGAGAAGAACCAGATCCTCACCAAGATCTACAACCGCCGGGCGATCGACGCGGGCAAGGTCCTGGATGAGTATCTCGGCTACGCCGAGCGCCTCACACCGCACATCGCCGACACCTCGCTCATCCTCAACAGGGCGCTGGACGAGAACAAGGTCGTGCTGCTCGAGGGCGGGCAGGGCAACCTGCTCGACATCGACCACGGCACCTACCCCTTCGTCACCTCCTCCTCCCCGACGAGCGGCGGCGCCTGCTCGGGTTCCGGCATCCCGCCGACCCGGCTCACCGGCGTGATCGGCATCCTGAAGGCGTACACCACCCGCGTCGGCGCCGGCCCGTTCCCGACCGAGCTCGACAACGAGATGGGCGAGTGGCTGCGCACCACCGGCGGCGAGTACGGGGTGACCACCGGCCGCAACCGCCGCTGCGGCTGGTTCGACGCCGTCATCGCCCGCTACTCGACCCGGATCAACGGCGTCACCGACTACTTCCTCACCAAGCTGGACGTGCTCTCCGGCCTGGACACGATCCCCGTCTGCGTCGCCTACGAGATCGACGGCGTCCGCCACGACGAGATCCCGATGACCCAGACCGACTTCCACCACGCCAAGCCGGTGTACGAGGAGTTCCCCGGCTGGAAGGAGGACATCACCGGTGCGAGGAGCTTCGAGGATCTGCCCCCCAACGCGCGGGCGTACGTGAAGGCCCTTGAGGAGATGAGCGGCTCCAGGATCTCGGCCGTCGGGGTCGGCCCCGGCCGTACGGAAACGCTCCAGATCCACTCGATGATCTAGTTCGGACCGGTACGGCTCGCGAACGGCGTCGCCGAGACGCGAGCCGTACCGGACGATCGGCGCGCGAGGTGGATAAGGTCCCTGTGTGCATGCCGAGATTCACGGTCACCGCGGCGCCCGCGGGCTCCGTCCAGAGAACACCCTGCCCGGTTTCGCCCACGCCCTCGAACTGGGTGTCGACGCGCTTGAGCTCGACGTCGCGCTCACGGCCGACCGGCGGCTGGTGCTCACGCACGATCTCACCGTCTCCCCGGTGACCAGCGCCGACGTCCGTCCCGCCTTCCGCGACGACCCCGCCTTCCCGTACGTGGGCCGGTCCATCGGAGCGCTCACGCTGGCGCAGCTGCGCACGCTGGAGTGCGGGATACGGGTGCCGCGCCACCCCGAGGACCGTTTCGCCGCGACGCAGGTGCCGGTGCCGAACACCCGGATGCCGACCCTGGGTTCGGTGCTGGGCCTGATGGACGCGTACGGCGCCGACGGGGTGCGGGTGCACGTGGAGCTGAAGTCCGACCCGACCAGGCCGGAGCTGAGCGCCGACCCCGCCGAGTTCACCGAGATGGTCGTCGCCGAGCTCGACCGGCACCGCAGGCTGGACAGGGCGGCGATCCTCGGTTTCGACTGGCGCGTCCTGCGGATCGCCCGATCGCTCACCCCCGCGACCCCGAGGTACGCCCTGATCGAGCGCGCCACCATGGACAGCGTGTGGCTCGACGGCCTCCATCTGGAGGACTTCGGCGGCGACGTCCCCGCCGCCGCCGTCGAGGCGGGGGGCACCACGCTCTCCCCCGAGCACGTGATGGTCGACCAGGAGTTCGCCCGGCGCGCCGAGAAGGCCGACCTGCCGATGGCCGTGTGGACCGTGAACGAGCCCGGACGGGCCGGGGAGCTGCTCGACCTCGGGGTGGCCGCGATCGTCACCGACTATCCCGACCGGATGATCGCCCTGTGGACCGAGCGGGGCATGCCCGTTCCCCGGCCGATCACCCCCGCGCGCCCTCTGAGCGCCTGAGAGCCGGTGGGAGAGATCGGGTCATATCCGGGCGTCGCGCCGGAAACCATGGTGGAGCGGGGCCGACTGGAGCGCCCCGGTCACATCCAGCCGTTGCGGCGGAAGCCCCGGTAGAGCAGCGTGCAGGCGATGACCATCACGCCGATCACCACCGGGTAGCCGAAGACGGAGTCGAGCTCCGGCATGTGCTCGAAGTTCATGCCGTAGATGCCGGCGATCATCGTGGGGACGGCCATGATCGCGACCCACGAGGAGATCTTCCGCATGTCCTCGTTGGCGAGCGCGTTGGAGCGGGCGAGCGCCGCCTGCAGTATGGAGTTGCAGAGTTCGTTGGACGACTCGACCTGCTCGCAGACGCGGGCCAGGTGGTCGACGACGTCGCGGAAATACTCGCGCATCTCCGCGGGGATCATCCGTCGCTGGGCCAGCGTGGACATCGGCGACTGGAGCGGCATGACGGACCGCTTCATCTCGATCATCTCGCGCTTGAGGTTGTAGATCCGGCCGATGTCGCGGGCGCTGACGTCGGCGAAGACCATGGCCTCGACGTCCTCCAGCTCGGCCTGCATGCGGTCGGCCACGCTGAGGTACTTGTCGACCACGTGGTCGGCGATCGCGTGCAGCACGCCGGTGGGTCCGCGGTTGAGGAGCTTGGGCTTGTCCTCAAGGCGCGCGCGCACCTCCGAGAGGGGGCAGTGGCTGCCGTGGCGCACGGTCACCACGAAGTCGGGGCCGACGAACACCATGAGCTCGCCGGTGCCGATGATCTCGCTGGTGGCGGTGAGCACCTCGTGGTCGATGTAGGCGACGGTCTTCAGGACCACGAACACCGAGTCGCCGTAGCGTTCGACCTTGGGCCGCTGGTGAGCCTTGACGGCGTCCTCGACGGCGAGCGGGTGCAGGGCGAAGACCTCCGCGAGCCACTCGACCTCGGGGGCGTCGGGCTCGTGCAGGCCGACCCAGACGAAGGCGTTCCCCTTGCTGGAACCTCCGCCGGAGCCCCCGTCGGAGACCGCGTCGGAGCCCTGGTGGTGAGCCGCGTTGTGGGCACGGACGAGCTCCAGGGCGTCGGGGATGCCCAGGGCGTCGATCTTCTTGCCGCCGATGTACGCGGCGTACTCGACGAGCGAGTCGCTCGGCGGGACGCAGACGCCGGTCATCCGCTCACGGATCGAGACGGCGGGCGTGTGCGCGGCACGGATCGTACGGGTGTGCTTGATGCGAGGAAAAAGAAGCGAGGAGCGCATGGCGAGCCTTTCCCGCCCAACCTGGCGGGATCCACACGCGATGCGATGTCACCCCCGGTGAGGAGGGTGATGCGTGTGGCGCCGGTCGGGCACCGAGATGGGGTGGTCGAGGGTGCGCACAGCAGGCGTGCGCGAGCACGTACTGCTGGGATCGCCAGAGGACATCCCGAACCACCTCCAATCAGCAATAGACACGCAAAGCCACCCAAAACTAACACGATTGAGGGGATGACTCTCAGCTTACTCCCAGGTTCAACAGTCGATCATGCGTAACCAGACAAAATTCACACGCCCTTTACGGCACCTTCCCCAGCCGGGAGTGCTCCGACTTGTCCACAGCCTGTGGAAAAGTTCTCGAATCCGCCACGGGCACGGGTCTACCGGAAGCGCCGGCGTCCCGGAGAGTGGCCTTCCAGAGCGTAAACCGCCCGGAGCGAGGGCCTCCCGAAGCGTGAACCGCCCGGAACGCGAGGCTCCCGGCACACGAGACCGCCGGGAGTGCGGCCCTGGTGGGGCACGGGCCCGAGGGCGACGCCGCAAGGACGATAGGCTCTGACGAGTGCGCGTTCTTGTGATTGGATCCGGCGGGCGTGAGCATGCCCTGTGCCGGTCGCTGGCGGCCGACCCCCAGGTCACCGAGGTTCACTGTGCTCCCGGAAACGCGGGTATCGCGCAGGTCGCGACCCTGCACCCGGTGACGCCGACCGACCCGGCCTCGGTCACCGAGCTGGCCGGGAGTCTCGAAGCCGACCTGGTCGTGATCGGCCCCGAGGCACCCCTGGTCGCCGGGGTCGCCGACGCCGTCAGGCAGGCGGGGATCCCCTGCTTCGGGCCCTCGCGGCAGGCGGCGCTGATCGAGGGTTCCAAGGCCTTCGCCAAGGACGTCATGGTCGCGGCGGGCGTTCCCACCGGCCGGTCGCACACCTGCGTCACGCCCGAGGAGGTCGCCGCCGCGCTCGACGAGTTCGGCACGCCGTACGTGGTCAAGGACGACGGCCTGGCCGCGGGCAAGGGCGTGGTGGTCACCGACGACCGCGACGAGGCGCTCCGGCACGCCGCCGCCTGCGGGCGGGTCGTGATCGAGGAGTTCCTCGACGGCCCCGAGGTGTCGCTGTTCGCGCTCTGCGACGGCTCCACCGCCGTGCCGCTCCAGCCCGCCCAGGACCACAAGCGCGCCTACGACGGCGACCAGGGTCCCAACACCGGCGGGATGGGCGCCTACACGCCGCTGCCGTGGGCGCCCGACGACCTCTCCGAGCAGGTGATGGCCGAGACCGTCATGCCGACCGTGACCGAGCTGGCCAAACGCGGCACGCCGTACACGGGGGTGCTGTACGTGGGGCTCGCCCTCACGTCCAAGGGTCCGAAGGTGATCGAGTTCAACGCGAGGTTCGGCGACCCGGAGACCCAGGTCGTGCTGGACCGGCTGGAGACGCCCCTCGCGGGCCTGCTGCTCGCCTGCGCGACCGGGACGCTCGACCGGTTCGGGCCGCTCTCCTACCGCGAAGGCGCCGCGGTGACCGTGGTGATCGCCGCGGAGAACTACCCCGCGGAGCCGGTGAAGGGCGACGTGATCGAAGGGCTGTCCGACCCGGTCGAGGACGCCTACGTGCTGCATTCCGGCACCGCCCTCGACGGCGACCGGATCGTCTCCAACGGAGGCCGGGTGCTCAGCGTGGTCGGCACGGGGCCCGACGTCCCCGCGGCGCGGGCGGCGGCCTACGAGGCCGTGGAGCGCATCCGGATGCGCGGCTCGCACCACCGCACCGACATCGCGGGCCGCGGCGTCTGAGCCTCCGGTTTCCCGGGGGGCCGCGAGACCCGGTCGGCACGTCCGGGTCCGGGTTTTGCCAAAGGCGAACAGCGCGCTGATCGGCATGCCCGAGCCCCGGTTTTCCGGGATGCGTAGCGCCTGATCGGCATGTCGCGGTAAGCCTGGGGCAGTCAGTGCCCGTCCCAGGCCGCTCCCCCCCGGAGGAACGATGTCGCTCGATCCCGCGCTGCCCCCCGAGCGGATCGGCGACACCGGCGTGTTGCGCTGGCCCGGCACCTGGCGGGTGTACGTCGCCACCCGGAGCGAGGAGATCAGGGCCGACACCGAGCGGGCCCTGACGCTGCGCGACGAGGCGGGGCAGCTCGCCTCGGTGGGCGAGGGCATCGGCACGCACCTGGCGCGGGCGGAGACGTACGCGCGCAGCACGCACGGCGTACGGCGCTGGCTGACCGGCCAGGCCATCGAGGGCGCCTGGTCCAACGTGAACAGCGCGACCGTGATGCTGTACGGCGTGCTGCCGACGGCGGAGCTGTGCGGGCGGGCCCCCGAGGTGGTGGCGATCGGCCGGGCCTATCTGCCCGGCGACGACCCCCGGCTCGTCCACCTCCAGGCCAGGCTCGCGGCGGGGGACCTGTCGGAGAACGACAGGCCGCTGATGCAGTCGGTGCTGCGGGCCGCGTACACGGCGCAGGCGATGGAGACCGGGCGGGTGCGCAGCTTCCGCAACCTGCTGCTCGGCGGGGTGGTCATGCTGTCCCTGATCGTGCTGAGCGTGGTGGTCATCGGCGCGATCTGGCCGAACGTCATCCCGATGTGCGGCGACCAGTCGGTGATCCGCACCCAGGGGCTGATGCCCGCCCAGATCTGCCCGACGGGCGGTCTGCGGCCGGGGCACGGCGACGTCCCTCTCGTGGCCCTGATCGGCATGCTGGGCGCGGCGCTGGCCACCGCGGCCTCACTCTCGACCCGCTCGGAGCTGTCCACCCGATACTCGCTCGCGGTCGTGCAGAACCTTCTCAAGGCGCCGGCGGGGGTGGCCACCGCGGTGCTCGGTCTGCTGATCCTGAACTCGGGCTTCGTGCCGGGTTTCGCCGGACTCGGCTCGCAGCCCGCGATCCTGGTCTGGGCGATGGCGTTCGGGTACGGCCAGCAGGTCGTCACCCGCTTCGTCGACCAGCGGGCCGACAACCTCCTCTCGGCCGCCTCCCCCCTCACCACCGCGGGCGGCGCGAAAGGCAGGTAACGGCCCGGGGACGACGGGAGGCCAAGGATTGTCGGCCGTTCGAGGGGTAGTTCCCCCTCGAAGTGGCCGGTTCAGGGGCATCCAACGACTACTGTTGACCGGATAAACCTCGGCTGCCGCCCCGCGCCACACGAATCACCCACATCACTTCAAGGAGCATGACGCATGGTCCGTTACCGCGTGCGCGGTGGCAACCCACTTCGTGGAACCGCCTTCATCCAGGGTGCCAAGAACGCCGTGCTGCCCATGATCGGTGCCGCGCTGCTGGCGTCCCGAGGCCGGACGGTCCTGCGCAACGTGCCCATCATCGAGGACGTCCGCCGCGCGGTCGAGCTGGCGGAGAGGGTCGGCGCCACGGTCGAGCTCCACGAGGCGGAGCGCACACTGGTGATCGACGCCTCGACGCTCAGCAGCCCGGTCCTGCCCGCCGAGATCGCCCGCCGCTTCCGCGGTTCCGTGCTGTTCGTGCCCGCACTGCTGCACCGGCTCGGTGAGGCGGTGATCGAGGGCGTGGGGGGCTGCAACCTGGGCAGCCGCAACCTCGACTTCCACTACCTGGGCTACAAGCGCCTGGGCGCGATCGTGGACGAGGGTGACTCGGTCATCCACGTCAAGTCGTCGGGGCTCACCGGCGCCACCCTGTACCTGGACACCCCCTCGCACACCGGCACCGAGAACCTGATCATGGCCGCCGCCCTCGGGCGCGGCACCACCGTGATCGAGAACGCGGCGCTGGAGCCCGAGGTCCTCGACGTGATCGAGATGCTCACCCGGATGGGCGCGAAGATCAGCGGCGGTGGCACGGGGTTCATCACCGTGGAGGGCGTGGAGGAGCTCCAGGCCGTCGAGCACACCGTGATGCCGGACCGCCTCGACGCGGGCGTGTTCGCCATGGCCGCCGCCGTCACCGGCGGAGAGGTCAACCTGGTCGGCGCCAACCTCGACCACCTCGGCGTGGTCCGCTACAAGCTGGAGCAGATGGGGGTGGAGTTCGCCGACCACGGCGCGGTGCTCCACGTGCGCAGGGACCGCCCGCTGCGCCCGATCAACGTGATCACCGACACCTATCCCGGCTTCGCCACGGACCTGCAGTCGCCGATCATGACGGTCGCGTGCCTCGCCGACGGCGCGAGTTACATTCATGAACGCATCTTCGATGGGCGTTTCGCTCTCGCCTCAGAACTGAACAAGATGGGCGCCGACATTGAAGTGAAAGAGAACAGTGCTGTCGTTCGCGGCGCCACTCCACTCACCGGAACAGAGGTGACCGCTCACGATCTGCGTTCGGGAATCGCGCTCGTGCTCGCGGGCCTCGCCGCCGAGGGGGAGACCGTCATCGGATCGGGATATCTCATCGACCGCGGGCACTCTTATCTGGCCGAGCGCATGCAGTCCCTGGGGGCCGACGTGCGGCAAGAGATTTCAGCTTCATAATGAGCGGGTTTGAGACGCTCAAAAACCGCTCTGACCTGTGTAAACGATGCCAGTCATGGCTTTAACCCGGAAGTGGCTTCCGGAATTGGCCGCAAATCGGGCGTGACATTACGGCCCTCGCAAGCGATCGTTCCAAAAGAGAGCCGAAAACAAACGGACGGCATGATGGGACGAACATTGGTCGAGCGGGCCGAAGAAGCGCCACGAGTGTCACGCCCGGGTGCCATGACACCGGACCTCACTATCGGTGTGGTGGGCCCCCATGACCTCGTTGAACGGGTGATGTTGATGGGGCATGCGGCCGCCCCGTTACCCTGCCGCCTGGTGGCGGCGGCATACCGCGACGAGCAGGAGGCCGCCGACAAGGTCACCCGCCTGGGAGCAGGGGTGGACGCGTGCCTGTTCGCCAGCCCGGTCCCCTACGATCTGGCACGGCGATCGGGGGTGCTGACGATGCCCGCGACGTATGTCCAGCTCGGAGGCGCCGCGCTGATCGCCGCGCTGGCGAGGGCCGCGCTGGACGAGCGGATAGACCCGCGCAGGGTCAGCGTCGACGTGCTGAGCAGGGCGGAGGTCGAGGAGGCGTACAACGATTTGAGCCTTCCCGCAGGGGATGTGCACAGCCGCGACGAACCGGGCGCCACCGGTACGATCGCGGCCTTCCATGAACGCCTCGCCCGCCAGGGCAGCACGAGCGGGGCGCTCACATGCCTGCCCGCGGTAGCCGACCGCCTTCAGACGGCCGGGGTGCCCGTGGTCAGGATCCGCCCCACCTCCGCCGCGGTGCGCACGGCGCTGCACACGGCGGCCCTGCTGGGCGCGCACCACAGGCTGGAGGAGTCGCAGCTCACCGTGGTCCTGGTGGAGGTGCCCACGCTGCGCGAGCCGGTTCGCCGTGCCGCGCCACGCTACTGGCGCGACGAGCTCCGGCTGTCCCTGCACCGGTTGCTGGTGCAGGAGGCCAACCGGATCAACGCGTCGGTCACCGCGGTCGACGACCACAGCTACATGGTCACCGCGACCCGCGGTTCGGTGGCCGCGGCCACCGAGGGCTTCCGGGTGCTGCCGTTCGCCGCGCGGGTCCGCGACGAGCTGGGCCTCGCGGTCGAGGTGGGCGTAGGCATGGGCCGCACCACCCACGACGCCGAGTCGCACGCCAGGGCCGCGCTCGCGCGCACACAGGCGGGCAAGCAGGCCCAGGGCTTCGCGGTGGACCGTGAGGGCAGGGCGCTCATCCCGGCCCCCAGGATGCCCCCTCAGGGCGCTGGAGCGCTGAAGCCGAAGGGCGTGGAGGTCCTGGCCCGGCTCGCGGCCAAACTGGAGGGTGGGGACACGGTGGTGGACGCGGAGGGCGCCGGCAAGATGCTCGGCGTCACCCCGCGTACGGCACGGCGGTTGTTGCGCACGCTGGTAGACGAGGGACTCGCGTGGCCGCTTCCGCCGAACCGGACACCCCAGCCGGGGCGTCCTCGTCAGCTGTACCGGCTGATCGTGGAGAAGCTCGGCGCCCGCTGAGCCCTACGCCTCCATCGGCACGGAGGGTTTCCGCCGCACCCGGGCGGCGGGACCTCCCGGGTCACGGCACGCCGACCCCGGCGTGGCGTGACCTGCCGGGCCCGGACCGTTCGACGTGGCGCGGCGTGACGTAGCGTTGTCGATTCGTCGCCGCGTGTTCACGAAACCTTGTTCACCGTGGCTCGTTCACCGGGACGTGTTCACTGCGGCTTGTTCATTCCGGCCTGTTTGTTTTTGCCTGTTCACAGCATCCTGTTCATTACGGCGTTCATTACGGCCCAGTGATTACGGTCCACCCCGGCACGGTGAGGACGCGGCAGGGACCCCGATGCCGCGATCCCCCTCGGCGCGGATCCGCCGGCGCGGCGTCAAGGAAAACCACTCGGGTCACGCCCCGCGGAAGCGCGTCTCAAGGTCCGAAACTCGCGAGCGGATTGTCGGTGTCAGCCACTATTGTCATGAGCTATGAGCAAAGACGGTGCTTACAGCCGTAAGACGCTTCTCGTCTGGGGAGCGCTGGCGATCGTGTACGTGGTGTGGGGTTCCACGTACCTGGCGATCATGATCACGATCGAGACGATCCCGCCGCTGCTCAGCGGAGCCGCCCGGTTCATCACGGCCGCGCTCGTACTGGGCCTCGTGGTGCTCCTGGTGAAGGGACGCGATGCCTTCCGGATGACCTGGAGGGAGGCGGGCGGGGCGACGCTGGTCGGCCTGCTGCTGCTGAACGGAGGCAACGGCATGGTCGCCGTGGCCGAGCAGCACATCTCCAGCGGCCTGGCCGCGCTGCTGGTGGCCTCGACCCCGCTCTGGCTCGTCATCTTCAGGATCATGTTCAGGGACCGGCCGCGGGTGCTGACGCTCGTGGGGGTGCTCATCGGGTTCGGCGGCGTGGCGGTGCTGTCGCTGAGCGGCGGGAGCAACGTGGCCGACGGCGTCGGAGTCGTGATCATCCTGCTGGCCTCGCTGTCGTGGGCGGTCGGCTCGTTCCTCGCCTCCCGCATCCCCATGCCCGCGAACCCCTTCGCCGCGAGCGTCGTCGAGATGGCGGCGGGCAGTGTCGGGCTCGCCCTCACCGCCGCCGCGATGGGCGAGCATCTCGACGTCTCCGTCGTCTCCGCACGGTCGTGGACCGCGCTGATCTATCTGATCATGGTCGGGTCGCTGGTCGGCTTCACGGCGTACGTGTGGCTGCTGGGCAACGCCCCGATCTCGCTGGTCTCCACCTACGCCTACGTCAACCCGGTCGTGGCCGTCGCACTGGGCGCCCTCGTGCTGAGCGAACCGGTTACCGGCTCGATGATCGCGGCCGGCGTGGTGATCGTCGTCGGCGTGGCCCTGGTGGTCTCCACGGAGCGGCGGCGGGGAAAGCCGGAGCCCGCGGAGCCGGAGCCGAAGCCGGAGCCCGCGGAGCCGGAGCCCGCGGCCGTGTAGGCCGCGGGCGCCCGGCGCGGGTCCGGCGGGTCAGGCGCCTTTGAAGGCCGCCGCGGCGGCGAGGAAGGTGTCGTTGGCCTCGGGGTCGCCGATGGAGACGCGGGCGCCCTCCCCGGCGAAGGGCCGTACCGCGACACCCTCGGTCGCGCACACCCCGGCGAATTCGAGCGTGCGCTCCCCCAGCCGCAGCCAGACGAAGTTGGCCTCGCTCACCGGCACCTCCCAGCCCTGGCCGATCAGCGCCTCGCGGACCCGGTCGCGCTCCTTGACCACGACGTCGACACGCTCCATCAACTCGTCCTCGGCGGCGAGCGAGGCGATCGCGGCCGCCTGGGCGAGGTGGTTCACCGCGAACGGCACGATCGTCTTGCGGACGGTGGACGCCACCGGCTCGTTCGCGATCAGGTAGCCCACCCGGAGCCCGGCCAGGCCGTACGCCTTGGAGAAGGTGCGCAGGACGGCGACGTTCGGCCGGTCGCCGTAGACGGTGAGCCCGTCGGTGACCCCGGTGTCCCTGACGTACTCGCGGTAGGCCTCGTCGAGCACGACGAGCACGTTCTCCGGCACCCGGTCGAGGAAGGCCTCAAGCTCCGCCGCGTGGACGACCGTGCCCGTGGGGTTGTTCGGGTTGCAGACGAAGATCATGCGGGTGTGCGGGGTGATCGCGTCGGCCATCGCCTCCAGATGGTGCGTCTCGCCCAGCAGCGGGACCCGCACCGAGGTCGCCCCCGCCAGGTCGGCCAGCAGCGGGTACGCCTCGAAGGACCGCCACGCGTAGATCACTTCGGCGCCCGGCTCGCTCACCGTCTCGAAGAGCTGCTGGGCAACCGTCACCGAGCCGGCGCCGAGCGCGATGTGCTCGGCCGGGACGCCGTACTTCTCGGCGATCGCCGCGGTCAGCTCGGTGGCCGCCGGATCGGGATAGCGGTGCATCTGGGTCGCCGCCCTGGCGACCGCCTCCACGACCGAGGGCAGCGGCTCGTAGGGGGATTCGTTCGAGGAGAGCTTGTAGGACCGGCCGTCGGCGGACACCACGGCCTTGCCCGCCCGGTAGGCGGGCATCGTGTCCAGGATCGCGCGGAAACGAGGCATGGCCTTACCTTATGAGCAGCGGGCGGATGGGGCATCCTGTAACACTGGAGGTGAGAGGCGTGCCCGACCGGGAGGACGACATGAGCATCGCATCGCTGGCCGACAGGCCGAGCGCCGAGGCGGACGAGACGGGGTCGCCCGAGCTGGAGCCGCTGCCCCGTTGGGTGTTCCCTCCCAAAGAGGGCTTCTCGGCCGAGGACCTCGACCGGCTTCGAGGGATCCCTCCCCACACGGAACTCATCGATGGCACTCTCGTCTTCGTGAGCCCCCAGACCCGTTTCCACTCACTCATCGTGGATCTCCTGATTTACACGCTGCGTCAAGCGGTTCCGTCCGGACTGCGTGTTCGCAGGGAGATGACGGTGACACTCGGCAAGCGCCAACGCCCCGAGCCCGATCTCGTGGTGACCCGAGTCGATGGCGACCTGGATCTGAAGCAGACCACCTACCAGCCGGCCGACGTCGTCCTCGCCGTCGAAGTCGTCTCCGCCGAGTCGGAGATCCGCGACCGGGAGCGCAAGCCGGTCCTGTACGCCCAGGCGGGCATCGACCACTTCTGGCGGGTCGAGGAGAAGGACGGCCGCCCGGTCGTCTACGTCTACGAGCTGGACCCGGCCACCAAGGCCTACGCGCTCATGGGGATCCACCACGACCGGCTGAAGGTCAGCGTCCCGTTCGACGTCGACGTCGACCTGACGGAGATCGACGGCCTCTGATCGTCGGCAGGGCTCCACGGCTCACCACGACGGGGCTCAGGCGACATAGGGCTCCGGTCACTCCTTGAGAGAGCGGAGCATCGGGGGATGCAGCGCCACGGCGGGGCCGCGGCGATACAGCTTGGCGGGGCGTCCGCCGTCGCGGGTGGTGGTGCCGCCGGTGGGCACCAGGAAGCCCTCGGCCTTGGTGACCTTGCGGTGGAAGTTGCGCGGGTCGAGGGTTCGGCCCCAGACGATCTCGTAGACCCGGCGCAGCTCGGCGACGGTGAACTCCGGCGGGCAGAAGGCCGCGCCCAGCGGGGTGTATTCGAGCTTGGCGCGGGCCCGCTCGATCCCGTCGATCATGATGCGCCGGTGGTCGAAGGCCATCTCGCGCAGCAGCGAGGAGACCGGCTGCCAGCTCATGTGCGCCTCGGTGGAGGTCGGCAGGTGCGGGGCGAGGCCGAGGTAGGCCACGCTCAGCACGCGCTGGCGCGGGTCGCGGTCGGGATAGCCGTAGGTCTGCAGCTGCTCCAGGTGCACGGGGGCGCCCGGCAGGCCCGCCCGTTCCGCGAGGACGCGGGCGGCGGCCGCGGGCAGGTCCTCGTCGAGCTGGATGAAACCGCCTGACAGGGCCCAGCGTCCCTCGTACGGCGGCTTGTCGCGCCGCCAGACGAGCGCGCTCAGCACCTGGCGGCGCACCGTGAGGACGACAAGGTCCACGCTGACGGGAATGCGCGGCACCATGGCAGGCACGTTACACCGGTCAGACCCGTACGCGGACGTGCAACGTCTCGGTGGCGGCGCGTCCGTCGGCCGCCGCGACCGAGACCCTGACCCAGGTGTCCTCGGGCACCTGGGTCCAGTCGAACGGGATCCACGCCGTTTCCATCCGTACCGGCAGGTCCGGCGGCGGCTCGGTCAGGTTCACCCCGGCCACGTCGACGACGCGGGGCTCCTCCTGGCCCTCCCAGGTGATCGTCACCTTGGAGCCCATGGGGATGTTGTAGCCGCGGATCTCCATGCCGTCCTGGATGTCGCGCTGCATGCGGATCGCGTCGGCGGCGATGGGCCGGTTGTAGTCGCGGGCGATCTCCTCGGCGAGGGACGGGGAGCCGCAGGTGTAGAAGTCGCTCCACATGTAGGAGACGACCTTGGAGACGTAGCGTCCGACCTGTGCCACGGCCGTGTCGAGCCGCTCCTTGTCGGTGCGCCCTCGGTCGGACCCCGCGGCGCACGGCTCCTCGCCCGACGGCTCGAAGGCCTCGACGTTGGCCCAGAGCTGCACGTTGAAGCCCTGCTCGATCATCCTGGTCCTGGCGAGGGACATCTCGCGGTAGTAGTCGCGGGTCGAGCCGTGGTACGCCTCGCCGTTGGTCTTCTTCTTGACGACCGGGCTCAGCCGCTCGTCGATCTTCTCCTCGCGCTGGTCGGCCCAGAACAATCCGACCTTGCCCGTACCCCGGCTGTCCTGCGGGGCGATGATCCCGACACCGGTCCTGACGAGGGCCTCGAAGCCCTTGGCGACCTGCTTGGGAGTGGCGCTGAACGGCCGTTCCTTGCGGGCGTCGAGGTAGGGGCTGACGAGCACGGGCCTGCCGGGCATCTCCTGCTCGACGATCTCGTGCTGCGAGGCGTAGACCCTGAGCGTCGGGTGGTCGGAGTCGGAGTCGCCGACGTACTTCATCTCGCGCATCTGCAGCTCGAACGGCTGGTAGAAACCGCCCAGCGAGGTCCGGTCCTGGAAGCGCGCCCCGTAGTCCTGCATGATCCGCCGGGTGAGGGTGGTGAGCGTGTCCGTGCCCTGCTTGGCGGCCTGGGTCTTCTGCGCCGGGTCGCGGGGGGCGAGCGGCAGCGCCGGGTAGACCTTCACGCCGAACCGGTCACCGAGGTCGAGCAGCTCGGCGAGGCTGTCCTCGTGCGCGGCCGCGACCAGGATCACGTGATAGCCGCGTCCCTTGGAACGGATGTTCTCGCAGCTCGGGTCGTCGGTGCCGTCGTCGGGGGCGACGATCCGGTAGAAGACGGTCTTGTCGGTGACGATCTTCCGCTCGAACTCGGGGCAGCGGAACAGGTCCGGGCCGAACGCCTCGTCGGTGCGGTAGACGAACGTCCAGCTCACCCGGTTGCCGGGGTTGGCGGCCTTGAGGTCGTTCTCCGCCGCCAGCGCGCACGGGACCCCGTTCTCCTCGCACGGCTCGTAGCGGGCGTCGACGTCCCCCTGGCCGTCGAGGATCCGGCCGTCGTTGTCGAGGCGGCGCGCCTGCAGGCCCCAGCCGATCCGGATCACCGTGTCGCCGCCCACCTCGTGGATGGCGCCGAACTGCCGGCGCCAGGTGCAGTGGTCGGTGGTCGGGACCAGCCAGTAGCCGGTGACCGCGTACGGCCAGCGCATCGTCGTGTCGAACGTCCCACACGGGTCGGTGAACTCGGTCACCTCCGGCACCGGCACCGAGGGGGTGGCGGAGGTGGAGGGTGAGGGCGAGGCCGTGAGCGACGAGCCTCCCGCCGTCGGGGAGCCGTTCCCGGTGGGCGTGGTCACCACGAACGCCGCCACACCCGCGAGGATCGCCACGCCCAGGAAAGCGATGAGCCAGCGCACGTTCAGGACACTACCGTTCTTGTGATCAGGCAGACATAAGGAGCCGGACGGACACCGCGGGCCTCGCCGTATCGACAATCAGCTCTTGACGCCCGCCCACGCCTCCAGCTGAGCGACGAAACGGCGGGCCGAGTTGGGCCAGTGGTGGTTCGCACGAGCCGCCGCATACCCTCGGGCGCCCCTGGCATACCGCTCCCTGACGTCGTCTCGCAGGAAGAGCACGGCCTGGGCCACGGCCTTGGGATCCTGCCAGGGCACGACCATGCCGCTGTCGTAGCGCTCGACCAGCTCCACCGCGCGGGGCGAGGGAGTGGTGATCACCGGGATGCCGTGCGCCATGTACTCCACGATCTTCGTGGGCATGGAGTGCCGGTAGTTGGGCTCGTCGTGCAGCAGGGAGAGCCCGGCGAGCGCGCCGTCGAGCCGCTTGAGCGCCTCGTCGTTCGGCATGAAGTCACGCCACTCCAGCACGCCCTCCGCCACCGCCTCGTTCAGCGTCGGCCGCGACTGCGGGTCGGCGTAGCCGATCAGCTCGACCGCCACCCGGTACGGCTGCAGCAGCCGGGCCACCTCGATCGCCTCGCGTACCCCGCGCGCGCCCGACAGCCAGCCGAGGTAGACGACGCGGTCGTCGCCCGGCGGCGTCACCTCGTCGGGCACCCAGGTCTCGTTGGGCACCACCAGGTGCGCCTGGCGGAACCTTCCCGCGTACGCGGTCTCGGCCAGCAGCAGGTGCAGGTGCCGCTCGGCCGTGCCTTCGAGCAGGCGGGCCAGGAACCGCACCGGCGGACGCAGGAACGCGGGCAGCCAGGGCTTCAGCGACAGCGTCGCCGGGGTGTCCTCGTGGACGTCCCAGACCACCGGGGGCCGCTTGCGCACCCCCACCACCGCGAGCAGCAGCTCGGGGTCGTGGATGACCACGAGGTCGACCTCGCCGCGCATACGCTTGAACACCTTGCGCGCGGCGCGCACGGCGGCGAACCGCTTGCGCTCGGCGGCGCGGGGGAGGTCGACGCCGTTCACCCAGGAGCGGGCCATCACGCCCCGCGCCGTGTACGGGGCCGCGTACGTGACCTCATGACCGGCGTCCACGAGCGCGCGGATCTGCCGGTGCAGGATCCGGGCGTCCTCGGGGTGATGCACCACCGTCATGACGAGCACGTGCACTTCGCGCAGCCCTCCGTCGCTAGAGCCGCTCGACGCGTTCACCCTCGGCGAGCACGCCTCGGGTGTCGAGCACGAGCTTGCCATGGTCCTCGACCGTCGACAGGTCGAAGGCGGCGTGCTGCTGGAGCAACAGCGTCACGTCGGCTTCGGCCACCGCCTTGGCGAGGTCTTCCTCACGTGGCACGTCGACGTCGTCGACCCGCCACTCCTTGACGTACGGATCGGCGAAGACGAGCTCCGCCCCCAGCTCGAGCAGCGCCCGCGCGACCGGCAGGGCCGGGGTCTCACGCTCGTCGGCGATGTCGGGCTTGTACGTGACACCGAGCAGCAGCACCCTGGAGCCGTTGACGGGCTTTCGCTGCCGGTTGAGCAGTCGCTGCACGCGGGCCACCACGTAGGACGGCATCCGCTCGTTGATCTCCTGTGCCAGCTCGACGAAGCGGAACGGGTAGCCCAGCTTGCGCACCGTGTAGGAGAGGTAGGAAGGGTCGACGGGGATGCAGTGCCCGCCGACGCCGGGTCCGGGGAGGAACTTCTGGAACCCGAACGGCTTGGTCGCCGCGGCCTCGATCGACTCCCACAGGTCGACACCGAGCTCGTCGCAGAAGATCGCCATCTCGTTGACGAGGGCGATGTTGACGTGGCGGTAGGTGTTCTCCAGGAGCTTGGCCATCTCGGCCTCGCGGGTGCCGCTCACCGGCACGACCTGCTCGATGAACTGGGCGTAGAACCCGACCGCGCGGTCCTTGCAGGCCGGGGTGTAACCGCCGACGACCTTCGGGGTGTTGCGCAGACCGTATTTGGGGTTGCCCGGGTCGATGCGCTCGGGCGAGAAGGCGAGGTGGAAGTCGGTGCCCGCGACGAGACCCGAACCCTTTTCCAGGATGGGGCGGGCGACCTCGTCGGTGGTGCCGGGCCAGGTGGTGGACTCCAGGACCACCAGCGCGCCGGCGCGCAGGTTGCGTGCGACGGTGGCGGTGGCGCCCTCGACCGACGACAGGTCGGGGCGGTGGTCCTCGTCCAGCGGGGTCGGCACGCAGATGACGATGGTCCGGCTGTCGGCCAGTACGGATTCGTCCAGCGTGGCGGTGAAGCCTCCCGCCAGCATGTGCTCAAGGTCGGCGTCGGTCAGGTCGTCGATGTACGACGTGCCCGCGTTGAGGGCCTCGACCTTCGCGGCGTCGACCTCGAAGCCGACGACCCGCAGACCGGCCGCGGTGGCCTCCTTGGCCAGGGGCATGCCGACGTAGCCCAGACCGATGATGGCCAGGTCGTAGGCAGTCACTGGATGACCTTGGAACGCCGGAAACAACACTTCATGGTCGCAAAGGCTATCTCAAGTCCGAACGAGCTACGCCTAATGCGATTGAACGCATCGCAAACGGCTGGTCTCCCTGTTACCAACACGAGACCATCATCCAGCAATCGATCGGTAAATATCACGGTAAGTCTCCGCGATGCGGCTCCACGTACGCTTCGCCGCCACCTCGGCCCGTCCCGCCTCACCCATCCCGGCCCTTCGCTCAGGATCGTCGCGCAGTCCGGCGATCGCCTTGGCCAGCGCCTCGGGGTCTCCCGGGGGCACCAGAAGCCCCGCCCCCTCCGAACCCACGAGCTCGGAGAGCGCCGGCAGGTCGCTCAGCACGACCGGCTTGCCGAGAGCCATCGCCTCGACGGGCTTCAACGGCGTGACGAGCCGGCAGACGCGCAGGTCCTCGCGGGGGCAGACGAAGATGTCGATCGCCGCCTGCGCCTGCAGGGCCTCGTCGGGACCGACACGTCCCGGCAGGATCGCGACGTCGCCCAGTCCCAGCTCCTCGACCTGTTCGAGCAGCGCCGCCCGCTCCACGCCGTCGCCGACGAGAAGCACCTTCACCGGCGCGCCCTCGTCCCGCAGGAGCGCGGCCGCGTTGATCATGGTGGCGAAACCCTCGTAGGCCACGATGCTCGACACCGAGCCCATCACGATCTCGCCGGGCTCGATGCCGTACGCGGCACGGAACGCCGCACCGTCGTACTCGGCACTGAGCAGCGAGTCGTCCACCGCGTTCGGCGCGAGATAGATCCTCTCCCTCGGCACCCCGCGTTCGACGATCTCGCCTGCCATGGTCTCCGCGAGGGTGACCACGGCGTCGGCGGAACGCATGATGAACGCCTCACGGTCGCGCTGCAGCACGTGCCGCTGGCTGCCGATGCGCTTGGGGTCGCGGGAGGCCCAGGTCTCCTCGAGGAAGCCCCGCACCTCGTAGACCATCGGCGTGCCGGTACGCTCGCGCACCGCGAGCGCCACCGACCCGTTGCGATGGTCGGTCGCGGCGTGCAGCACCTGCGGTCGCAGGGTCCTGACCAGCTCGGTCACCTCTCCGGCGCCGCGGATCATCCGCCCCTGGCTCTCGAACGGCACCTCGCCGCTCGGGATCAGCCGGTGGTAGGGGATGCCGTCGATCTCCTCGTACGGCGTCGCGTCGGCGTGCCCCTGCATCATCGGCCAGCCCCAGCTGGTCACGACGTGCGGGTCGAGCCCCGCGGCCTTCTGCGAGGTGACGATGCGGTGCGTGCGGACGGTGTATCCGGCCTGCGTGTACGGCAGCGCGTTCGTCACGCAGTGCAGCACCCTGCCGGGGAACCGCTCGCCCACGATCACCTTCGCCTTGGGCGGGATCGGGTTCGGCTGGATCGCGGCCAGCTCTCCCGCGTAGTAGGCGTGCCGGCGCTTGATGAAGGGGTAGCGCGTGTGACCCTGCAGCACCGCGGCGGCCTCGCTCATCCGGCCGGAGTCGAAGTGCTCCTTCGCCTCGCTCCACGGGCCCTTCACCAGGCGCATGCCGAGCTTGCGTACGACGATCTTGGCGCGGCGCGCGACGGGCCAGGCGAACCGGCCGACCACGGGACGGACGCTCGGCGGGAGCGTCTCGGCCGCCGCCTGCGCCACGCGTACCGGGTCGGACTTCACCTTGGTCGCCACGACCCGGGAAACGATCACCGGGTGCTGGACGAAGCCCTTGATGAGGCCGCGCAGCCCGGCCCTGGCCGACTTCGCCGAGACCGGGGAGACGGGGGAGTTCGGGGAGGCAGGGGAGCCAGGGGGCGTCTGGGAGTCCGGGGAGGCCGGGAGCGACGCGGGGACCTTCTCCTCGTCCTCGTCCGAGGGCCTCGCGGTGACGGTGGGCATGTCGGAGACGGGGGGCGTGTCCGGGGCGGAGGGCGTGTCCGGGAGGGTGGGTGTCTCCGGTGTCTTCGCTGTCTCCGGTGTCTTCGTGTCCGGTTCCGTGGTGTCGTCCGCGTCGGGTTCGCGCATCGTGTTCGCGTCGGGTTTCCGCGTCGTGTCCACGTCGGAGACCGGGGCCGCGTCCACGGGCGAGGGCGTCTCCGCGCTCGGCGGGGGCGGCGGCTCCGTGGGCGTGTCCACTGCGGGGGTCTCAACGGCCGGGAGCGTCACCGAGGGAGAGGGTGTCGCCGGAACCGAGGGCGTCACCGGATCCGGGGACTTCACCGGATCCTTCGCCGAAACCTTCGCTGGAACCGAGGGGGAGTCTGGCCTGTTGGCATCGGATACCACGCCGTGACCGTACCATAGGCAACGTTTGCCCCACTGCCGCATGAAAGGCGAGGTCAATGAGGGACTTTGCCCGTCCGGGCGCTGCTCAGAGCCCCGATAATCCCCTCGTCCTGCACGTGCTCGGCGCGCGCCCGAACTTCGTGAAGGCCGCTCCCGTGGTGCGCGCCCTCACCGAGCTCGGGGTGCGACAGGGCATCGTTCACACCGGTCAGCACTACGACGCGCTCATGTCGGACGTCTTCTTCGCCGACCTCGGTCTTCCCGAGCCGATCGCCAACCTCGGCGTCGGTTCCGGCTCGCACGCCCGGCAGACGGCGGCCCTGCTCGTCGGCCTGGAGGACGTGGTGCTCGAACACCGTCCCACCCTGGTCGTCGTCTACGGCGACGTGAACTCGACGCTCGCCGCGATCCTCGTCTGCGCCAAGCTCCACGTGCCGACCGCGCACGTGGAGGCGGGCCTGCGTTCCTTCGACCGGGAGATGCCCGAGGAGGTGAACCGGGTCGTCACCGACGGCCTGTCCGACATCCTCTTCGCCACCTCGCCGGACGCGCTCTCCCACCTCGCCGCCGAGGGCGTCGATCCGGCCAGGGTGCACCTCGTCGGCAACCCGATGATCGACAGCCTGTTCTCCGCGCTGGACCACCTCGACCCCGCCCCGGTCCGCTCCCGGCTCGGCCTTCCCGAGCGGTACGCGGTCGCCACCCTGCACCGTCCCGGCAACGTCGACGACCCGGCCTCGGCCAAGGAGCTCGTCGACGCCGTACTCTCGGTGAGCGAGCGCCTGCCGGTCGTGGTGCCGCTGCACCCGCGCGGCCGGACCCGTCTGGCGGAGGCCGGACTGGTGAACGGGGAGAACCTCCTCATCGTCGACCCGCTGGGCTACGTGGACTTCCTGTCACTGGTGCGGGGCGCGACGCTGGTCGTCACCGACTCCGGCGGCGTGCAGGAGGAGACGACCATGCTGGGTGTGCCCTGCCTCACGGTGCGGCCCAACACCGAGCGGCCGATCACCATCACGCACGGCACCAACCGGCTCGTCACCCCCGCGCAGTTGCCCGCCGCCGCCGACCTGGCGCTGGCCGAGGGCTCGGGAACGCCGTCGGGCGAGCTGCCTCCGCTCTGGGACGGTAAGGCCGGTCCCCGGATCGCCCGGGTGATCGAGAGCTGGCTGCGCGGCGGCAACCTCTCGCCGGCCGGTCAATCCGTATCGCCCAAATCCCTTTAAAACGGCCATTCGGCTACGACTTTGGTCGTACGCTGGCACGACCTCTGACAAAGGCGATTCCCCATGAGCGATGAGACCCCAGAAGAGCCGAAGTTCCAGCGTCTCGGACCGATCAACTGGCTGCCCGAGGAACGCAAGGTCGTCGAACGCCTTGAGGAGCGCGTCCACGACCTGGAGCGACGGCTCGCCATCGCCGAGGCGCGGGCCGACTACGCGCAGTGGAAACTGGAGTCCACCAAGGTGCAGCGCCCCTACCGGGTGGCCGAGGCACTGACGTCCGCCAAGGGGCCGGGGGTCACCGCGCTGCCGGGCAAGCTGCGCTCCGCGATGCAGGCCCGCAAGGGCCCCAAGCCGCCCCGTCCGGTGACCGAGGTGGTCGAGGAGCTCGACCGGCAGGGGCCCGTGGTCGACGTACCGCAGGTCAAGTGGCCCGCCGGTCCGATTGTCCGCCCCGACATGAAGGTCGCGGTCATCCTGGACGACTTCTCCCGGATGGCGTTCAAGTACGAGTGGGACCAGATCGAGTTCGGGCTCCGCGACTGGCCGGAGATCTTCGCCGAGCGTCGTCCCGAGCTGCTGTTCGTGGAGTCGGCCTGGCACGGCAACCAGGGCCGCTGGCGCTACCAGATGACCGGGACGAAGGCTCCCAAGCCCGAGCTGATCGCTTTGATTGACTGGTGCCGCGCGGAGGGGATTCCCACGGTCTTCTGGAACAAGGAGGACCCGCCGAACTTCGACTTCTTCATCGACACGGCCAAGCTGTTCGACTACGTCTTCACCTGCGACGGCGACATGGTCCCCCGCTACCGCGAGGTGCTGGGTCACGACCGGGTCGACGTCCTGCAGTTCGCCGCGCAGCCCCGGGTGCACAATCCCATCCAGGAGAAGCAGGGGCGCGTCAACGACGTGGTCTTCGCGGGCATGTACTTCAGGGACAAGCACCCCGAGCGCCGCGAGCAGATGGAAACCGTCCTCGCCCCGATCCGCGAGCTCGGGCTGCACATCTTCGCCCGAAACGGCACCGTCGACGAGAAGTACGCCTGGCCGAAGGAGTACGTCCCGCACATCGTGGGCGAGCTGCCGTACGACCAGATGCTGGCCGCGTACAAGATGTACAAGGTCTTCCTCAACGTGAACTCGGTGCTCGACTCACCGACCATGTGCGCCCGCCGCGTCTTCGAGCTCTCGGCCTGCTCGACGTCGGTGGTCTCCGGCTGGTCCCGGGCCATCGAGGAGACCTTCGGGTCACTGATCCCGATCGCCCGCGACGAGCTGGAGTCGTACAACCAGGTCCTGCACCTGATCAACAGTCCCGAGCTGCGTGCCCGTCAGGGGCACCTGGCCATGCGCGAGGTCTTCGACAAGCACCTGTTCTCGCACCGCGTGGACCAGATCCTGGGGATCCTCGGTCGACCGGTGCAGCCGCGGACCCGCTCGATCTCGGTGGTCCTGCCCACCAACCGCGCCTCCCAGATCGAGCACGCGATCTCCTCGGTGGCCAAGCAGATCCACCGTCCGGTTCAGCTCGTCATGGTCCTGCACGGGCTCGCCATCGACCCCGTGGTGGTGGCGGACAAGGCGCGGATGGCCGGGATCACCGATGTCGTGGTGCTGCCCGCCGACTCGTCACTGTCGCTGGGCGCCTGCCTCAACATGGGCATCGCCGCCGCCGAGGGCGAGCTGATCGCCAAAATGGACGACGACAACCTGTACGGCGAGCACTACCTGTCGGACCTGGCCCGCGCCTTCGACTACTCCGACGCCGAACTGGTCGGCAAGGGCGCGCACTACGCGTACTTCGAGGGCGGCAACACCACGATGCTTCGGCTGCCGGGGCTGGAGCACCGGTACGCCTTCCTGGTGCAGGGCGGCACCTTCCTCGGCAAGGCCGACATGTTCCGGCATTATGGGTTCGAGGACGTGACCCGGGGCGAGGACACCCGCCTGGTCCGCCGGCTCAAGGAGGACCGCGTCAAGATCTACTCCGCCGACCGGTTCAACTTCGTCTACTGGCGCAGTGGCGACAAGTCCCTGCACACCTGGCAGGCCGACGACATCAAGCTCACCCGCAACGCGCAGTTCTCCTTCGCCGGGCATCCGGAAGCGCACGTCATGATCTGACTTCGGTTTCGGCGTTGGTGGGGCGATTCCCGAAGGTTTTCCTGCGGCATGGGCACGATGGCCGGGGATCGGCGTGTCAGGTGGGCGGGTGCTCCGGGCGGCCGTCGTTGGTGACGGGTCTGGGTGTCCGGCCGGTGTTCAAGGTGGGTGCGCGCTCCGGTGGGCGGGTGCTCCGGGCGGCCGTCGTTGGTGGTCGTCTGGTGGGTCAGGCCTCCGGCCTGGCGGGCGCGCTGGTTGCGGATTTTTATAAGCCGCCCGGAACACCCACCCACCTCCGCACACGGCCCGTCTCGCCGTAGGTGGTGCGGTCCGTAGTGGCTTTCTTACGGGCCGCCCAGTGTGCGCTGGGGACGCTGAAGCAATCCGTACGGGGTCGTTCGGGGTCCGTCGCCGTAGCTGAAGCGCCGGTACGGAAAGGAGCGCAGCGGACTCGCCGTGATTTCACCGGGCTCGGCGTGGTTCGCTCTCTTGGCTCACCACTCGTTTTCCGCCTGATCGCGGTTCTCCGCCCTCGGCTGTGGGGGCGTCGGTGGTCGGGTCAGTGGCGGACGGCGCAGAGGAGGCGGTTGTTGCCGCGCTGCCAGAGGGTGCCGATCTCGGCGAATCCGGCATCGCGCAGGGCGTCGACGTGCTCGGAGAGCAGGGAGGACTCCGAGCCGTGGTGGTCGGCTCCCGCGGTGGTGCGTGCGGTGTGGAGTTCGGCGAAGGCGGGATCGGCGGCGATCGCATCCCACCACTGGCGCCAGTCCTCGGGGTGGCCGCCGGCGAACACGCGCTGGGTCTCCCGGTCGTGTACGGCGCGTTCGAGACGGGCGATGGCCGGGGTGGTGTCGTCGGTCTCCATGTGGTCGCCGTTGAGCAGGAGCCCGCCCGGGCGCAGCACGGTCGCCAGTTCGGCGTACATCTTCTGGAGGTCGGGCCCGGAGATCCAGTGCAGTGCGGTGGTGCTCACCGCGACGTCGGCCGGCCTGTCCAGGCCGAGGGATCCGGTCCATCCGGGGGTGCGCAGGTCGAGGGAGAGGAAGGTGAGGTGCGGGTAGGCGGCCCGGCCGAGGCCGAGCAGCAGGGGGTCGGCGTCGACCGCGATCACTGTCGCCTGGGGCAGTCGCTCCAGGAGACGGGCGGAGAGCGAGCCCGGTCCACATCCGAGGTCGATGACGAGCGGATCTGGGCGGCCTGTCGCTTCGACGGCGTCGATCAGCGCGGTGAAGCGCTCTTCGCGGTCGGGCAGGTAGCCCTCCTGCTGACGATCCCAGCGTGCGATCCACTCAAGTGCGGCATCGTGGGTGAGCACCATAGTCTCCTTGTGACTGTCGTCTAAGCTTATGACAGTTACAAACTAGAACGCGAGGATGTGACTGGTCAAGTGGATTTCAACAGTCACACCGATTCGATCGTCCGCGTGGCGGTGGGGTTGGTCAACGAACTGACGCCTGGAGAGAGGCGGGGCCGCGACTTCTCACCGCCGCGCGATCTCGCTCCCGCCGCCACGGAGGGCCTGCGCACCGGCTACCCGGGCCATCGGGAGGTCACCGAGGTGGAGGCCGGCGAGCTCGCCGAGATCGCGGCCCGGCTGCGCATGGTCTTCGACGCCGTCGCGAAAGGAGACGTCGATGCCGCAGCCCTGCGGGTCAACGATCTTCTTGAGAAGACCCGGGCCCGACCGATGCTCGAACGACATGACGGAGAGCCGTGGCACCTGCACTTCCACGGTCCCGGCGGCACCATGACCGGCGACTGGGCGGCGAGTTGCGCCACCGGGCTCGCGATCGTGCTGGGGAGCGAGCACCACGACCGTCTCGGCGTGTGTACGGCGCCGCACTGCGACCGGGTCTACGTGGACGTCTCCCGCAACGGCACCCGCCGGTTCTGCGGCACCGCCTGCCAGAACCGCGTCAAGACCACGGCCTTTCGCGCCAGGGGCAGGGTTTCGTGAGGGCGGGTTGGAGACCCCCAGCCGGTCGGCGCGAAGATCTGACCGCAGCGGTTCCGTGGGGGCGGACCGGAGACCGACCACGGTGGCCCCGGCAGCATCACCGCGACTGTCATCGACGGGTGGAACGCTCGTCGGCCGTCGTTCGGGGGTAGGGCCGCTCAGGAGGCATCCACTCTCCCGAATCGCGCCTCTCCGTACCAGCTGTCGCCGTATCGTGACTTTGCGTGATCGAAGAATCGTCGACGCCCTCGCGCTCGCTCATCGATGCTGCCGTTGGAGCAGCCCGTTCGGCACGGTTTCCGGCTCGGCGAGAGCAACGGCTCCCGCTCGGTCACGGCGGCACGGCGGGAGGTCCGCTCCCTCATGGCGACTAGGAGCGCCCCGATCCGCGGCCCGGTGCGGAGCGGCGAGCGCGCACTCGCACCCGATCTCGCCCGTGGCTTCATGCTGTTGCTCATCGCCGTGGCGAACACTCCCTGGTATCTGTGGGGCCGAGAGATCCGAGCCACCACGATCCATCCGCCCGGAGGCTCGGCGCTGGACCGGATCGTCCAGGTGGCCGCCATCGTCGGGGTGGACTTCCGGGTCTATCCGATGTTCGCGTTCCTGTTCGGCTACGGCATGGTGCAGCTCCTGTCACGCCAGCGGGCCGCCGGGCACTCGGAGTCGGCCGTGCTGACGCTGCTGCGTCGTCGCAGCCTGTGGCTGTTCCTGTTCGGGTTCGTGCATGCGGCGTTGCTGTGGCAGGGGGACATTCTCGGCGCGTACGGCCTGACCGGGTTTCTCCTGTCCGGGCTGTTCCTGCGCAGGAAGGATCGCACGCTGCTCGTCTGGGCCGCGATCGGCACGGGCATCCTCATACTGGAGACCCTGCTCAGCGTGGTGGGGGCCTACTTGGAGTCGTCCCCCGAAATCTTCGGCTATCTGTCTTTGGGATCTGCGGGCAGTGCCGAGAGCGATCCGCTCGCCGCGGCATCGGGGCGCCTCGCCTTCTGGCCGATGGTCGTGGTCGGCCAGGGCTTGCTGGGGCTCGTCGTGCCCGTCGCGATCGTCCTCGGTTTCTGGGCGGCCCGGCGGCGGATTCTGGAACAGCCAGGCGAGCACCTGTCACTGTTGCGCCGCGTCGCCGCCGTCGGCATCGCCATCGGCTGGCTGGGTGGACTGCCGCACGCGGCGGCGGTCATGGGGGTGCTGAGGATCCCCGAAGAGTCGATGTTCGTTTTCGAGATGTCCCAGACGGTTACCGGCCTGCCCGCCGGGCTGGGCTACGCGGCGGCGTTCGGACTCGTCGGGCACCGGCTCGGACGTCGGCGACGCCCCGGCCTCGCGTCCACCGCGGTGGTCGCGCTGGGCAGGCGGTCACTCTCGGCCTATCTCGCCCAATCGCTGCTCTGCGCCCCGGTGCTGGCCGCATGGGGTCTCGGGGTCGGGGCTCACCTGCACAGCGCCTCCGTGGCCGGCTACGCGCTCGGCGTCTGGCTGATCACCGTGGTCGCGGCCTACGGCCTGGAGCGTCGCGGCAGGCGAGGACCCGCCGAGGTTCTCCTGCGTCGGCTGACATACCGAACGGGTTGGAAAATCGAAGATCGTCAGGCGGCGTCGGGCGAGTAGACTTGCGCGCCACCGCCTCGCCTGTGAAGGAGTCGCTCGTGATCATCGACCCAACGCTCACCCGGATCGGCCAGGGGGTGGAGCTGCATCACCACAAAGGGCAGCGTGACGCCGCTCGCGAGCTGTTCGCGCAGATCTGGGACGACATCGGCGGCGAGAAAGGCGAACCGCTGCATGTCTGCGTCCTCGCCCACTCGATGGCCGACGTGCAGGACGACGTGCGCGAGGAGCTGATGTGGGATCTGCGAGCTCTCGCCGCCGCCGACCTGGTCACCGATGAGCAGGCGGCCCAGGCCGGGGTGGCGATTTCCGTGGCCGGCCTGTATCCGTCGTTGCACCTCAACCTGAGCGACTGTTATCGCAAGCTGGGCGACCTCGACCTCGCCCGCAAGCACCTCCAGCAGGCGCGGGACACGATCGGCGCGCTCGGTGACGACGAGTACGGGCAGCTCATCAAGGGTGGTCTGCAGCGGTTGGCCGAACAGCTGGATGAGACCATTTGACCGAGCCCCGGCGCTTCCACCTCCTTGGGTTTCCCCACCCTCGGAAAGCTTCCACCTCGTTGGGTGTCCGCCACCCTCGGAAACTCGTGTCGCCCACGGGGGAGCACGGAGGCCCAGGCACCCCGGTGACGCCCAGGCACCCCGGTGACGCCCAGACGCCCCGGTAACGTGGCGGCTCGCTGATCCTCACCGACGAACACCGGTCACCTTCCGGTCGCCGGGACGTCCCGGGGATTCAGCCGGCCGGGCGGTAGACGCACACGTTCGTGCCCGCCTTGCTGGTGACCGTGGAGACCAGCTCGAACGTGTGCAGGCCGCCGTCGTCGGGGAAGATCGTCTTGCCTCCGCCGAGGATCACCGGCATGACGATGAGCCGGAGCTCGTCGACCAGGTCCTCGCTCAGGAGGGTGCGGGCGAGGGTGGGGCTTCCCATGAGCACCAGGTCGCCGCCCTCGGTCTCGCGCAGCTTCCTGATGTGGGCGACGGCCTCGTCACCGGGGATTCGGGTGGTGTTGTTCCACGTCAGCTCGTCGTCGCCCAGCGTCAGGGACACGACGTACTTCGGGATGGCGTTCATCCGGTCGGCGAACGGGTCACCGGCCCGCCCCGGCCACGCCGCGGCCATGGTCTGCCACGTCCGGCGCCCGAACAGCAGCGCCTCGGCCCCGCTCAGCGCGCCGTCGAAGGCACCGCCGACCACCTCGGGGTCGAAGAACGGGTGGGACCAGCCACCGTGGGCGAAGCCGCCGTCGGCGTCCTCCTCGGGGCCACCCGGCGCCTGCACGACGCCGTCCAGGCTCATGAACTCGACGATCACGGTACGCATGGATTCGCTCCTTGAAGGGGGTGGCTCAACGGGTTTCCTTCACGCTCGGGTGAAGGGCGACGACGATCCGATGGTCGCGGCCTTTCTCTGCGGACTCGTCGTGATATTTGGACACCAGGGCCGTGACGGCCCCGGCGAGCTCCCTGGCGAACTCGGCCCGGTCGGCGGCCGAGGCGAAGCGCACCTCGCCGTCGATCGCGAAGGTCGCGACGCGCCTGCGTGCTTTGGCAGCGCCGGTGATGAGCGCCCCGACGTCGCGGACCAGCCTGGCCGCGACGGCCAGCAGCCAGCTCGCCGAGAGCTGGTCGGGTGAGCGCGCCGGGTCGGGCTCGACGGAGGAGAGCGCGGTCGGGGAGATCACGTACGAGGCCGCGGTCGCCCGCATGATGCGCTCGTTGACGTTGCCCTTGCGCCGCTCCTCGATCATCTCGACGAGCCCGTGCGCCTCAAGCGTCTTCAGGTGGTAGTTGACCTTCTGCCGGGGCAGGCCGACCTTGGCCGCCAGCATGGTCGCGGAGCCGGGCTCGCTCAGCTCGGCCAGCAGCCGAGCCCGGATGGGGTCCAGCGAGATCTCGGCGGCGGCGGAGTCTTCGATCACGGCGATGTCCTGCATGTCCGCAGACTATCTCCGACAAATTATATTGTCAATAAAGCCTTATTTTCCGAGAAATCGGTCCTCACCGGTTCGGGTCCGGGTGGCATGACGGCGGTACCGCATCCGCTGGGGTGGGAACACAGCGACGGCCCCGCCCGAAAGGATCCGGGCGGGGCCGTCGGGGTGACCGGGGTGGTGGTCTCCGGATTTCCTCGGGATCTCCCCGTGGAAACCGGCCGCCCCGGGTCACGGACTACCGGACGCCGCGCCTGCCGTACAGGCTCACCGTCAGGATGACGCCGACCGCGGCGAGGGCAATCTGGATCATCAACTCGATCCAGTCGATACCTGAGGTGGCAGCGACCCCGAGCGCTCCGGCGATCGCGGTGCCGATGAGGGCCGCGACAATACCGATGACGATGGTCAGCCAGATCGGGATGGACTGCTTGCCGGGCACGACGAGCCGACCCAGGGCACCGATGATGGCGCCGATAACAATGGCGGTGATGATGCCGGTGACTGTCATGTTCCACTCTCCCTGTCTGCTCAACTGCCAGGCGTATGCCCTAGGAAAAAGGAACAACACATAACGGGGTGCTCCGAATTAATGGCCGCGGGTCACGAATCCGTTGCGCGGAGGTCTCAGGCAGGTTGTGCCCCTCGATTCGCCGCGGAGGAGACCCGGCTTCACCTGCCACGAAAGCCACACGGCCCCCATCCGTTCTCTACGGGGGGTCCCCAGAAAAAATCTGTCATCCGTGCGGATCGGCTGGGAAAATCCGCCGGAGAAATCGGGGAGAGGGGGGCGAAGCCGGGGGTTCGGAGGGGGAGAAGTCGGCTCTTCGACGGTGAGGGGGACGCTCGTCTTCGGCATCGAAGAGCCGTGACGTCGAGGGTCAAGGGGCGAGGGCGGCAGGTTTTTCTGGGGGCGTGGCTCCTCTTTCCGATCTTTCTGAGGGGGCGGCCCCGCCGGTTGCCGTGGCCCCGCCGGTTGCCGTGGCCCCATCGGTTGCCGGGGTCCTATCGGTTTCGTCGGTTTCTGTGGCCTCGCTCGCCTCGGTGGTTCCGGTGGTTCCGGTGGTTCCGGTGGTTCCGGTGGTTCCGGTGGTTCCGGTGGTTCCGGTGGTTCCGGTGGTTCCGGTGGGAGCGGCCGTGGCGGAGGCAGGGGTGGGTTCGAGGGTGGGGATGGCGGTGGGGGTGACGGTGTTCAGGAGGGAGCGGGCGAGGCCGAGGCCGGCGCCGCCGAGGGTGAGTGCCTTGGCGAGCATCTCCTCGATGCCCTGGGCGCCGTTGAGTACGACCATGTGGTCGACGTTGCCGAGGGCCTTCGCGCCCGCCTCGACGATCTGGGGCCACTTCTCGGCGAGCTGCTGGGCGATGACCGCCTCCTGGTTCTCGGCGAGCGCCTCGGCGCGGGCCCGGATCGCGTCGGCGACGGCCAGCCCCTTCGCCCTGGCGGCCTCGGCCTCCGCGAGCCCCTGCGCCTTGGAGGCGTCGGCGGCGGCCAGGCCGCGGGCCCTCGCGGACTCCGCCTCGCCGAAGCCGGTGACCTTCGTCGCCTCCGCGGTGGCGATACCGCGCAGCCGCACGGACTCGGCCTCGGCCGCGGCGGCCTGCTTGACCTGCGACGCCTGTGCGGCGGCGCGGAGCTCGGTCTCGCGCGCCTCGGCTTCGGCCTGGGCGATGCGGGCGTCACGCTCGGCCCGGGAGACCGTCACGGTTTCGTACGCCCTGGCGTCCGCGGGTTTGCGGATCTGGGCCTGGAGCCGTTGCTCGGCCAGCGCGGCCTCAAGCTCGGCCGCCCGGGTCTCCTGGACGACGACCTCCTGCCGGGCGGATGCCTCGGAGAGCGGCCCCGCCTGGCGGGACCTGGCCTGGGCCTCGTCGATCTCGGCCTGGTAGACCGCCTGCTTGATCTTCGAGTCGCGCCAGGCCGCGGCCTTGTTGGCCGCGGCGATCTGCTCGGCCTGGGTGGCCTCCTGGTCGCGCTGCGCCTCGGCGATGCGAGCCGCGGCGGCGATGCTGGCGGCGTGTGGCTTACCGAGGTTGGTGATGTAGCCCGTCCCGTCCTCGATCTCCTGGATCTGCAGGGAGTCGACGATCAGACCGAGCCTGATCATCTCGTCGGCGGCCGAGGCGCGGGTCTCGCCGGTCAGCCGTTCGCGGTTGAGGATGAGGTCCTCCACCGTGAGGTTGCCGATGATCGAGCGCAGGTGGCCGGTGAACAGCTCGTGGATGGCACCGTTCATCGAGTCCTGCTGGTCCAGGAAGCGCCGGGCCGAGTTGGCGATCGAGTGCAGGTCGTCGCCGACCTTGTAGATGACGACGCCCCGTACGACCACCGGGATGCCCTGCTGGGTGACGCAGGAGACCTGGAGGTTGGTGGCGCGGCTGTCCAGGCGCAGGCGGCGCGCGGTCTGGAAACCGGGGAGCACGGCGGTGCCCTTGCCTGTGACGATCTTGAATCCGAGACTGTCGGCGCCCGTGGAGTTACCCCGGGCACCGAGGCCGGAGATGATCAGCGCCTCGTTGGGCTCCGCCACCCGCCAGACGGATTTGAAGAGCAGGGTGATGATGAGAAGGGCGACTAGGGCGAGGCCCCCTATGACGAGGTACTCCATGGGCATCTCGGCCTCCGCGGTGTGGGGGGAGATCAGATTCGGGGGGGCGGGGTGGATCAGGGGAGCGCGCGGGCGACGTAGATCGTGCGCGGCGGGAAGAACTCGACGACCACCACGATCGAGGACGGGGCGATCTCTTCGTCCGGGACCGTCGGATGGGCGTAGAAGGCCTCGACACCCCCGCGGACCTCCACCATCACCTCCCCGACCAGGCCGGGGCCGATCCTTCCCGTGACTCTTCCGTGCTTTCCGACCACGTGATACTCCCCCGCGGCATCCGTCAAAAGGAAAAGCGAATACGAAGGCACGGAGGTATGGAGGCCGCCCCCCGGCGTGCCGCGCCTCATCACCCGGCGACATGGAGGCGCCGGATCCCTCGCTTCACTTTATACGAGTAACAAGTCGAATGACCATATGGTTATGGATTATCCGACAATCCGGATGGCACGTCTTCCCTGCCTCGCGGAGTCCTCGGGAGGGCCCCCGGAGAGCGCGGAGCAGCGAGAATGGGAGGGATCGGCCGGTGGCGACGTGGGGCGCGTACCGGGCCACTCGCGGCTTTTCCCGGATCGGATCGGCCAAGGCCCCATCTCCCCGCTTAATTCCCGGCCGCCATGACATGACTCTCATGTAGGACATGTCGCGACAGCGCGTTAATGGCCCGGGTAAAAACTTCCCGAAAACGCAGCGAGGCGGCCCCACCGATCCATTCACATCGTGATGATCACCCCATGACAGATCCTCACGAGATCAATCCACGTAAGACCCTGGAACTCGGCATGGACCGGCTCATCTCCCGCCGGGACTTCTTCGATGGGGTGATCACGGCCACCGGGATCGCGGCGGCGTGCTCGCTGCCCGGGGCCGATCGGGGAGACACCCACTCCGCGCTTCCGGAGGATCTGGAGCTCTCCTGTCCGCCGTCCCTCACGGGGTTGCGCGGCGACACCGCGGAGGCGCTGAGCGTGCCCCACGCCCTCCGCGACCGGCGCTTCTGGCCGTACGTGGGCACCCCGGAACCCACCGGCGAACACTACGACCTGGTCGTGGTCGGCGCGGGGATCAGCGGTCTCAGCGCGGCCCACCGGTGGCTGGAGCGCGAGCCCGGCGCGCGGATCCTCATCCTCGACAACCACGACGACATCGGCGGGCACGCCCTGCGCAACGAGTTCCGCCCGGCGGCCAGGAAGGGGCCGCTGGTCGCGTACGGCGGCTCGCGGTCGATGGAGCACCCGTCGGCGTGGACCGCCGAAGGCAAGGACCTGCTCGCCAAACTGGGCATCCACCCGGAAGGGCTCGGGGCACCCTCCGGCCGGGAGCCGTACGCGAATTTGGGGATGCACGACGGCGTCTTCTGCGACCGGGAGGCGTTCCCCGCCGGAGGCGCGGAGAGGCTCGTCGTGCTCGCGCCCGGCAGGAGCGCTCCCGAGTGGATCGCCGAGCTGCCCGTCGCCGAGCGGGCCAGACGGGACCTGCTCATGCTGTACGGCGATCCGCCCGACTGGTTTCCCGGCCTGTCCGCCGAGGAGAAACAGGCGCGGCTGGCCCGGCTGACCTACTCGGGCTTCCTCAGGGAGGTCTGCGGCGTCCACCCGGACGTGCTGGCGTTCGTCAGGACCATGCCGAGCGACGAGTGGGGCTACGGCTCCGACGCCTTCGGCGCGATCGACGCCTGGGGCAGCGCCGACGAGCACCGGTACGCGGGGTTCCAGGGGCTCGGGCTCGACAGGTCCAAGCCGTCCAGGTACAACTCGCCGACCGTGATCAAGGAGTGGGACGCGGGCGAACCGCGCGCCTGGCGCTTCCCCGAGGGCAACCAGGCGATCGTCAGGATGATGGCCGCCCGCATGATCCCCGGCTTCGCGACGGCCTCCGGCGTGAAGGACATCACCACCGCGAGCTTCGACTACGGCGTGCTCGACCGGCCGGGCAACCGGGTCCGCGTACGGCTGTCCTGCCCGGTCGTCTCCGCCGCCAACGACGGCCCCTCCGGCACGGCCGGCGGCGCCACGGTCGGCTACTTCGACGGCGAGCGGGTGAGGACCGTACGGGCGGGCGGTGTGATCATGGCCTGCTGGAACTCGATGATCCCCTACCTCGTCGACGACCTCCCGCCCGAGCAGCGGGCGGCCCTGGGGCGGGCGGTCAAGGTGCCCCTGCTGTACGCGACGGTCCAGCTCCGCGACTGGCGGGCCTGGCGGAGGATGGGGATCAGGCGCGCCCGGTTCACCGGCGCCCGCTGGTGCGTGGCCGAGCTCGACGACCCGGCGGACGTCGGCGCCTACCGGTGCCCGAGGAGGCCCGAGGAGCCGATCACCGCGCACCTGGTCGGCACCCCCGTCACACCCGGCGTGTCCCCCGCGCAGGGCTCGGTCGCCGGGCGGTACGCCCTGATCGAGACGCCGTACGAGCAGCTGGAGTACAGCATCCGCGACCAGCTCACCCGGTTGCTGGGGCCCGGGGGCTTCGACGCGGCCCGTGACATCGAGGCGATCACGGTCAACCGGTGGGGACACGGCTACGCGCCGGAGTACGCCACCCCGTGGGACCTCGACTTCTACCCCGACGGACAACCCCCTGCGGCCGTCGCCCGCAGGACACACGGCCGGATCGCGATCGCCAACTCCGACTCCGTTCCGGCCGCCCGCGCCGACGCGGCCGTCACCGCCGCCTACCGCGCGGTCGCGGAGCTCCAGGACGGGCCCTCGCGGCCCTCCCGCCCTTCCCGTCCTTCCCGCGGACCGCTCCTGGCCTGACTCCGGCGTCCCTGCTCCGACCTTGGCCCGGCCGGTTTCGATCGGAAGGGCCGCCCTTGTCTCGGTCGGTCTCGGTCGGAAGGGCCGCTCCACCCGGTTCTCTCAGCCTGGTTTTCTCAGCTTGGTGAAGGCCCAGCTCATACCGGGCTCGACCGCCCAGTGGGTGACGCGTCGCACCGGCGCCGTACACAGCAGGGCGGCGAGCCCGACCCCGAAGAGCGCCACGGCCGTCACCCCGGCCACGGTCTGCGCCCAGTCGCCGTAGAACCGTTCGGCGACCTTCACCACCAGGCCGTGGAGGAGGTAGGCGTACATGGTCGCCATGCCGAGTCCCGAGTACCAGGTGCGCACGGAGGGGGTGACCGCGAGGAACGCGGCGACGAGCACCGCACCCGCCGTCAGCATGCCCAGGCGGATCAGGCTGCCGGTGAGGTCGTCCACCCCGATCGCGTCGTTGGCGTGCCGCCAGCGGATCCATTCGGTCTTCACCACGGTGTGCGTGGCGAGCGCGAGGGCCGCGCCGGCGGCGAGTGTGACCGCGCCCGCGACCCGGACCCACCGCCTCCTGAGCCACTCGAAGTGTTCGGGCCGCAGCATGAGCCCGAGTACGTAGAACGGGAGCAGGCCGAGGGTGCGGTTCATCGACAGCTCGTCGGGGAGCCTGCTCATCCCCGACAGCAGCGACAGCCCGACCGCGACCGCGAGCGGCCACCGCAGCTGCTGCCAGACCGGCGTGGACAGCCGCCACAGGAACAGCGACATCAGGAACCAGGTCAGGTAGTACGGGTCGAGGAGGCTGATGTCGAGCTTGCCGTACAGGAAGAGGCGCGGCAGTGAGTAGATCAGCTCGAAGATCACGTACGGGACGGCGAGGGTGCTGATCAGCTTGCGCGCCTTGCCGGACGAGAAGGTGAAATTTCGTGACAGGTAGCCGCTGAGCACGATGAACAGCGGCATGTGGAACGTGTACACGAAGAAGTAGGCGGCGTGTGCGACCGGAACGTCCCGCAGGTCCTCGATCAGGTGGCCGGACACGACCAGGGTGATCGCGAGGAACTTGGCGTTGTCGAAGAACGGGTCCCTCACCGCGGCGGGCGGGAGGGCGGCCCGCAGCGGGGTTGCGACGCTCACAGCCCGGGACCGTAACCGGACCCGCCCAACACCCGGCGAACGCCCGGTGACGCGCGGGGAAATCCCCGCCGCGCACGCGAGGCCGTGCGTTGTGAGTCCGTACGTTGTGAGGCCGCCCGTCGCGAGGTCAGGTCGCGAGAGCGCCCGTCGAAGGGGCCGCGTACGGGTGGGCGGTTATGCGACGGCGGCGGCGCTGGCGTCCCAGAGGGCGCGGGCCAGCGCGGGATCGCTCATCCTCCTGGGAACGGCCGCGGGGGCGCTCTTGGCGAAGTAGCGGCCGGGGTGGGCGGCGCCGTCCGGATGGGTGGCAAGGTGGACCATGGTGCTCGCCCCCTCCTCGACGGTCTGCCCCATGCCGGGAATGTTCTTCACCATCCACATCATGAACGTCGACGGGGCGAACTCGGTCTTGATCACGCCGGGGTGGAAGCAGGTCGCGGTCACCTCGGTGTCCTGGAGGCGGCGGGCCAGTTCCACGGTGAACAGGGCTCCCGCCTGTTTGGTGTCCCCGTACTGGAGCCAGCCGCTCCAGCGCCGCCGTTCGCGGTTGAGGTCGGACGGGTCGAGTCCTCCGGTCTTGCCCGCGCGGGAACTGGTGGTGATCACCCGCCCGGTGACCCGTTCGAGCAGCAGGTTCGTCAGCAGGAAGGGGGCGAGGTGGTTGACCTGGATCATCGTCTCGTGGCCGTCGCGCGTGAACGTGCGCTCGGTCGTCATGACCCCCGCGTTGTTGACGAGGATGTCAATCCGGTCGTAGCGGGAGAGCAGTTCGGCTCCCAATCTACGCACATCAGCCAAAAGGGTGTAATCGCAGGTAAACGTATCCGGGAGCACCCCGGAGACCTCCCGCACCCTTTCTGCCACCCGAGCCGTCTTGTCGGGATTACGGCCGACCAGAACTATGGTCTGCCCGCGCCTCGCGAGCTCCACCGCGGCAGCCGCGCCAATTCCGGCACTAGCCCCGGTAATCACACTAATCATCGGATCCTCCACTGCGCAAAAACCCTATTCGGTGCTAGTCTCCTGTGCGATCTTCCGGAGGCGTAATCACCCCTAAAGCGGCACGGGCCTCCACACGCTCAGAGGTTGGGACGAGTGGACATGGGCTCTAGAAACCGCTCGATTCGGTTCAAGATTTTCTCGTTGCTGCTCCTGCCTCTGTTGTCGTTGAGCGCGCTGTGGGGCTTCGTGCTCAACCTCACCGTCGGTGACGGTCTCGCGCTGCTGAGGTCGAACACCGTGTACCAGACGGTGGGCGTCACCTCCACGGACCTGGGCCTACAGCTCCAGGCCGAGCGGACGCTGTCGTCGGTGGCGATCAGCTCCCGGGTCCTCACGAGCGGAATGGGTGAGCAGCGCGCCCGCACCGACCGGGCGGTCGGCGCTTTCAAGGCGGCCGCGGCCGAGGATTCCGGCAGCCCGGAACTGAACAACTCACTGAGCGAGCTGGTCCGCAGGCTCGAAAGGCTCCCCAGCATCCGCTCGGGCGTCGACAGCGGACAGCACACGCGGCTGGGCGCGCTGTCGAACTACAACCAGATCCTCGACTCCGTCTTTCTGGTGTACGACCAGATGGTCGCGCTGCCCGATCTCTCGATCTTCCAGCAGGCCTCGGCCATGCAGGGGATGGGCAACGCCTACGAGATGATCGAGAGGGAGAACGCGCTGATCAGCGGGGCGCTGATCGACAGGCGGCTGTCGGAGGAGGAGCGCAGGGCCTTCGGCGAGTACGTCTCCACCCGGCGCTTCCTGCACAACCGGGGCGCGGCCGCGCTGGATCCCGAGCTGGGCACGCAGTACCGCGACACCTTCGCCTCCGCCACCTTCGAGAAGTTCACCGACCTGGAGAAGGCCATCATCTCCTCGGCCGGCGACCGGCTTCCCCCCGAGGCGAGCGCGTGGAAGGCGACCACGAACGCGCTCACGACGTGGCTCGACAAGGTCAACCTCGCCGCCGCCGAGGCCCTGGCGGACCGGGCGCAGGGGGTCGCCACCGGTGTCCTGGCCCGGATCGTGATCGCCGGTGGCGTCGGCCTGATCGCGGTGGTCGCGTCGATCATCATCTCGGTCCGCTTCGGCCGCCGTCTCGCCGCCGAGCTGGCCGGGCTCCGTTCGGCCGCCCTGGATCTGGCGGAGGTGCGGCTCCCCCACGTCGTGGACCGCCTGCGGCGCGGCGAGGAGGTCGACGTACGTGCCGAGGCGCCGCCGATCCAGGCGGGCGGCTCGACCGAGGTGCACGACGTGGCCCACGCGTTCGGCTCGGTGCAGCGCACCGCCGTGGAGGCCGCCGTCGGCCAGGCCAACCTGCGGCGCGGTGTCAGCCAGGTCTTCGTGAACCTGGCCAGGCGCAAGCAGAGCCTGCTGCACCGCCAGCTCACCCTGCTCGACAGCATGCAGCGCCGGGCGACCGACCCCGACAGCCTTCAGGACCTGTTCCGGCTGGACCACCTCACCACCCGCATGCGGCGGCACGCGGAGGGCCTGATCATCCTGTCCGGCGCCGCCCCCGGCCGGTCGTGGCGCAAGCCGGTGCCGGTGATCGACGTACTGCGGGCCGCGATCGCCGAGGTCGAGGACTACACCCGGGTCAGCGTGGCGCCGGTGCCCGACATCTCGCTCGACGGGGCCGCGGTCGCCGACATCACCCACCTGGTGGCCGAACTGATCGAGAACGCCACGATCTTCTCGCCGCCGCAGACCGCGGTGACCGTGCGCGGCGACGTCGTGGCCAACGGATTCGCCGTCGAGGTCGAGGACCGCGGCCTGGGCCTGAGCGTCGCGGAGTACGAGGCGATCAACGAGCGGCTCGCCAACCCGCCGGAGTTCGACCTGGCGGACAGCGACAGGCTCGGCCTGTTCGTGGTGGGCCAGCTCGCCTCACGGCACGGCATCCAGGTCATCCTGCGCGGCTCGCCGTTCGGCGGCACCACGGCCATCGTCCTCATCCCCCGCTCGGTGATCGCCCAGCAGGACCCGCCGCTCGCCCTCACCGCGGAGCGGACGTCCCCCGCCGAGCGCGTCGCCGGACGCCAGGCGGAGCCGTACGTCCCCGCCCAGCCGGGGGCACTCGCACCTCCGGCCGGCGGCAACGGACTCCCGCGCAGGAACAGGCAGACCTCCCCGAGGCCGCCCCAGCCTGAGCAGCCGGTCGCCCCCTCTCTCAGCGTGGTGTCGGACCTGCCCGACCGCACACCGTCCCCGCCCGCGAGCCCGGAGCCCGGATGGGAGACAGGCTGGGACACGGGTTGGGACACCGGCCGGGACACGGCCTCACGCGAGGCGCCTCCCACGGCGTCGCCCCGGGGGACACCTCAGGAGTCCCGTGAGTCCCACGAGACGCCCCGGGAGGCCCCCGCCGAGGAAAGGGGCGGCAACGGCGGTCCGACGCGCCAGACGGCCGCACAGCCCTCCAAGGGGCCGGGTGGCCTGCCCCGCAGGATCCGACAGGCGAACCTGGCGCCTCAGCTCCGCCAGGAGGCCGAGCCCGCCGAGCCCGAGCCGAGCGCGGAACCGAACGAGGAGCGTTCGCCGGAGGAGGCCCGCGCGTTGTTCTCCGCCTTCCAGGCGGGGTCTCGACGCGGTCGCGAGGAGCAGGACAATGACTTCGCGCACCATACGACAGGCGACAAGGGGGACAAGTGACCGGAAAATTGACCAACACCGGCGAGCTGAACTGGCTCCTCGACGACTTGACCACCAGGGTGGGTGCGGTGCGCCAGGCGGTGATCCTCTCCACCGACGGGCTCGCCGTCGGATTCTCGAAGGGGCTCCTGCGCGAGGACGCCGAGCATCTGTCCGCGGTCGCCGCCGGGTTCCAGAGCCTGGCGCGCGGGGCGGGACGCCACTTCGGCGGAGGTGAGGTGCGCCAGACCATCGTGGAGATGGAGTCGGCGTTCCTGTTCGTCACCGCCGCCGGGCAGGGCACCTGCCTGGCCGTGCTGAGCAGTTCCGACGCCGACGTCGGCCACATCGCGTACGAGATGGCGATGCTGGTCAAGCGGGTCGGCCAGCACATCTCCACCAACCCACGCCAAGGTCTCTCATGAGGGGGGGAGCGGACGGCCGCGCCGGCCGCGTCTTCGGCGGACCGCTGGATCCCCGAGCCCGGTACCGGAGGCCTGGATGACCCACTGGATGGACGAGGACGCCGGGCCCATCGTCCGGCCGTACGCCCTCATCGGGGGTCGCACCCGTTCCTCCGGTGACAAGCTGGACCTGGTCGCGATGGTCACCTCGACTCGCGGCGCTCCTACCGGGGGGTTCGTCCCAAGCCCCGAACAGGAACGCATCCTCGCCATGGTCACCACTCCGACCTCGGTCGCCGACGTCGCCTCGGACCTCAACCTGCCGCTCGGCGTGGTGAGGGTCCTGCTCGGCGACCTGCAGGACCACAAGCTCATCTCGATCGGGCGCGCCTCCGCGAGCGAGCGCATTCTCAAGGAAGTGATCAATGGACTTCGGGCCCTCTGACGAACCCGTCGCCCTCAAGATACTCATCGCGGGTGGCTTCGGAGTTGGCAAGACCACGCTCGTGGGCGCCATCAGCGAGATCCGGCCGCTCCGCACCGAGGAGGTCCTCTCCGACCGCGGTATCGGCATCGACGACGTCGACGGCGTCGAGGGCAAGACCACCACCACGGTCGCGATGGACTTCGGCCGCATCACGATCAGGGAGGGGCTGGTCGTCTACCTGTTCGGCACCCCCGGCCAGGAGCGTTTCTGGTTCATGTGGGACGAGCTGTCCTACGGCGCGCTGGGTGCCGTGGTGCTCGCCGACACCCGGCGGCTGACCGACTGCTTCCCCTCGATCGACTACTTCGAACAGCGCGGCACGCCGTTCATCGTGGCCGTCAACTGCTTCGACGGCGCCGACCGGCACGACGCGGAGGAGGTGCGCGTCGCCCTGGACCTCGACGTGGACGTACCGGTGCTGCTCTGCGACGTGCGGCGCCGCGTCTCGGCGAAGACGGTGCTCGTGACGCTCGTGGAGCACTCACTGAGGGTGCTGACGGCCAGCCAGAGCTGAAAGAGCCGGACGAGGTGCGAAACCGGCCCCCGTGACGGGGCCGGGCGCCGGCTCGGGCGCTCAGGGCCGGAAGGCGGAGGACCTCACAGGGCGCGCAGGCCGCTGATCAGTTCCCTCAGGAGGTTCTCCGGGGGCATGGAGGCGGCGGGAAGCGGCGACCGTACCAGGATCAGGCCCTGGTCCAGCAGGTCGCCCAGGAGAACCCTGATCACGCCGATGGGCAGGCCCGCGTCCGAGGCGATCTCCACGATCGGGCGTGCCCGCTTGACCAGGTTGAGCAGCCGCCGGTGCTCGGAGCCCAGGTTCGCCCCCGAGGCGACCGGCGCTCCCGTCGCCACCGCCACCGCGAGCATGTCGAGCGAGGAGGACGACGCCCGGGTGCGTCCACCGGTCATCGCGTAGGGGCGGACGACGGGACCCGCCTCCTCGTCGACCCACTCGACGTCGTCCTTCACTGGCCCCCCACCCGGGGGCTTGTGGCCAGATGTTGGCCGACGCGGGTGACCAGGCGGGCCATCTCGTAGGCGACCAGCCCCACGTCCGCGGCGCCGGTGGTCAGGACCGAGAGGCAGCTCCCCTGGCCCGCGGAGGTGACGAACAGGAACGCGGAGTCCATCTCCACCATCGTCTGGCGCACGCTGCCCCCGCCGAACTGCAGGCTGGTGCCCTTGGCGAGACTCTGGAAGCCGGAGGCGACCGCGGACAGGTGCTCGGCGTCCTCCTTGCTCAACGCTCGGGACGAGGCCATCATCAACCCGTCGTTGGACAGGATCAGTGCGTGCGAGACGTCCGCCACACTTGTGACGAAGTCATCCAGAAGCCAATGAAGCTCACCCGGCACGTGGTCAAACCCCTTCCCCTGCGATGGTCTCGCCTGCCGCCGGCCCCCACCGGCTCGGTAAATCCGTTCCTGCCGGTCCGTTCCCACCGGCGTGACTCCGAAGCACCGGAACCGGCGCGACTTCGCTCACACCGGCGTCACCCCGACGCGCCCGACGCCTCCGGGCGGGGCTCCGCGAACCCGATCCCGCGGCTCCGCTCCCGCGCTCCCGGCTCATCGATCGGCACCGCCGTCCTCGTCGTCGGCGCGTCCGCGCTGCCAGCCGGACTGCAGGGCGCTCATCAGCGCCCTCGCCTCCTCGGGTGACCGTTCCTCGACCTCCGAGCCGGACGCGGCCTCTGACGGGCGGGACTCCCGCGCCTGGCGCGGCGGCATGTTCGCCTGCCGCACCCGGCGGGGCAGGCCGTCGGCACCGCGCCGCCCCGGCTGCCACAGGTCGGCGGGGATCGGGACCTCACCGGAGTCACCGGTCCGCTCCACCCGCTCCACGACGGTCTCCGAGCGCCGCTCCGCCGACTCGGGCCGCGCGCCGATGACGGTGAGGACCGGCGGCTCCTCGACGGGCTCCGGGTCTCCGAGCAGAATCTCGGGAATGAGGACGACCACCCCTGTGCCGCCGTACGGCGAGGCGCGCAGCGTCACCTCGACCCCGTATCTGGCGGCCAGCAGGCCGACCACCGCGAAGCCCAGCCTGTCGGTGTCGGCGGGGTCGAACTCCGGAGGGCTGGCCAGACGCTCGTTGATCGCGGCGCGCTTCTCGTCGGTCAGCCCGAGTCCCCTGTCCTCGATCTCGACCGCGAAGCCTCGTGCGACGAGCTCGCCCCGTACCGAGACCGGGCTGGCCGGCGGAGAGAAGACGGTGGCGTTCTCCAGGATCTCGGCGAACAGGTGCATCATGTCCGCGGCGGCGTTGCCGATCAGGGTGGTGCCGCCCGTCGGGTAGATCAGCACCCGGGTGTAGTCCTCGACCTGGGCGGCCGCCCCACGCAGCACGTCCTCCATCGGCACCGCCGAGCGCCACTTGCGGCCCGCCGCCCCGCCGGACAGGATCACCAGGCCCTCGGCGTGGCGGCGCATGCGGGTGGTGAGGTGGTCGAGCCTGAAGAGGTTGTCCAGCGCGATGGGATCCTCGGCCTGCTTCTGCATGCCGTCGAGCAGCTTGAGCTGGCGCTGCAGCAGCGACTGGCTCCTGCGGGCGAGGTTGCGGAACGCCTGCGAGACGCCCTCGCGCAGCCTGGCCTGCTCCACCGCGGCGTCCAGGGCGCTGCGCTGGACGCTGTTGAAGGCGGCGGCGACGTCGTGGACCTCCGTGGTGCTGCCCGACGGCTTCAGCGCGGGCGCCTCCGCCTCCACGTCCACCCTGTCGCCGCGGCGCAGCTTCTCCATCACCCTCGGGAGCCGCACCTGCGCGAGGTCGGCGGCGGCCCGCCGCACGTCGGCGAGCTCCCTGGTGAGCCCGCTGCCGATCCGGTACGAGACCAGCACCGACGCGATGACCGCGATGAGGCCGAGCACGCCGACGATGCCGGCGCGGACGAAGACGCCGACGGCCACGGGGGTGGCCTGCTCGACCACCAGGGGGACGGCCGCCGCGAGGGACCGCCGGTAGGAGGCGTCCACCTCGTCCCCGGCGGAGCGCCAGGCGACGGACGACACCTCTGCGGCACCGGACAGCAGGCGGTTCTCCAGGGCGGTGAAGCGGGCGTACGCCGAGGAGGCGATCAGCTCGGAGAAGGGGGCGCGCAGCCCGGGGGAGAGGTCGGGGAGGGCCTGCTCCATGAGGAAGGCCCGGTTGTCGGCGAGCCTGGCGAACAGCCGCGTCTCGCTCATCGTCATCGGGGTCCCGAGCGCGAGCGGGCCCGCGACGAGCGCCCGCTCGCGGGTGAGCAGGTCGACGGCCTGGTTGATCATCGTGATGCTGCGCGTCTGACGGTAGAGCGGGAGGTCGTCGCTGAGGCTCAGGGTGTTGAAGAGCCCGCGCAGGGCGTCGGGCACCCGGCCGAACTCCTCGGTGAGGCCCACCGGGCCGATCCGCCCGGTGTCGATCCTGGCGCGGATCGCGTCGATCCCGTCCACCTGGCGCATCAGTTCGGCGTGGCGGGTCTTCATCTCGTCGGACATCGCCGTCTGCGCCACCCCGACGGTCGTCTTCCGGCGCAGGCGGTCACGGGCCTGGTCGGTGACGAGGCGCTGGCTCGCGAGGGTGTCGCGGTCCGCGGCGGAGCGGGTGGCCAGGTAGTCGGCCGACAGGAGGTGCTCACGCTGGACCGCGGCGCCGAGCTCTCCGGCGGGCTTGCCGACGGCGTCGTACAGCGTGCTGAGGGAGAGCAGGCTCATCGAGTCGCCGACCGTCACGGCCGCCGCGAAACCCCACACCCCGACCAGTGAGACGAGGGGGATGACCAACAGCACCGAGACCTTGAACCGGATGGACCTGCTCGCTGCCATGTCACCTCAACGGCTTGCTCTCGGAGCGCCCGGGGAGACCGGGCAATCTCTAGATCGCCGACGACAATAGCACTGGCGGCTCCCCCTATTTGTAGCCTATTCGTGACATGTGATGAAAGAGTTTCCAGAAGTGAATGAGTCAGCCGAGGGCGGCGCGTGAGGCGGGAGCGGCGCCCCGCGCCCACGTCAGCCGCGCGAGCCGGACGGCGAGCACTCCGACCAGCGCGACCTCGGCGCCGAGCAGCGACCACTCGACGAGACCGACGAACATCCCCTGCCCGGGAAGCATCACGTAGACGAGCGCCAGCAGCCCGAAACCCCCGGCCAGCGTGAGCCACTCCACCGGCCTGGCCGTCGGCCGCCACCGCTCGTCCTTGGCGAACCGCGCCACCGTCAGGCCACCCGCCGCGGGCACCGCCGCCAGTACGGCGACCGACAGGTAGCGGTACGTCTGGGCGATCAGGTCCGTCCCCGTGGCGGGAAGCGCGGCGGGCAGCACCGCGAGGACGACGAGCCCCGCACCCCAGGCCAGCATCAGCCGCTCGGCCAAGGCGTCCACCGGCGCCCCCACGGCCCGCAGCCCGGCGACCACCGCGAAGGCCGCGATCCCCAGCGCCGCCATCGCGAGCCCGGCGGCTCCGGTGCGGTCCAGGGCGGCGTACTCACCGATCGTCAGATCGAGCGGGTTCGGGGAGAGGGCCGGTTCGGTCAGTCCCGTGACGGCGGCCACGACGGCGACGACGATCGCGGCACATGCGATCAGGGGGTAGAGCCTCTTCGACGCGAGCATGCGCTAAGACTGTCCGCCGGCGGACGTTTCAGACATCCGGCGGCATCCCTGATCCGACCCTGAGGCGCCCCTGAGAGTCCTCACCCGAGACGGTCCTGGTACGCGGTCCGCCGCCTCCTGTTCGGAGGCGGCGAACCGTCCCGGGCGAACCGCGGTGGTGCGCCCGCATCCGGCCGCACTGTCGCGGATCCTCGCGGTGTGAACCACGGCCGCGTGCCCCGTGTCCGGCTACGCGGCCGTGGATCCTCGCGGTACGCGGCGCGAACCGCGTACCCGTATCGGCTGCTCCACCGCGGATCCGCGCGGTGGGAGCGGTCACGGCCGTGTGGTGGGGGCCACGACCGTGTGGTCGCCGTGTCCGTGTCTCAGCCGAGGCCGCGGACCTCGGCGTAGCGTGCCCTGACCTCGGGCGCGGGATCGGCCTCGTAGTGCTCGACCTTGCCCGCCTCCCAGGCCGGCGGCTCGTCGCCGCCGAGCAGCCAGGCGGCCTGCCTCGCCGCACCGTCGGCGACGTACTCCCCCGGCTCGGGGACGACCACCGGCCGCCCGAAGACCGCGGGGGCGATCCGCCGTACGGCCTCGGACCTCGCGCCTCCGCCGATGAGCAGCACCCTGGCCGGGTCGAGCCCGAGGGCGTCGAACGCGTCGGCGAGATGGCAGAGCAGGCCCTCCACCGCCGCCCTGGCGAGGTGCGCCGGGGTGGAGGTGGCCAGCGTCAGCCCGTGCAGCGAGCCCGTGGCGGTGGGCAGGTTCGGGGTGCGCTCGCCCTCCAGGTAGGGGACGTGGACGAGACCTCCGGCCCCCGAGGGCGCCTCAAGTGCCAGCCTGCCCAGCTCGTCCAGACCGACCCCGAGCACCCGCGCGGCGGCGTCGAGCACCCTGGCGGCGTTGAGCGTGGCCACCAGCGGGAGGAACCGCCCCGTGGCGTCGGCGAACCCGGCCACGGAACCGGTCGGGTCGGCGATCGGGGCCTCGGCGACCGCGAAGGCCGTCCCGGACGTCCCGATCGACACCACCACGTCCCCCGGCAGGGCGCCGACCCCGAGGGCCGCCGCCATGTTGTCGCCCGTACCCGGCGCGAGCCGCACCGCGCCCGCACCGGAGACACCGGCTGCGGGCCGCACCTCGCCCGCGCAGTCGCGGGGACCCAGCACCTCGGGCAGGCCCGGTACGGCGCCGAAGGCCGTCTGCAGGAGGTCGGTCCGGTAGGCCCCGGTCGCGGGCGACCAGTAGCCGGTACCCGACGCGTCGCCCCTGTCGGTGACGAACTCCCCGCCCAGCCTCCAGGTGAGCCAGTCGTGCGGCAGGCACACCCTCGCCGTACGGCGGGCGGACTCCGGCTCGTGCTCGGCGAGCCAGCGGAGCTTGGTCACCGTGAACGACGCGACCGGCACGCTGCCGACCGCCTCGGCCCAGACCTCCGGGCCGCCCAGCTCCTTCACCAGGTCGGCGGCGGCTCCGGCGGAACGGGTGTCGTTCCACAGCAGCGCCTTCCTGACGACCTCGCCGGACTCGTCCAGGCAGACCATGCCGTGCTGCTGCGCGCCGATGCTCATCGCCTCGACGCCGTCCAGCCCGCCCGCCCGCGCCAACGCCTCCTGGAGCGCCTGCCACCACGCCTCGGGGTCGACCTCGGTGCCCTCGGGGTGGGTCGCGCGTCCCTGGCGGACCAGGGCGCCCGTGTGGGCGTCCCTGATCACCACCTTGCAGCTCTGGGTCGACGAGTCGACCCCGGCCACCAGTGTCATCCGCGGACTCCGAGGAGGTAGTCCATCGCGAGCTGGTTGAGGCGCGTGAAGTGGAAGCCGCGCGCCGCCACCGCGTCGAGGTCGAACTCGTCGCGGTTCAGGTCGGCGATCGTCTCGCCGGGGGCGAGCGTCGGCTCGGACAGCTCGGCGACCCTGCTCGCGGCGAGCGCCTCGGCGACCTCGGGGTCGGCGCGGAACGCCGCCACCTTCTCCTTCAGGATCAGGTACGTGCGCATGTTGGCGGCGGCGGAGACCCAGACATCCTCGGAGTCCTCGGTGCGCAGCGGCTTGTAGTCGAAGTGCCTGGGGCCGTCGTAGCCGCCGTTCTCCAGCAGGTCGACCAGGAAGAAGGCGTTCTTCACGTCGCCGTGGCCGAAGATCAGGTCCTGGTCGTAGCGGGGACCGTGCTGGCCGTTCAGGTCGATGTGGAAGAGCTTGCCGTGCCAGAGCGCCTGCGCGATGCCGTGCGCGAAGTTGAGGCCGGCCATCTCCTCGTGGCCCACCTCGGGGTTGAGGCCGACGCGCTCGGAGTGCTCAAGCTCGTTGATGAACGCGAGGGCGTGGCCGATGGTCGGGAGCAGGATGTCGCCCCGGGGCTCGTTCGGCTTGGGCTCGATGGCGAACCTGATGTCGTAGCCCTGCTCGATCACGTACGAGGTGAGCAGGTCCATGCCCTCCTTGTAGCGGCTGAGCGCGGCCTTGATGTCCTTGGCGGCCCCGGACTCGGCACCCTCGCGCCCGCCCCAGCAGACGTAGGTGGTCGCGCCGAGTTCGGCGGCGAGGTCCACGTTGCGGATGACCTTGCGCAGCGCGTAGCGGCGGACGTCGCGGTCGTTGCTGGTGAATCCGCCGTCCTTGAAGACGGGGTGGGTGAACAGGTTCGTGGTGGCCATCGGAACCTTGAGCCCGGTCTCGGCCAGCGCCTTCTTGAAGTTCGCGATGGCCCTGTCCCGGTCGGGCTCGACGGCGAGCAGGTCGTCGTCGTGGAAGGTGACGCCGTACGCGCCGAGCTCGGCGAGCCGGTGGACGCTCTCCACCGGGTCCAACGGGGCCCGGGACGCGTCCCCGAAGGGGTCGCGGGCCTGCCAGCCGACGGTCCACAGCCCGAAGGTGAAGCGGTCTTCGGGCTTGGGGGTGTAGGCGCTCATCTGCTGTTCCTCCGATTTAATCCACTTTATGGACTTAATATGGATCGGTGTGGTGGGATCGTCAAGAGGTGGAAGCTCAATGACACAGGCTGTACGCCACAATTCGATGCGCGCCCGCAACCTTGGCGTGGTTCTCGGCGAGGTAAGCAGGAGCGGTCCGATCAGCCGGGCCGCGCTGGCCGAGATCACCGGACTGACCAAGACCACGGTGTCGAAGATGGTCGGCGACCTGATCGAGGCGGGCATGGTCGCCGAGTCCGGCGCGCTCAGGGACGGCGAGCGGGGACGGCCCGGCACGGCCGTCGCGCTCAGCGGGCAGCGGGTCGCCGCGCTCGGCCTGGAGATCAACGTCGACTATCTGTCCGCCTGTGTGGTCGATCTCACCCTCGCGGTGCGGCTCAGATATACACAGGCTGTGGACAACCGCAGCGCCTCGCCTGTGGAAACCCTGTCCCACCTGGAACAACTTGCCCACAGGGCTGTGGACGAAGCTCGCGCGGAGGGCCTCACCATCGCCGGATCGACCCTCGCGGTCCCCGGCCCTGTGGAAGACGGGCTCGTCCACACGGCCCCCAACCTCGGCTGGCACGACGTCCGCGTCTCCGAACTGCTGAACTTCCCCGTCACGCTGGACAACGAGGCCAACCTCGCCGCCCTGGGCGAGCGCTGGTTCGGCTCCGTACCCGGCGACTTCCTGCACGTGTCGGGGGAGATCGGCATCGGCGCGGGCCTGGTGGTCGGCGGGACCCTGTTCCGCGGCGCCCGCGGCCTCGCCGGGGAACTCGGCCACGTGGTCGTCTCCCCCGAAGGCCCGGCCTGCCGCTGCGGCGGCCGGGGATGCCTGGAGCAGTACGCCGGACAGGACGCGCTGCTGAGGGCCGCCGGACTCGCCGGGGTCCCCGACGGGGTGACCACCCTGCTGGAGCGCCTCCGAGCGGGCGAGCCCGCCTCGCTGGAGGCCTGCGAACGCGCCGGCCAGGCGCTCGGCGTCGCCCTCACCTCCGCCGTGCACCTGATGGACCCGGGGACCATCGTGCTGGGCGGGGTGTTCGCCCCGCTGTTCCCGTGGATCCGAGGCACCACGCACGAGACGATGACCTCGCGACTGGGCGTGATGCGCCGCGCCGTCCCCGAGCTGACCGTCTCCCGCCTCGGCGGCGACGCCGCCACCCTGGGCGCCGCGGGCCAGGTCATCCACCGGGTCATCGCCGACCCCTGGATCCACCTCGCCACCCCCGCCCCTGACCCCGACTCCCGCGCACCCCGCGGTTGAGCACTTTTCTCCCCCTCCCCCCTTCCCCGCGTTTCCCTCGTCTCCCCTCGTTGAGAAAGACCATCCGCGTTCTGATGGGTCGCCTGGTCGCGTCCGACCCTGCGGGCGGTCCCAGGTTGTGCGTCACCGCCCGCAGGGGTGGGGAGCGCGACGGCAGAGGCTGGTCGCCGTGCCGCCGCGCCGTTCATGGAGCCGTGGTCGGCTCGATCCGGTCACCTCGGGGCCGGGTACGCCACAGGTCGAGGTCAATCTGCTGCATCCGGTCCCACAGTTCGGCGGCGCTGCTGGCGTGGACGGTGCGGCACTGGGCCGGGTCGGTGCATTCCCAGGCTTCGAACCGGCGAAAGCGCAGGCTCCAGATGACGCACCAGGTGGGTGCGTGATCCTGTACTTGCCGGGCGGCGCGGGTGGCGTCGGCGTCAGCGCGGGACAACATGCTCTGCCGGGGTCGTGTCGGTGAGTAGTGGTAGTTCGCTCTCCAGGAGGCTGGCGGCGGGGCGGGCGCGCAGGATCCGGTAGTGCGCGGCGAGGCGTTCGGCGGCTGTGGCCGGATCTGAGGCGGCGCTGAGCAGGTGGTCGCCGGATCGGTCGAGTACGGGGCTGGTCCACCAGAATCTCTCGCCGTCGCTGTAGGCGAGCAGGCCGAGGAAGACGGAGGCGATGGCGTTGCCGGAGCGCAGGTGGTGGATGTCGGCGCGGATGCCGTACACCTCGTTGAGGATCGTGGCGAGGTCGTTGGCGCGTGCTGCGGCGTGGTTGCGGGGTGATTGCCCGGTGGGTGGTGGCGCGGCGGCGGGGATGTGGGAAGGAGCCGCGCCGCCGCGCCTGCTCATGGGGTCACCCTGCTGCAGGGTGGTGTTCATGCCGCGACCTGCTGTCGGCGCTCATGACAACTGGGCTCGTGAGGGCTGGGTGCGAGGGCGTCTGGGAAGTAGCGGACTTGGCCGGAAGTGAGGGCGGGGTTGGGCCAGGAGGTTTGGTGTTGGTGGTCGGGAGGGTCCAGCAGCAGGGTGAGCGGCGGCCGGGTGGGCGGTTGGCTCACGGTCGGGGGTGGAGTGCTGTGCTCGTGGGCGCGGGCCGCGATGCGGGCTCGGCGGCGGGCGAGGGGGTCGCGGGCGAGCGCGAGGCGGGTCGCGCGGTCCTGTCTGGACTCGACCGGCCGGGGTGCGGGACGCCGGGCGACACGGGCGTCGTCGCGGCGGGGTGGTGCGGCAGCGGGCCGCGCGGTTGGGCGGGGGGTGGGGTGTGGTGTCCGCATGGGCGGTGGCGCGGGCGCGGCGGGAGCGTCCGGGATGGAGGCGGGTGAGGTGGAGTGGCGAGGCGCGGGCACCAGGGGGATGACCTCGGCGGGCGCCGTGGTGACGGGCCGCTCGACGAGAGGGAAGGGTCGCGTGCCGGTGCGGCGCGCCTCCAGGCGCATCGCCATCAGCGCACCGGTCGGCTGCGCGTACTCGTGATCGCTGGCCCGGCCGGGGCAGCCGTGGGCGTAGGGGGCATGTCCGCACTCGGCGCAGCCCATCGGCAGCGGCGGCACGTCGGCGAAGCAGGAGCAGTCGCTTGCCGCAGTCCGATCGAGAACCGGAGCATTGGAGTTGTTCACAGGTCAGGACTCATTTCCTGATCAAGGAGCCCGTCCTGGCGCGCGATGCCATGGGCGGGCTCCGCCTTTTCATGGGGGCTCCATGAAAACGCTCCGTGACCACTCAGCAACAGAGGATACTTTGGATGAGGGGGGATATCCCCCCCTCATCCCCTGTGCCTTTGAGGTGCGCACATGAACGATCTTCCTGTGTGGGCCGTTCGATTGCGCGAAGAGCGGCAGTCGCGTGAATGGTCCTTGAAGGACATGGCTCGGCGGTTGATCGACGCCGCCGGTGGCCGTACCAGGGAACACCTGCCGACTCAAGAATCGTTGACCCGCATGGTCCGCGCCTGGGAAGCCGGTAAGCATCGGCCGAACGAGCCTTATCCTGCGCTGCTCGCTCAGATCTTCGAGGTTCCCGAGAGGGAGTTGTTCGCAAATCCACCGAATGCCGATGAATTGGTGATGCCATCCGAGGGTATTTTCATCCGGAAGGCGCCAGATGGAGACGACATGGAACGTCGAAGGCTTTTGCAGATTGCCGCAGCCAGTGCCGGAATTGGGATATTTGGCGTCTCCGGTGAGCCGGTTCGCCAACTCCTCGAACTGTCCCTCGACCATGGTTTCCGAAGCGGCGAGGAATGGGAGATATCCGCCGCCGACCACCTGCACGCGCTCCGCACCAGGCCGCCCGCACAGGTGGCGGCCGATCTCATCATCGACCTGCTCACGGTACGGCGGCAGATGGAGGTGTCATCTCCCGCCGAGGTGACCGAGTTGCAGCGGACCCTGGCCGTGCTGTCCAGCATTCACGCCAACGCGCTGACCCGCCTGGGCGACCATGGGGCCGCTGTCCGTTGGTGGCGTACCGGACGAAGCGCAGCCGACGCCTCTGGGGACCGGGAGGTGTGCCTCATGGTCCGCTCTGGCGAGGCGGGGCACGGGCTCTATGGGCAGCGCGCCCCTGAGACGGTCATGCGCCTTGTCAACAACGCGGAACAGATCGCCGGCGGCCCTTCCGTCAGCTTGCTGACCACCCGGGCGAAGGCCCTCTCTCTGCTCGGCAAACATGCCGAGGCGTGTGAGACGTTGGATGCCCTTGTCGAGCTGACGGAGAAGGGAGCCTGCGGGGATTCGCTCGGCTTCTGGAAGGAAGACCAGATCTACTTCACGCAGAGCTGGGTCCATGCCGGTGCGGGCGACGAGGCCAGGGCGGGCACAGCCCGGGAGAACGTGCTCAGGTTGACCGGCGACTACCAGTACCGGACCAACATCGCTCTGCACGAGGCGCTCTGCACGGTCGTCCAGGGCGCGATCGACGAGGGGGTCCGCCGAGCAGCGACGGTGATGGACCCTCTTCCTGTCGCCTACCGCAGCAACCACATCATCGAGACCGGGCGAATGCTGCTGCGCGCCATCCCGCTCGATCAGCAGGACCGCCCGGCCGTCGGCGAGTTCCGTGAAGTCCTGTCCACGGAGGTCAGGCCGACGGGGTAGCTCACGCCGGTGCCACCGGCGCCGCAATAGCCGTTCGGCACCTGACCAGGTCTTGCCGGGGGTAGCGGTTCGCTTCAGGCAGCAAACCATTCTCACTGTCACCTCAGCCTCGACGACCCGCTAACCGGCTCGGAGGGCGGCGACCGACTCGACCAGGCCTGCTTTCTCCAAAGCGTCGAGCACATCGTCCACGGCCTCCGGCGGGTTCACCCGCGAGTCCGCGATCTGCTGAATACAGGCCCAGATCACTCGTCCATCGAACTCGATCTGGTCCAGCACGAAGTCATCGGGAGACTTGGCCTCGATCTCCCAGGGCGCCAAGTGTTCCGAAGGAAAGTCCCTGAGATTTGACGTGACGATGACCTGTGCTCCTACTTTGATCGCCGCAGCAAGCACATGCCGGTCATCCGGGTCGGGTAGCTTCAGCCCTTCGACAAGGGGTTCGTACCCCTCGACCAGGCAGTCTCGGACTGCGGAGTTCATGAGCAGGCGAAGCTTGCCCAGCTTCTCCTCCGGAATGTCTGGACGATTGGCGGCAAGGTTGCGCTGCATTTCGTCGAGAATCCTGCTGGTCCACTGGCCTGGAGCCGTCCTGTCATGGCCAGGCGGATGAGCAGGTCGCGAAGCGTGTTGCCATAGAGCACATTCGCGTCATAGACCACCACAAAGCTCATGCTCAGATGCCTAGCTCCTGGCCTAGCGCGGCAAGTTGATCGGCAGCCGTACGACGCCTGGCGTCATCGCGGCGCTTGTACTCCTGAAGGTCTTCGCATGTGACGCGCCTGTGCTTACCAACCAGGCGGAAGGGGATCTCCCCCTCCTCCAGTAGCTTGATCAGGTAGGGACGTGAGACATTCAGCATGTCCGCCGCCTGCTGTGTCGTCAGCTCGGCGTGAGAGGGGATGACTGTCACTCCCCGCCCTTCGGCCGCCTGGGCGAGAATGAAGGCGAGCAGACTCACGGCTTCCCGAGGCAAGATCAGCGGGTCCTCCGCACCATGTTCGCCGACGACACGGATGACTGGCTGCTCGTGAGATCGCATGAGGTAGTCCTTGATGCGGCGCACGGCACGGCCGGCCATCTCAGCATCGATGCTTCCGGGTTGCACTCGCTTGGCCTGCACATCTGTCATCGCCGCACCTCCTTCTCGCAGTATCCGCAACAAACGAAATAAACGCAAGCGACACCGACAGCATACGGCTCGCGCTCAGAGTTGAGCGCGAGCCGTACAGCGAGAGCTGTGGAGCTACTCCTCGGTCGGGACCAGGCCCGTCTGGCAGGCGGCCCACTCGGACGGGTCACCTAGCTTGACGTTGGTGCCTGCCAACGCGATGTAGCCGATGGCATGAAGCGGTCAGCCGGGTACCAGGGTGAAGGTGACGACATGCGCGGGCCGCACTACGGAGAAGTCCCTGGTGTCCAGGGTGAACACCTCGGTGATGCGAAGACGCTCGGCGACGGCGACCACCGAGGCGTCCGCCGATCCGAGAGGAAGGTCTGAATAGCGCTCCACCAAGTCGGCGATGCGGTTGAGATCATCGTCTGTGAGATCGACCAGGTCGAAGATTCCGGATCTCAGCGAGCGCAGGGATCCGGCCTCCACCTTGGCTCCGCCGATCTTGCCGAGCATGTAGGAGACCTCACCTGCCACGAAGGCCGGAACGAGGAGTTCGCGTCGTTCTCTGCGGAATCGGTTGAACACCTCTACACAGACATCGTGCCTGCGGTCATTTCGGATGGCAGCCGCAACGATGGGGCCGGTGTCAACAACGATCACACTTCGTGACCATACCCCTGGCGCAGGAGATCCTCAGCGTGTTCGGCGATGTCGTCCCGCTCGGTGGTCACCGATCCGAACCAGGAAGGAGGCCACTCCTGACCCGACTCACCCTCACCGGAGTGGACGAGACGCAGGGTGTGCGCGCGCACCTCATGGAGCTGGTCCGGTGTCAGTCGATCGACCAGCCGATGCATGTCCTCGTACTCTTCAGGAGCAGCGGTCATAGCCGGAGTCTACGCCAACCCAGCTGGAAAGCACCGATCTACCAGCACACTTGCCCCGAAGCGATGCGTTCAGGTCCCGTCGCCTGAAGCGGTCGGCTTCGTCGACTCTCCGGATCGACGAAAGGATGCCGGCGAGCTCGCGCCCAGGAACCGGGCGCGAGCCGTACAAACAGAACCCGGAGAGTTACTTTTCGGTAGGAGCCAGACCCGTCTGGCAAGCGCCCCACTCGGATGGGTCACCCAGCTTGACGTTGGTGCCGCCCGATGTTCATTGCCACGTGACCCATAGGCCTCAGACTCCGACAACCTTGACGGTTTTCCCGCAGAGCCGGTCCATGTCGTCCTTGTCAGAGGTGAGAACGATCACTGGTCTGACCGCACGCAGGGCGGTGGCAGCGACCACGGCATCGATGGCGTACTTGTGACCATGTAGCCGGGCATCGCGCAGAAGCTCGATCGCCCGCCCACAGATGTCCTCGGTCACCGGCTCGACCTTCAGCCGGGACAGATGCCATTTGAGGCGATCACTTTTCACGCGGACGTCCTGAGCCTCGATCGGCGTCATCGCGCTGACCACGACTCGGAAGTCGTTGTCCTGGGCTCCCCGGACGATCGCGGTCACCCTCTGATCGGCCTCGCACCACCTGACCAGGCCTTCGCAGTCGAGAACCACGGTGCCCGCGCTCAGCTTGCTTCGTGCGTGCGCCATCCGCCCTCTTCCTGAAGCTCGGGTGCGGACTTCACGCTGCGAAACAGCTCCGCCGCCTCATCACGCAATCTCTGCGGAATCGGCCCGGAGACGGCCTCGTTCGCCTGAAGCGCCTCCTCCAGGAGGTCCCGCTCGATCTGACGTTCAACCGCGGCATCGACGTAGGCGGAGAACCCGCGCGCTCCGACGCGTTCCCTGACCGCCCGGATGTTCCCCGCACGCAAGGAGACACTGACCTTGGCCGCCGGACCATCCCCCGGGGCGAACTCCCGCTCAGGCACACTCATGCGACCAGTTTACTACTCGAAGTAGCAAATAACTGGGAAGTTCACCCATCGATGGATCGAGCAGTCGAACCCTACTTCTCGGTGGGAGCCAGACCCGCCTGGCAGGCGGCCCACTCGGATGGGTCACCTAGTGGCGTGTCACGCAACCTTGGCGGGATAACTGGTCCATGAGCGGATCGGGGAGCTGGCCGCGAAGCTGACCTTGGGCTGGGCGTGCCGGTTGTGCCAGCGGATGTAGGCAGCGATGGCGGCGTTCTGCTCGGGGTGGCTGCGGTGGTCGGTGCCGTTGAGGGCGAAATAGCGCAGTGCGGCGAATTCGGACTCGATCCAGTTCAGCCAGGAGGCATAGGTCGGAAGGAACACCAGCTCGACGTCGTTGGCGGCGGCCCAGGCTTTGACCTGGGGATGCTTGTGCGGCGAGTAGTTGTCCACGATCAGGTAGAGGGTGCCTGCGGGCCAGCGCCCGCGCAGGGACTTGATGAACGACAGGAACTCACGCCACCGTTTGCGTTCACGGATCCGGTAGTAGAGCTTCCCGGTGGCCAGGTCCAGGGCGCCGAGCAGGTGCATGACCCCGCTGTAGCGGTTGTAGGTGGCCCGCAGACGGCGGGGGTTCTTGCCCTGCCGCCAGGCCTTGCCCTTGCGGGGCTGCAGGTTCAAGGGGCCGAACTCATCCACGCACAACACCCGCCCGCCCTGTGGCGGGGCGTCGTACAGGGCCAAGATGCGCTGCATCTTGGCGATGAAGCCGGTGTCGTTGCTGCTCTTCCACGTCGTGGTGGTCTGCCATGACACCTTGCCGGCCTTGAGGATCCGCGCCAGGTGCCAGCGGCTGATCGAGGTCACCAGCCGCAGCTCGACCAGGTGGGCGGCGAGCTTGGACAGGCTCCAGGTGGAAAAGCCGGTGAGGCCCCACTCGGCGGGGGTCGTCCGGGCGATCAGGCAGATGCGCTCGCGCACCCACTCACTGATCCTCCGCGGACGACCCCCGCTCCATTTTGGGTCCAACGCCTCGAACCCCCGCTCGTTGAACGCGTGCACCACCTGGCGCACATAGTCGTCACTGACCTGCATCAACGACGTGATCGCCGAAGCCGACTGCCCTTGCGCGGACATCAGCACCACGATCGCCCGCCGCAGCTTCACCGGATCCTTGGCCGAGCGGGTGATCCTTTGCAGGCGCCGTCCCTCCTCCATCGTCAGCGCACGGACGAACACCTCGGGTTTACGCGCCATGACCACCTCCCAGAACTACTCCGGGACCAGGCTGGCCTGCTCACCCGCCGAGATCAAATAGCCCAGCAAGGTTCAGTGACACGCCACTAGCTTGACACTGGTGCCAGCGTTCCCGCAGTGACCAGTCCGCCGAGGTACAGCCTGTGGCGGCACTTCCTCCGAGGGGGCAGCCAAACCATCGTCAGAAAGGCTGCATCTGATCAATCACTTTCGCCGAGATCTCCATGATCGCCTCGACCTTGGCCATGTCGGCCCGAACATCGTCGGCGTCGAATTGAGGTGACCCCAGACGCGGATATTCTGCCTCATTCCGCCGTCGACGCATCCGGTCAAAGGGGCGAAGGCTCCGGCCCAGCGGTGGGTCGAGCTGCGCACTGACCGCCTCGTATACCGCGATATGCCCGCCCCGGCTGCTGGCTCGAAGCCCTTGATTCTCCAGCACCGCGCACAACGCCTTACGGGCCGCGTCGTAGAGCAACTGGTATGCGCCAATCGGATCCGACTCCATCGCGAGACGAGCAGTCGCCAGGTGTTTCCCGGCCTGAGCGAGCAACTCCTCGGCCTGTGGACGACTCGCCATGACTTTTTCGATCTCGCCGCGGCCCAGCATGCCCTCAAGAGTGGCGCGCCCTTGTTCCCATCTCACCGAACATCCCTCTTTTCAATCTTGAGTCGTACGAGTGGCCGGGACCTGACCGTTTCCAGGAAGGGATCGCCGCCTGAGGACTCCCAGACATCGCGGCTCAGCCGGCGCATGTTCACCTCCCTGCCGAGTCGCCGTTCCGCGGCCCTGGCGGCGTCATAGAGATCGTCTTCATCAACAGCACCGACAACCAGGACATCCACATCGTTCGGCACCCGCCCCGGCTCTCCCGAGTAGCGTGCGGCCCAGGAGCCGTAGATGTACGCCTCCTCGACGGCGGCGACCTCGGACAGGTGTTCACCGAGCACGGCCACCGGCCCGTACGTCAGAGCGAGCAACTCGGTCAGCGGTCGAGCCACGACCGTGTCGGTGTCCGCGCGGATCATCCGCAGATTGCCGAATCTCCGCTCGGCAACCAGGCCCGCCGCGGCGAGACGGTCAACTTCGCGCGTCACGGTCGAGGCCGAGACGCTGAATCTCCTGGCTAGCTCAACCTGCGCGTACTCCTCGTCGGGATGGAGAAAGAGCCAGGCCAGGAGTTCCCCCTGAAAGGGAGAACGCAGCAGGGGAAGCAGGACAGGCGGCGGCTGTTTCATGAACTGAAACATAGCTTGCAGCTTACGCAAGTCCTAGTGGCCACGTGCCGGAATCGATATTCATGTACCCCAAGGACGGTCTCCGCGAAGGGCGAGCGGGGACCAGGCCCGTCTGGCAGGCGGCCCACTCGGACGGGTCACCTGGCTTGACGTTGGTGCCGCCGATCTCGCAGTAACCCGGCGCCGAATGGCTTTCGCCTTGCATGGTTCCAACCCGTGAACGGCGATTACGGGCTAACGTGACCCCGAGCGAAACTCCGTCCAGAGATCGACGGCTTCCTCCAGGTCGAGTGCCGCCCGCCACCTCCTCGCGGGCCATGCCGACTGTGCAGATCAACCGATTGGCGAGCCAGTCAGGAACCGGCTCCCGTGCAGGCACCTCGCCGATGTGAATGTGATCGGTCAGAGTTCCGAGGCGGTCGATGACCTCACCGAGGCGGACGACATCGGGACGCGAACCGCCGGCCGCCCGGACTCGTGCCTTGGCCTCGGCGTAGACCTCCGCGTCGGCCCTCTCGCCGACCGCCCAGATCTCACAGATCTCGACCGCCTTGTCATCGGTGATCCGATAGACGATCCGCCAGGTGTTCCGGCCGACGACAAGCTTGCGAAATCCGGTGAGCTCCCCACCCAGTGGGTAACCGGCCTCGGGGTTCTCCAACAGCAGAAGGATCTTTTTCAGGACCTTGGGACAGGTCTGAGAAGGTGACGGCGTCGGCGTTACTGCTCACCCTGCCATCGCAAGTCAGAACACATTCTGAAGTCGGTGAACCGGAGAAGGAGCATTACACGATCGTCTCGTCGCGGATGGACGGTCAGGAAGCCTGACGCGCCGGATGGGCGGGCAGCTCGAACCAAACGGCCTTTCCGTACTTTCTCGTGCGCGTGCGGCCGGTGCCCCAGGACCTGGACAGCGCGTCGACGAGGAACAGCCCACGGCCGTTCTCTCCCTCGTCGGATTCCTCGCACACCTGAGGGAGGGATGGATCTTCGTCCTCGACCTCGCAGCGCAGCGTGCCCTCCCGGCAGGAGAGGGTGACGACCGGTGCTCCCCGCCCGTGGAGCACCGCGTTGGTGATCAGCTCGCTGACGAGCAGTTCCGCGACGTCGCCTTCCCCCGCGCATCCCCAGTCGCCGAGCTGGGTTCGGACGAGCCGCCGCGCCAGGGGCGTCGAGGAGATGGCGGGCGACAGCGTCCAGGAGGCTCGTCGGACGCGCGCCGCGCGGGCGGCTCGGATCACCGGCTCGCCGAGTCCGCGCAGGAGGCGCCGCCATCCCGGGGGACAGGCGTTTCCCGGTCGGGCCGGAGAGACCGGCCGGCCGGGTGCCGTCTGCTTGGTCGCGGAGCCCTGGCGCATGAGCTCAGGCCGCCTGGGCATAGGAACCCCGGTGAGCGGGGATGCTGCGTCCATCGGGCAGAAGCTCGCCGTTGTCCTCGAACAGCACCACACCGTTGCAGAGGAGTCCCCACCCCTGCTCGGGGTGGAAGGCCACCAGGCGGGCCGCGTCGCGGTCAGGAGCGTTCGCGGGTGGGCACTGAGGCTGGTGCTGACACATGGCCGTTACCTCGATCCTTGACTCTCGCGGGAGAGTCTTCGGGAGCCACCGCTTCCGGATTGACGTTCATCGTCGGTTTTTCCGGTCCGGTGAGCTGCTTTCACCCCCTACGATGCCGCGCCCGCCGCCCGTTGTCTGCGCTGGCAGCACCCGTTCCCGCCCCATGCCAACGACCCCCCCGGCATACCTGCTAACCGCAATGCCCAAGCAAAGCCCCGCCCCCACCTGCCGTATTCGGCTACGAGGGGTCCTGGGTGGGGAGGATCGCGGTGCAGATCTCTCGTAGTTGGCGGAGCTGGTCGGCGGTCAGGCGGTCGAAGAGGATCTGGCGTACGACCTCGACGTGCCCCGGGGCGGCGGCGGTGAGGGCGGCGAGGCCCTCGTCAGTGAGGATCGCCCAGCTCACGCGCTTGTCGGCGTCGCACGGCTCGCGCCGCACCCAGCCGCGTTCCTCCAGCCGTTTCACCGCGTGGGACAGGCGGCTCTGGGAGGAGTTGACCTCCGCCGCCAGCTCGCTCATCCGCATCATTCGCTCGGGTGCCTCGGAGAGCTTCACCAGCACGGCGTAGTAGGCGTGTGGCATGCCCGAGTCTCGCTGCAGCTGCCGGTCCAGCTCCTCCAGGACGAGCTGCGAGGCGGCCATGTAGGCGCGCCAGGTGCGCTGCTCGTCGTCGTCCAGCCATCGCGTCACGGGGCCATCTTACTTGAACTCTCAATGAAACGGGGGTAATGTACTTGAGAGTTCAAGTTTTTGGGAGGAACCATGCCGGTCCAGCGACTCAACCACGCCGTTCTCTTCGTCCGCGATGTGGAGCGCAGCGTCGCCTTCTACCAGGAGGCGCTCGGCTTCAGGACGGTCATGGGCATGCCGGGCGCCGCGTTCCTTCAGGCCTCGGGATCCAGCAACGACCACGACCTCGGTCTCTTCGAGGTCGGCGCGCAGGCGGGTCCCTCGGGGGCCGGGCGCTCTGCCGTCGGCCTCTATCACCTCGCCTGGGAGGTCGACACCCTCGCCGAACTGGAGCGGATCGCCCTCAAACTCGGCGAGCTCGACGCCCTCGTCGGCGCCTCCGACCACTCCACCACCAAGGCCCTGTACGCCAAGGACCCCGACGGGCTGGAGTTCGAGGTCTCCTGGCTCGTCCCCGCCGACCTTCTCACCGAGGAGACGCTGAAGGGGCGTTCCCGCATCAAGCCTCTCGACATCGCGAGGGAGAAGGAGCGGTACGGCGCCGAGACCCGCGGCGGCCTCGGGGTCTCGATCCCCGTCTGATCATTCCCCGCGGCGCGGGGAGAGGGGGTGATCCGGTGAAGGCCTCCCCAGCCCTTCACCGGATCACGGACTTCGCATCCACCGACGTGCCCGCAAAGTCGGGTGATACTCCCCTTTTTCGTGTTTTTTACCTACTCGTATATCCCCTCACGGAGCGTCAGAGCCTGCCGAACCAGTCGCGTACGGCGTCGATCCCGCCGGCCCCGAGGGCGACCATCAGCGCGTACCGCGCCTTCGAGGGCGCCAGACCGCGTGCCCCGATCGCCCCGACACGAGCGGCGAGCCCTTCGGCCAGGTGCAGCTCGCCGAGCGGGGCCGCGTGGGTACGGCACCTCGACGCGACGACCACCGGGATCCCCCACTCCGTCAGCTCGGTGATCGTCGTGAAGAGCTCGACCGGTACGTTGCCCAGGCCGGTCCCCTCCAGCACGACACCCCGGGCCCCCGCGTCCACGACGGCGGTGAGCGACGCGGGTCCGATCCCCGGATAGGTCTTGATCAGGGCGACGTCCGACGCGGGGTCCCCCACGAACGCGGGCGGCCGGGGCGGCGGGGCCGACAGCGTCTCGACCCGGCCGCCGACCACCCGGCCCAGTACGGGGAAGGGGGCCGACGAGAACGCCGCGACGCTCGTGGCGTCGACCTTGGTGACCCAGCGGGCCGCGTGGATCTCGTCGTTGACGCACACGACGGCGCCGGCACCGCGCAGCGCCCCGTCGGCGGCGGCCGTGACGGAGGAGGCGAGGTTGCGCGGGCCGTCCGGGGACAGCTCGTCCAGGGAGCGTACGGCTCCGGTCAGCACGATGGCTCCGCGCTCCGCCGCCCGGCCCGCGAGCAGGTCCGCGAGATAGGCGGTCTCCTCCAGCGTGTCGGTGCCGTGAGTGATCACGACGCCGTCGAACCCGCGGTCCAGGATGGCCGAGCGTGCCCTGCGGGCCAGGTCCAGCATGGTCGAGGTCGACATGTCCCAGCTGGGCTCCGCCATCACGTCCTCGGCCACGACGTCCGCGGTGATCGCGCCGGACGGGAGTGCCCGCAGGAGGTCGGCCCCGGACGCGAACCCCGGGCGGCCGGGGGCGTAGGAGTAGGCGATGACATCGCCGGTCGCCAGCAGCAGCACACGCTTCAAGGCGCGGTCCCTTCGATGGGCCGTGTTCGGGTCGCCTCTATTTATAACCCATCGCTACCCCCATTGGGGTTATCTGCGAAACCGTGCGATGTCAGGAGAGGTCGTCGAGGGCGGGTGTCTCCGGGGCGGCTGGATGCGAAGGCGGACGGGGTCCGCCCGAGACACCGGGGCGGGAACCGCCGAGAAGATCCCATCGGTGGGAACCGCCAGGCGAACCGCTGAGGGGCCACCTCAGAAAGGTGGGGTTTGCCCTACCTTTTTCTGGGATACCTCGCCCCTGTGTCCCGGCCGTCTCGATCTCTACCGTGGTCGCATGACCGCCATCGAGATGACCACCCCCTGGGAGAGGATCAGCACCCACTGGTCCGCACGGACCTGGCTCCGCACCGCGCACCTGGTGGTGGGGACGCCGATCGCCCTGCTGGGCGCGTGGGTGATCCTGGCGCTGGTGGCGGCGGCGGTGCTGCTGGTGTGGACCGTGGTGGTCCCCGTGGTCGCGCTGCTGCTGTCCTTCGTGGTCGTCCGGCTGCTCACCCGGGTGCAGCGGTCCCGGTTCGCCGCCTTCCTCGACGTCGACATCCTCCCGGTCGCGCGCCGCCCCCTGAGCATGAACCCGTTCAGGCGGCTGCTCCAGGAGGCCAGGACACTGAGCACCTGGCGTCGGCTCGGATACCACCTGCTCGCCCCGCTGATCAGCGGCATCGGCGCCTTCTCCGTCGTCGGGGCGTGGGCGGGCGGCCTGGTCACCGCCGCGCTCGCCGTGCGGTACTGGGCGATGGAGGAGAGCTGGCGGAGCGTGGGGTTCGTCCTCGTCTCCGGGACCCTGTTCGTCGCGGCGCCGTGGGTGGCCCGCGGGTTCGCGATGCTGGACGTGATCGCCGCCGAGTCCCTGCTCGGGCCCAGTCTGAGCGACCGGCTGGTCCAGCGGGTCGAGACGTTGCGGGAAAGCCGGGCCGAGGTGGTCGACGCCGCGGACGCCGAGCGCCGCCGCATCGAGCGGGATCTGCACGACGGCACCCAGCAGCGGCTGGTCTCGCTCGCGATGAACCTGGGCATGGCCCGCGCCACCCTCACCGACCTGCCGGAACCCGCGCGCGAGGTGATCGTGCAGGCGCACGAGGAGGCGAAGCAGGCCCTCAAGGAGCTGCGCGACTTCGTCCGGGGGCTGCACCCGGCCGTACTCAACGACCAGGGCCTGGACGCGGCGCTGTCCGGCCTCGCGGTGCGGGCGCCGTTCCCCGTACGGCTGAGCGTCGACATCGCCGAACGGGTCTCTCCCACGGTCGAGGCGGTGGCGTTCTTCGTCGTGTCCGAGTCGCTCACCAACATCGCGAAGCACGCGGGGGCGTCCTGCGCCGAGGTCGTCGTCGACCGCGTCGGTGACCGCCTCCACGTCGCCGTCGGCGACGACGGCCACGGCGGCGCGGACCCCGACGCCGGGACCGGCCTGCGCGGCCTGGCCCGTCGGGTCGGCTCCGTGGACGGCATCCTGTACGTCGACAGCCCGCTCGGCGGGCCGACGACGATCAGAGTGGAGCTGCCGTGCGCGTAGTGCTCGCCGAGGACTCGGTGCTGCTGAGAGAGGGGCTCGTCCGCCTGCTCGGCTCGGCGGGCATCGAGGTCGTGGCCGCGGTGTCCGACGCCGAAGGACTGCTGCGCGCCGTGGACGAGCACGTCCCCGACCTCGTCGTCACCGACGTGCGGATGCCGCCCTCGCACACCGACGAGGGCCTGCGCGCGGCGCTCGTCCTGCGCCGCCAGCGGCCGACGCTCGCGATCCTCGTGCTCTCCCAGTACGTCGAGGAGCGCTACGCCACCCAGCTGCTGTCCACCGCGACCAGCGGGGTCGGCTACCTGCTCAAGGACCGGGTGGCCGACGTCGAGGAGTTCCTCGACGCCCTGCGCCGGGTCGCCGCCGGAGGCACCGCCCTCGATCCCGAGGTGGTTGCCCAGCTGCTGCTGCGCAGGCACAGCGACCCGCTGGACCGGCTCACCCGCAGGGAGCACGAGGTGCTCTCGCTGATCGCGGAGGGCCGCTCCAACACCGGGATCGCCGAGGCCCTGGTGGTCTCGGAGAGCGCGGTCGGCAAGCACATCAACAACATCTTCACCAAGCTCGATCTCTCCGGCGCCGACAAGGACCACCGCCGGGTACTCGCCGTCCTGCGATTCCTGAGGGTTTGAAAGCATGCCGATAAGAAACAACGTGCGGATCGCCTGGCTGGTCGCGGGCGGTGCGCTCACCGCGCTCGCCGTCGCCTTCACCACCATAGGGGCGTGGGCCGAGATCACGGCGCCCCGCCGGACCACCGAGACCACGATGCGGTCCTGGGCGCTCACCACGCCGGGAATCGTCGTGGAGAGCGCGAGTCACGTCAACATCTCGGTCGTACCCGGAGCGGTGAAGCGCCTGGACCTGGAGCGGATGCTCTTCTGGACCGAGGACCGGCCCGTGGTCACCGAGGAGTGGGACGGGCGGACGCTCAGGCTCGACGTCCGCTGCCCCGGCGGCGACCGTCCCGGTGGCCCCGCCTGCCAGGCCGACTACATCCTGCGCGTACCCGCCGCCACCGACGTCGAGGTGACGTCCCGCCGCGTCGGGACCGTCATGGCGAGCGGTATCGAGGGCGACCTGCGCCTCTCCACCACCGTGGGCGACGTGATCGTGGACGGCACGAAGGGCGCGCTGCGGGTATGGGCGCGAACGGGGGACGTGATCGGCATCGACCTCGGGTCCACGGAGGCCGACGTCGAGACCGGTACGGGAGACGTCGACCTGGGGTTCACGGTCCCGCCCGGCGACGTCAGCGCCGTGGTGAAGACGACCGGCGACGTGAGGGTGAGGGTGCCGGACGGGGAGGAGTACCGGGAGGGCTACGACGTGCGGACCGGCACCGGACACGCGATCGTCGAGGTGCGACGTGACCCGGCCGCCCCTCGGCGGATCACCGCCCTGACCGGGAGCGGCGAGCTGCACGTCTTCCCGTTCTGACCCACCGCCCTGGCAGGGAGGGGCGAGCCGCGCATCCTCCCGTTCCGACCCCTGCCCTGACGGGTAGGGGCGAGCCGCACATCTTCCCATTCCGACCCATCCCCCTGGCCGGAAGGGGACGAACCACACATCCTCCCGTCCTGCCCCACCCCTTCGCCCGTAGAGTGGGAGCGTTCCCACGCATTGGGGAACCCTCTCGACGCCGGGCCGCGACCGTGCTCATGATGGCGGTGGAACGCTTCCACCGACCGGGACGACGGCGACCCGCCACCCCGCGCGTTCCGGCAGTCGCGAGAACCGACGGGGGGTTTTCGAAGCATGACCGTAACGACCATCTCGGCCCGGGGTGAGACCCTGGCCTTTCCCCAGGGCTTCGTCTGGGGGGCGGCCACCGCCGCCTACCAGATCGAGGGCTCCGTGCGAGAGGGCGGGCGCGGCCCGTCGATCTGGGACACGTTCTCCCGCACGCCGGGAAGGATCGCCGACGGCCACACCGGCGACGTGGCCTGCGACCACTACCACCGCTACGCCGACGACGTCCGGATGATGGCGGAGCTGGGACTCGGCGCCTACCGGTTCTCGGTCGCGTGGCCCAGGATCCAGCCGTCGGGCTCTGGGCCCGCCGTCGCCGCCGGGCTCGGCTTCTACGACCGGCTGGTGGACGAGCTGCTCGCGGCCGACATCACGCCCTACGTGACGCTCTACCACTGGGACCTCCCCCAGTCGCTGGAGGATCGGGGCGGGTGGACCAACCGCGACACCGCCTACCGCTTCGCCGACTTCGCGCGCATTATGCACGACCGGCTCGGCGACCGCGTCGGGACGTGGATGACGGTGAACGAGCCGTGGGTGTCGGCGGTGCTGGGGTACGGCATCGGCATCCACGCGCCGGGCCGCGCGTCGGCGGCGGAGGCCTTCCGCGCCTCCCACCACCTCCTGCTCGCCCACGGGCTGAGCGCCCGGGTGCTGCGCGAGGCGGGCGCCCGCGAGATCGCCCTCACCCTGAACCTCACGCCGGTGATGACGCCCGGCCAGGTGAACGACCCCGACCTCGTCCCTTCCGTCGAGGACGCCGAGGCGGTGGACCGGATCGACTGCCTCATCAACCGGCAGTTCCTCGACCCCACCCTGCGCGGGAAGTACCCCGACCCGGCGCTCGCCATCATGGAACGCATGGGCGGGATCGACCACATCCGCGACGGCGACCTCGAAACGATCAACCAGGCCGTCGACCTGCTCGGGATCAACTACTACACCCCCTGCGTCGTACGGTCCCAGCCGGGCGAGCCCGCCAACGCCGCCTACCCCGGCAGCGAGGACATCCTGTTCAGCGGCACCCACGCCCCGACGACCGCGATGGGCTGGGCGATCGTGCCGACCGGGCTCTCCCAGCTGCTCACCCGGCTCTCGCGCGACTACCCCGAGGTCGGCCTGCTCGTCACCGAGAACGGTGCCGCCTTCGACGACGTGGTGGAGGACGACCGCGTGCACGACGCCGACAGGACCGCCTTCTTCGAGGGCCACCTGAGAGCGGCACACACCGCGATCGAGGCCGGCGCCGACCTGCGCGGTTTCCTGGTCTGGTCGCTGATGGACAACTTCGAGTGGGCCGAGGGCTACAACAAGCGCTTCGGGATCGTGCACGTCGACTTCGAGACGCAGCGGCGGCTGCCCAAGGACAGCGCGCTGTGGTACCGCGAGGTGATCCGGCACAACGGGCTGCACCGCGAGCGTGCCAAGCGCCCCACCCTGGAGGCGGTCGCCGCCCGCGCGGGCGTGTCGAGGTCGACCGTCTCCCGGGTGATCAACGGTGAGGGCACGGTCAGCGACGAGTTCCGCGCCATCGTCATGAACGCCGTGAACGAGCTGGGCTACGTCCCCAACTCGGCGGCCCGAAGCCTGGTGACCCGGCGCACCGACTCGATCGCGCTCGTCGTCTCCGGCTCCCCCGCCTCGGTCAGGGCCGACGACCCGCTGTTCTCCGCGACCGTCCGCTCGGTCACCGGGGAGCTTGAGGAGTCGGGCAAGCGCGTCACGCTCATGCTCGCCGACTCGTCGGCCGGCCGGCTCCGGGTGGAGCGGTACGCCGCCTCGGGGCACGTCGACGGGGTGGTACTCGTGTCCACGCGGGGCAGCGACCCGCTGCCCGCCGCGCTGGCCCGCACGGGCGTCCCCGTCGTGTCACTGGGCAGGTCCGCGATGGAGACGCGGATCTCGTACGCCGACATCGACAACGCGGGCGGTGCCGCCTCGGCGGTGAGACACCTCCTCGACCGGGGACGGCGGCGGATCGCCGCGATCTCCGGGCCCCCGGACGCGATCGGCGCGGGGGAGCGGCTTGAGGGATACCGCAAGGCGCTGCGCGACACCGGACACCGGTCGATCATCGCCGTCGGCGACCTCACCCTCGCCTCGGGCGCGGACGCGATGCGCCAGCTCCTGCGCGACGATCCGGCGCTCGACGCGGTCTTCGCGGTGGGCGACCTGATGGCGATCGGCGCCCTGCGGGTGCTGAGCGAGTCGGGACGGCGGGTGCCGCACGACGTCGCGATCGTGGGGTTCGACGACATCGAGGCCGTCTCCTACACCGTGCCCGCGCTCACCACGGTGCGCGTGCCGGCGGAGGACCAGGCACGGGTGGCGGTGCGCCTGCTTCTCCGCCAGATCGACGGCGGGCCCATGTCGTCGACGATCCTGCCCGCGGAGCTGGTCGTCCGGGAGTCCACCTGAGACATCGGAACGGTCAGCCGGGGGCCTGGAGGAGGACCTTGCGCTCGTCCACGGTCAGCTCGCGGACGGTGCGGGCACGGGCGAGTTCCAGAACCTCCTCCATCGGGCCGCACACGTCGCACCGCCAGACCCGGACGGTGGCGTCGCCGTGCGTGGTGACCAGGTGGCGGCCGTCGCGCCCGAACCCCACGCTCTCGACGGAGGCGCCGTACCCGTGGAAGACCACGGGCTCGCCCCGGCCCGCTGCCGTCCAGATCCTGACGGTGTTGTCGTTGCCGCTGCTCGCCACGTGCAACCCGTCGGGGCTGAAGGACACGCTCCACACCAGACCCTGATGCCCGCGCAACACCACCGGCTCGCCGTGTCCCGAGACGTCCCACACCCGGACCGTGCCGTCGTTACCGCCACTCGCCACGTGCAACCCGTCGGGGCTGAAGGACACGCTCCACACCAGACCCTGATGCCCGCGCAACACCACCGGCTCATCGTGTCCCGAGACGTCCCACACCCGGACCGTGCCGTCCTCACCCGCGCTCGCGACCCGCCGCCCGTCCGGGCTGAACGCGACGTACCTGACCACTCCCCGGTGGCCGCGGAGCACGAGTGGCTCCCCGGCTCCCGAGGCGTCCCAGACGCGGGCCGTACCGTCGTTGCCGCCACTGACGACCCGCCGCCCGTCGGGGCTGAACGCGACGCTCCACGCCATCCCGAGGTGGCCGCGAAGGAGCACGGGCTCCCCGCGCCCCGAGGCGTCCCAGACGCGGACCACGCCGTCCTCCAGCGCGCCCGCCACCCGCCGCCCGTCCGAGCCGAACGCGACGTCGAGGACCTCCCCGCCCTTCGGACGCAGCACGACCGCGTCGCCCTGGCCGGTGACGTTCCCGACGCGGACCGTCCCGTCGCTGCCGCCGCTCACCACCCGCCGCCCGTCGGGGCTGAGATCGGCGCTCCACACCTCCCCGGTGTGACCACGCACGACGGTGGCGTCACCCGCCGCCGCCACGTCCCACATCCGTACGGTGCCGTCGTCGCTCGCGCTCGCGAGCGTGCGGCCGTCCGGGCTGAACGCGGCGCTCCACACGGTGCCCCGGTGACCGCTCAGCACCAGGGGGGCGATGGAGCCGCCCGCGCCCCAGACGTGGACCGTGCCGTCGTTGCCGACGCTCGCGATCCGCCCGTCACGGCCGAACGCCACCCCCTCGACGGTGCCGTCGTGCCCGCGCAGGACCTTGGAGGTGCCGTCGTGCCCGCGCGTGCCCTCACCGGGCACGTCCCACGCCCGCACGGTGCCGTCGGTGCTCGCGCTCGCCAGGCGGGCGCCGTCCGAGCTGAACGCCACGCTCTCCACCGAGTTCTCGTGTCCGCGCAGCACCGTGGGCCGCCTCCCGCCCTCCGGGTCCCACAGCCGTACCGTGCCGTCGCCGCCCCCGGTGACCAGGCGCCTGCCGTCAGGGCTGAACGCCACCCCCAGGACCCGCCCCTCGTGTCCGCGCAGGACCTTCGGCGCCTCACCGTCGGCGAGGTCCCACACCCGCACCGTGCCGTCGTTGCCGGCGTCGGCCAGGCGCCGCCCGTCGGGGCTGAAGGACACGTTCCACACCGGTCCCTCGTGTCCGCGCAGAACCTCGGGTGCCTCCACACCCGTCAGGTCCCACACGCGCACCGTGCCGTCGACGCCCCCGGCGGCCACGTAGCGCCCGTCGGGGCTGAACACCGGGTTCCACGCCTCGCCGTCGTGTCCCCGCAGTACGACCGGATCGTCCGGTGACAGGCCCCGCCCGTTCACCTTCCACACCCGTACGGTCCCGTCACCGCTGCCCGTGACCAGGAGGCGCCCGTCAGGGGAGAAGGCGGCACCGCAGACCTTGCCGCCGGCGACGGGCAGGATGAAACCCACCCGGGAGTCGACGACGGCCTGCCTGAGGACCGAGGCGGCCTCGACGGTGTGGCTGACCTCGTACGCCCGCCGGGCCAGCAGCAGGCCGAGCTGGGGATCGAGCTGGAGCCTGCCGCGGGCGTCGGCGGCGAGCTGGCGGGAGTAGGCGAGCTCCTGCCCGTGCCGGGCCCGATCCGCCAGGACGAAGGCCATCACGGCGAGCGCGCAGACCACCACTCCGACCACCGTCGTGCCGATCAGCACCAGCCTGACCCGCCTGCCGCTCGCGGCGCGCTTACGTGCCTCGCGTGCCCGCGCGGCCTCCAGGAAGGCGCGCTCCAGGTCGTTGAGCCGGTCGAGTTCGCGGCCATCCCAGGCGGTCAGGCGCATCCCCCGGTAGAGAAGCTCGTCCTCGCGCCCGTGCTGCTCCCACTCCGCGGCGGCCTCGGTGAGGCGCCGGTGAAGACGTACGAACTCCCGGTCCTCGGCGAGCCAGCCCCGCAGCCTGGGCCAGGAGCGGATGACCGCCTCGTGCGCCACCTGGACGCTGTCCTCGTCGACGGTGAGCAGCCGGGCCTCGGTGAGCCTGGTCAGCACGGTCGCCACCGCCGTACCGTTCGGGCCGGAGAGCAACTCGTCGGGGGCGACGCGGCGACGGGTGTCCTCGGTGCCCTCGCCCAGCGCCGTCAGGCGCAGGAACACGTTCTTGACCAGGTGACGCTCCCCGTCGCCGAACTCGCCGTAGACCCGCTCGGCGCTCTGCGCGATGGCCCCCTGGATGCCCCCGGCCGCGCGGTACCCGGTGAGCGTCATCGCGTCGCCCTTGCGCCGCTTCCACGTCTCCAGCAGCGCGTGCGAGAGCAGCGGCAACGCCCCCGGCTCCGTACGGCAGTCGCCGAGAATGGCCTCGACGAGCGCCCGGTCCACCCTGAGCCCGGCGCGGGCCGCCGGTCCCGTGATCACCTGCCGCAGATCGTCCTCGTCCATGGGCCCGATCAGCAGCTGCCGGTCGCGCAGCGCCGCCACCAGCGGCGGATGTTCCGCGCACCTGGCGTAGAAGTCCGCGCGAACCCCCAGCACCACCCGCGCCCGGTCGCCGCCGTCCGCCGCGGCGAGCAGCCAGTCGAGGAAGGTCACCCGTTCCCGCTCGTCGCCGCAGAGCGTGAAGACCTCCTCGAACTGGTCGACCACGATCACGGCGCGCGCCGACCTCGGCCGTCCCTCCAGCAGCTGCCCGACGTCGAGGCGGGCGTTCGCGTGCCCTGCCGTCAGCCCCGCGTGGAGTGAGGAGGCGCTCACACTCATCGCGTTCGCCAGGCCTATCGCGAGCTCCTCCAGCGGATGCTCGCCCGGGGTCAGCAGCAGCGTCGGCCACGTCTCACTCCCCGGCAGCGCCCCGCCCCACAGCGTCGGCAGGAGCCCCGCACGCAGCAGCGACGACTTCCCGCTCCCCGACGGGCCGAAGACCGCGAGCAGGGAGGTGTTCTCCAGCCGCGCGCACAGCTCGGCGACCAGGTCCTTCCTGCCGAAGAACCGGTCGGCGTCACCGGGGTCGAAGGTCACGAGCCCCAGGTACGGGGCGTCCTCGCCCTCCTTGGCCCGCTCGGCGGCGTCCGCCGAGGCGAACTCCGCGGCCAGCGTCCGCCATCGCCTCTCCCAGGCCACGGGATCGCCGTCGCACGCCTCGACGTAGGCGAGGGTGACCGCGAGCGTGGGGAAGATCTCCCCTCCGGCCGCCTCCGACAGTGCCGTCACCGAGTAGTGCGCACGCCGGGACAACTCCCGGTAGCTCGGTCTTCCCGCCGCCTCCCGCAACTGCCGTAGTTCTGACGCGAACCGCTGAAGTGGGCTCGCGTCGGGATCGAGTGCCCTTTCGGGTCGCCCCATTCAGCCCCCGCCGGCATGCGATCGTCGTTGTCTTCTCCAGCAGATCAATTCTGGACAAGTCGAGATGCAACCATGCCCGGCCGTACGGGTCTAGGGGTTGGGCCGAATCACTGGATCGGCGCCCGTCGAAAACGACGTCGCCGGGGGGCGCCGCCGAGAGGCACACCCCCGCACCGGCCCCAGAGAAAACGGTGCGGGGGTTCTCGTGCCGTCCTTTCGGTATCGCTCACGCGCGATCCGACGGCGAAACGCCGGCCTCTTCGTTCCCCGTGGAGGCTCGGCGTCCGAGCACCGCCCGGGGTGGTTCCGGCCTGCGGACCGGAGCCACCCCGGGCGGAATCAGGTGGTTCTGAGGAGTGACGCGCGTCGCCCTGGCACGTTCCTCATCACGGGCCGCTCACGGCGGCCGGGCCGTACTCCCCCTGTTCTAGCGGTTCCGGCTTTGTCCAGCACAGATCTCGCGAACTAGACAAACAACCTGTACCTGCGGGACGAGACGGTCCGGGCGCGATGAGCGTCCCGGCGGGCGTGCGACAGTCCGGGCGGGGCGAGTCTCCCTGCCTCGTGGGCGGGCTCGGCCGCCCCTCCCGGGTCGGCCCTGTCGGGTCGGCTCGGCTGCGCCTCTCCCGAGTCGGCTCGGTCGCACCTCCGTCGGGTCGGTTCAGTCGCGCCCCTCCCGGATAGGCTCAGTCGCGAGCCTTCTTCCCCTTGGCGTTGACCGCGTACCACTCGCCGCCGAAGCCGTCGACGTCATGCCCCTTGATCTCGCCGGCCTCGGTGTCCTTGGCGAAGTAGTAGAGGGGATGGCGGTTGTAGGTCACCTGCGTCGTACCGTCCTCCCGCTCGGTGGTGCCGAGCAGGTCCTCCTTGACGCCCTCACCCGCCTCCGGCGTCCCGTCCGTGACGTACGGCGGCCACGCCCGCGCGCAGGCGTCGGAACACGACGACTTCCCGTCCTTGTCCTTGTCGAAGAGGTAGAGCGTGCGCCCTTCCTCGCCGACCAGAACCTTTCCGATCTTCGTCTCACCCAGTTCGACCTTGGCTCTGGTCGCCTCCGAGGGCGAGAGCGAGTCGGAGGGTTCCGGCGAGGTGGGCGACGCTTTGACCTGGTCCGCGACGATCGGCTCGGTCGTACCCCCGTCGCCGGCGCCGCCGCATCCCGCTGTGAACACGCCGAGCGCGAGCACGCCGGCATGAAGTAACTTCCTCATCTCCGTCCCTCCAGGCAAGCAGTGCCATTACTGCTGGACAGCAGACACGCTGCGACCTCGGCTGGAGGGCGCGACACGGACCCCCTTGGCAATCCTTTGCCCGCCCTTGCGAGATCCGTCCCACGTCCTGCCTCTCGCCGAGGTCACGTGCGAAACGCGGGGGAAGGCGAAGGCCCCGAGGGCGGCGCGGGAACGGCGGGGGTGAGGTCCCGGAGGTCCGCAGGGCGGCGCGGGAACGGCGGGGGTGAGGTCAGCCGGAGGTCCGCAGGGTGGCGCGGGAACGGCGGGGGTGAGGTCAGCCGGAGGTCCGCAGGGTGGCGCGAGAGCGGCGGCGGTGCGCCTTCTGGCGGCACGCCGCGTTGCAGAACCGGGCGGGGCGGCCGGTACGTGCGGCGTGGATCGGTTCGCCGCACACCTCGCACCGCGAGCGGGCCTCGCCGCGAGTGCTCTCCTCGCGCGGTGCCGCCACGGCCCGAGTTTCGTTACGTAACGATACTGGGGGGTGGGTTCCGTTACGTAACGGTGTCGCGGCCGGCGCGGTGTCCGCGCGGGCGTCGTAGGCCGCACGGGCGGCGGCGATCTCGTTCTGGTGCCGCTCCGTCCAGGTGACGAGCGACTGGATGGTGTCGTGCAGGGTCACACCGAGGGGGGTGAGCTCGTAGTCCACCCGGGGCGGCACGACGGGGTGCACGGTGCGGCGCACCAGGCCGTCCCGCTCCAGATGGCGCAGGGTGACGGTGAGCATGCGCTGGCTGACGCCGTCGATCTCGCGGCTCAGCTCGGTGAAACGCAGGGTGCGGCTGTCGAGGAGCGCGATGACGAGCAGGGACCACTTGTCCGCGACCCGGTCGAGGATCTGGCGGACCTCACAGTCTTCCCGGGTGTCCCACTGACGGGCGTCGTAGGCATCGTGGGCGCTGTGGGCGCTGTGGGCGCTGTGGGCGCTGTGGGCGCCGTCGGTATCGGGGCAGCGACTCGGTGACTTCGAAGTGCCTTCTTCCATGGTCATTGATGGTGTCTCATGATGCGACTACTTACAAGAGAGAACCGACTGCGGTTCCCGCCTCTTCGAGGAGTCGTCTCGTGTCCACACCACTGTCTCCACCCTCGGACCGGATGAGCGGGCGTGCCTGGGGCATGCTGCTCGTGCTGTGCGGTGCGATCTTCCTGGAGGGGATCGACGTGGCGATGCTGAACGTGGCCCTGCCGTCGATCCGCTCCGACCTGGACCTGAGCACGGGCTCGCTGAGCTGGGTGATGAGCTCGTACGTGCTCGGTTACGGCGGTTTCATGCTGCTGGGCGGGCGGGCCGCCGACCTGCTCGGCCGGCGGCGGATGTTCCTGGCCTGGCTCGGCGTGTTCATCGTCTTCTCCGGCCTGGGAGGGTTCGCGACCGAGGGATGGATCCTCATCGTCGCCCGTTTCGTGACGGGGGTGGCCTCCGCGTTCATGGCACCCGCCGGTCTTTCCATCATCACGACGAACTTCGCCGAGGGGCCGCAGCGCAACCGGGCCCTCCTGGTCTACGCGGGTACGGCGGCGGCCGGCTTCTCCCTCGGCCTTGTCGTCGGCGGCCTGCTCGCCGAGATCAGCTGGCGGTGGGTGTTCTTCGCCCCGGTGATCATGGCCTCCGCGGTCCTCGTCGCCGCGCTTCGCCTCATCCCGGGCGGTGAGCGTCCGTACCGTCACACGCGGGGCTTCGACCTGGCCGGAGCGGTCACCGTGACCGCGGCGATGATGACGCTGGTGTTCGCGGTCGTCCGGCTGGAGGACCCCGCCGGGGGATGGGCCTGGACAACCGGAGCGCTCGCCGTCGGAGTCGCGCTGATCGCCGCTTTTGTCGCGATCGAGCGACGGTCGGCGGCGCCGCTGGTGCGCCTCGGCATCCTCCGCTCAGGCCCACTGGTGCGCGCCAACCTCGGCGCGCTGCTGTTCGGGGGCTCCTTCTTCGGGTTCCAGTTTCTCGTCGTGCTCTACCTGCAGGAACTGCGCGGCTGGTCGTCGTTGCAGGCGGCCCTCGCCCTGCTGGCGGTCAGCATCGACGCCATACTCGCGCCGACCCTCACCCCGTTGCTGGTGAACCGCTTCGGCAACGTCCGGGTGATCTTCGGCGGGCTGTGCCTCGCCGCGGTGGCCTACGCGCTGTTCCTGCCGGTCGGTCTCGACTGGACGTACGCGGCGATGTTCCCGACCATGATCATTCTCGGTCTCGGCTTCGCCCTGGCGTACGGGCCGCTCACCATAGCCGCGACCGACGGCGTGGCCGAGGAGGAGCAGGGACTCGCCGGTGGCCTGCTGTACACCTCCTTCCAGTTCGGCGCGGCGCTCGGCCTGTCGGCGGTGACCGCCGTGAACGTCGCCGCCACCGGCTCCGGCGGGTCCCTCCTCACCCAGCTCGACGGCTTCCGCGCCGCCCTGGTCATCCCGTTCGCGATGGCCTTCGTCGCGGCGGCCGTCATCGCGTCCGGCCTGCGCGGGCGCAGCGGGGCCGACAGGTTCGTTCCAGAACTCATGAACGGCTCGTTACCGGGCAAAGGGCTGTGATGCCGTGTCCGGCTTCGCCGGTCGTTGACAACCGACCGGCCGTTGGCGACGGTGAACTGCCATGATCGGGGCGTGCGGGGAGGGACGAGGGCTTGGGCGACGTCGAGCGAGAGGAGCCGGCACCCACCCCAGGGCAGGTCAGGGGCCTCCTCCAGAGGGCGGGGCGCCTGGGGTCCCACGCGCGCACCCTGCTCGCCGATGACGCAGAAGCGCGCGCCGACGTCCAGCGCGCTCTCTCCCCGGTGCGTACACGCCTGGCGCGTGAGGAACTGGGGTCCATTCCCCTGGCGCGCCTGAAGGACGTCACCGTGGGACGGCTTCGGGTCAGCGCCCTCGAACAGGCCGGCCACCAGACGGTCCTCGACATCCTGGACACCACGCCGTACGCGCTCCAACTGCTCCCCGGGGTCGGGGCGTGGAACGCGAGACAGGCGCACGCCGCCGCCGGGCAGATCGCCAAGGCGGTGGAGGAGACGGTGGCGCTGCGGATCGACGTCGATCGGCAGGACGACGAGACCACGGCCCTGCTGATCGCACTGAACCGGCTGGTGAACGCGGGCCCCGACCTGCCGCGCGCGGGTGCCGTCGCGCGCAGGATCGCGGAGAGGCTCGCCTCGCTCCTGCCCGCCGCGCAGCCCGCCCGCGGGTGGTTGCGGATGTTGTTCGCGGGCCAGGAAGGCCGTCGCCGGGCGCGGGAGGCCGTCGCGCGGATCGAGGACGTGATCGCGGAGGCGAACGCGTCCGACACGGCGCTGCTCTTCGGCCAGGTCTCCGTGGACCTGCTGCGCCCGCCGGTCTCCGGCATCGAGGCGTGGGTCGACTTCGAGTTCCGCGCGTCCGAGTACTACAACCTGCTCGCCGAGATCGCGGCGACGGAACCCGACAGGGTCGCCTCAGAGGGTTTCCTGCCCGACGACATCTCCTCGCGGGTGAAGGCCCAGAACCTCGACGACACCCACCGCAGGGTCTCCCTGCGCGGCTACCAGTCGTTCGGCGCCCGCTTCGCCCTCGCCCAGCGCCGGGTGATCCTGGGGGACGAGATGGGCCTGGGCAAGACCATCGAGGCCATCGCCGTCCTGGCGCACCTCCGGGCGCGAGGCGAGAGGCATTTTCTGGTGGCCTGCCCGGCCAGCGTCCTGATCAACTGGGTGCGCGAGGTCGAGACCCGCAGCACGCTGCGGGCCTACTCCCTGCGCGGCGGCGACCGGGCCGCGGCCCTGGCGGAATGGGTACGCACCGGCGGTGTCGCCGTGACCACCGTCGACACCCTGCACCGGCTGGAGATTCCCGACGACGTCGCACTCGGGATGCTCGTGGTCGACGAGGCCCACTACGTGAAGAACCCGGCCGCGAGGCGTTCCCAGGCCGTCGCCCGCTGGTGCGACCGTACCGAGCGGGTGCTCTTCATGACCGGGACCCCGATGGAGAACCGCGTCGAGGAGTTCCGCAACCTCGTCGGCTATCTCAGGCCCGATCTGATCCCCGCCCTCCGGAACGGCGACGCGACGGCGGGAGCCGCGGGGGCGGCGGGGGCGCAGGCATTCCGCAGGGCCGTGGCGCCGGTCTACCTGCGCCGCAACCAGGAGGACGTGCTCACCGAGTTGCCCGACCTCGTCCACGTGGACGAGTGGGAGGAGTTCGGCGAGGCGGACCTCGCCGCCTACAGGAAGGCCGTCGCCGACGGGAACTTCATGGCGATGCGCCGTGCCGCCTACGCCGTACCGGAGACGTCGGCCAAGCTCCAGAGGCTGCTGGAACTCGTCGACGAGGCGGCGGGCAACGATCTCAAGGTCGTGGTCTTCTCCTACTTCCGCGACGTCATGGCCGCCGTCCACCGGGCACTCGGCGGCCCCGGCACCCCGACCTCCCCCGGAGACCCCGGCGGCCGGGTGCACGGGCCGATCTCGGGCGACCTCGGCGCCGATCGCCGCCAGCAGGTCGTCGACGAGTTCACGGCGGCTCAGGGACATGCCGTACTGCTCAGCCAGATCCAGGCGGGTGGGGTCGGCCTCAACCTGCAGGCCGCCTCCGTGGTGATCATCTGCGAGCCGCAGGTCAAGCCGACCATGGAGAGCCAGGCCGTGGCCCGCGCCCACCGCATGGGACAGGTACGCAAGGTCCAGGTGCACCGCATCCTCACGGCCGACAGCGTCGACCAGCGCATGCTGGACATCCTGCGCGGCAAGGCCGGGCTCTTCGACACCTACGCCCGCCGCAGCGACCTGGCCGACTCCACCCCCGACGCGGTCGACATCTCGGAACAGGCACTCGCCCGCCAGATCGTCGAGGAGGAACAGCGACGCCTCGCGACGGCGCGGCCGTCGCAAGACTGAGAAGGGCGCTCGCCGCCCCTTGGCAGTCGACGCGAGGAGCCGACCGCGACGCGGTGCGGCAGGTTCGCGTTAAATCGCGCAAACCCCCTGTTGCAAAGCGGTAACTTCTGTGAAACTTTCACAAGCGCGGACAGGGCGGCGCGATCCGTTTTCGGACGAGCCTCCAGGCAGGGGCAGTCGCCCTGACAACGCCACGTCAGCGAGAGTCGTGACTCGTTGACGCCGGATCGGGTCATCGGATGTACTTCGCGGCAAAGCACTCACCGAAGGAGTCCGTACAGAATTGCCACGTTAAATGTTAGCGCTAACAATTTCGTAGGGCAGCTCACCGGCTGAAAGTCGGTGGCCGACCGTGGTGGTCACGGCAGGTCACATCCCCCCTTCTCTCAAAGGAGCACCCCAATGTCCTTGAGTCGCCGCCAGCTCTTCCAGGCCGCGGGCGCCACCGTCGCGATCTCGGCCGCGAGTCAGGTGGCGGGTACGTCCGCCGCCTGGGCCGCCCTCCCGTGGGCGCGCGCCGACATCGGCGTGTCCGCCTACGAGTTCGACCTCGGCCAGGTCCGCCTGACCTCTGGCCGCTGGCTGGACAACCAGAACCGCACCCTGTCCTACCTGCGCTTCGTCGACGTCGAGCGGTTGCTGTACGTCTTCCGCGCCAACCACCGCCTGTCCACCAACGGCGCGACCGCCAACGGCGGCTGGGACGCTCCCAACTTCCCGTTCCGCTCCCACATGCAGGGCCACTTCCTGACCGCGTGGTCCCAGGCGTACATGGTGACCGGTGACACCACCTACCGGAGCAAGGCCGAGCACATGGTCGCCGAACTGGCCAAGTGCCAGGCGAACAACGGCGCGGCCGGGTTCACCACCGGCTACCTGTCGGGTTTCCCCGAGTCCGACATCACCGCCGTGGAGAACCGCACGCTCAACAACGGCAACGTGCCCTACTACTGCATCCACAAGACCCTCGCCGGGCTGCTGGACGTGTGGCGGCACATCGGCAACACCCAGGCCAGAACGGTGCTGCTCGCCCTGGCCGGCTGGGTGGACACGCGCACCTCCCGGCTCAGCTCCAGCCAGATGCAGTCGATGCTGGGCACCGAGTTCGGCGGCATGAACGCCGTGCTGACCGACATCTACCAGATGACCGGCGACTCCCGCTGGCTGACCACGGCCCAGCGATTCGACCACGCCTCGGTGTTCAACCCGCTCGCCTCCAACCAGGACCAGCTCAACGGGCTGCACGCCAACACGCAGGTGCCCAAGTGGATCGGGGCGGCCCGCGAGTACAAGGCCACCGGCACGACCCGCTACCGGGACATCGCGACCAACGCCTGGGCCATCACGGTCGGCGCGCACACGTACGTGAACGGCTCGAACAGCCAGGCCGAGCACTTCCGCGCGCCGAACGCCATCGCGGGCTACCTGGCGAGGGACACCGGGGAGGCGTGCAACACGTACAACATGCTGAAGCTGACCCGGGAGCTGTGGACGCTCGCACCGACCAGGGCCGACTACTTCGACTACTACGAGAACGCCCTGCTGAACCACCTCCTCGGCCAGCAGAACCCTGCCGACAGCCGAGGGCACGTCACCTACTTCACGCCGCTCAACCCCGGTGGCCGCCGGGGTGTGGGCCCGGCCTGGGGCGGCGGCACCTGGAGCACCGACTACAACAGCATGTGGTGCTGCCAGGGCACCGGCATCGAGATCCACAGCAAGCTGATGGACTCGATCTACTTCCACAACGGCAACACGCTCTTCGTGAACCTGTTCGCGCCCTCCACGCTGAACTGGTCACAGCGCGGCATCACGGTCACCCAGACCACCTCCTTCCCGGTGAGCGACACCACGTCGTTGCAGGTCACCGGAAACGTGAGCGGGACGTGGTCGATGCGGATCCGCATCCCGGCCTGGACCCAGGGCGCGACGATCAGCGTCAACGGGGTGCAGCAGAACATCGTCACCACCCCCGGTTCCTACGCCGACCTGAACCGGTCATGGGCATCGGGCGACACGGTGACCGTGCAGCTGCCGATGCGGGTCATCATGAAGCCCGCCAACGACAACCCGAACATCCAGGCCGTCACCTACGGCCCGGTCGTACTGTCGGGCAACTACGGCAACACCTCCCTGTCGTCGGCGCCGACGCTGACCCCTTCGTCGATCACCCGGACGAGCACCTCGTCGCTCGCCTTCACCGCCACGGCCAACGGGGCATCGGTGAACCTGGGGCCGTTCTACGACGCCCACAACCACAACTACGTCGTCTACTGGAACGCCACCGGCTCCTCCAGCGGCGGCGGCGGAGCGAGCTTCCGGCTGATCAACGCGGCCAGCGGGCTGGCGCTGGGCATCCAGAACATGTCGACCGCCGACGGCGGTCTCGCCCTGCAGTGGACCGACAACGGCACCGCCGACCACGACTGGGTGCCCGTGGTGGACGGGGGGAACCTGCGCTTCCGTAACGTCAACAGCGGCAAGGTGCTCGGCGTCGAGAACATGTCGACCGCCGACAACGCCCGGGTGCTCCAGTGGGGCGACACCGGCACCGCCGACCACCGCTGGGCGATCGTCGACGTCGGCGACGGCTCGGTCAAGATCCGTAACGCCAACAGCTCCAAGCTGCTGGGCATCCAGAACAACTCCACCGCCAACGGCGCCCAGGCGGTGCAGGACTCCGACAACGGCACCGCCGACAACCAGTGGCGCTTCGTGCCCAACGGCGCGCGCCGTATCCAGAACGTGGGCACCGGCATGGTGCTCGGCGTCACCAACATGTCCACCGCCGACGGCGCGCTGGTCGTGCAGTGGGGCGACACCGGCACCGCCGACCACCTGTGGACGGCGGTCGTGGACACCGGCGGCTACCTGCGTCTGCGCAACTCCAACAGCAGCAAGGTGCTGGGCGTGGAGAACGCCGCCACCGCCGCCGGGTCCCGCGTCGTGCAGTGGGCCGACAACGGCACCAACGACCACCGCTGGCGGCTGCGCTACGGCTCCAACGCCGCCTTCCGCATCCAGTGCGCCAACGGCGGCCGGGTCCTCGGCCTCTCCGGCACGGCCCAGGGCGCGCAGGTCGTACTCGCCGACGACAACGGCTCGAACAACAACCTGTGGAGGTTCGTGTAAAGCACGTGTTCGACCGGAAAGCGGGAAGTAAGTGAATTCCCGTCGGGCGAAGCCTCGATGATCGGAAACGAGGCTTCGCCCGATCGCCTCACCAAGGGCCGCGCGGGGATTCCGGTCACCGACGGTCGCGCGAAGATTTCAGTCACCGGTGGTCGCACGGGGATTTCGGTCACCGACGGTCGCACGGGGATTCCGGTCACCGGTGGTCGCGCAGGGATTCCAGGACGCGCGTCAGCTCCTCGGTGACGGCGGGGAGGTCGTCGGGGTCGGTCGAGCGGGCCAGCCACAGGGCCGCCTCGTTCATCGCGCCGGACAGGAGGTGGGCAAGCGGCTCCACGGGCCTGCGGGCGATGACCCCCGCCTCGATCAGCGTGACGAGCGCCTCGGTGAGGTGCCGCGCCGAGGACGCCTCGTCCATCGCCCGCCACTCGTTCCAGCCGAGCACGGCGGGACCGTCGATGAGCATGATCCGCTGCACGTCCGGGTCACGGCTCACCGCGAGGAAGGCCCGGCACCCCGCGACCAGTTGCTCCCACGGGTCGTCGTACGCGTCGGCCGCCGCTGCGACCCGCTCGCCGACCTCCTGCTGCACCTGCTCGACGACCGCGTGGAAGAGGTCGGCCTTGCTCTCGAAGTGGTGGTAGAGCGCGCCCTTCGTCACGGCCGCCGCCCCGACGATCTGCGCCAGGCTCACCGCGGCGTACCCGTGCCGCGCGAACAGCGCCCTCGCCTCGGTCACCAGCGCCCGTCTGGTCTCCAGCCGTTGCCGTGCCCGGTTCACCGTGGCCTCCCTTGTTGACGTACCGATGGTATGTTAGCTTCACATACCGTTGGTATGTGAAATGGACCGAAGGGAACGGCATGACCCTCACGAGCTTCTACCCGGTCGTCTGCACCGATCGGATCGCCGAGTCCCACGACTTCTACCGGCGGTTCCTCGGTTTCGAGACGACCTTCGAGGCCGACTGGTACGTGAGCATGCGACGGCCGGAGCCGCCGCACTACGAGCTCGCGCTCGTCGACCGCGCCCATCCGACCGTGCCGGAGAAATACCGTTCCGCGGTGCGAGGGCTGATCCTCAACTTCGAGGTGACCGACGTCGACGCCGAGCACGACAGGCTCGTACGGCAGGCGGGGCTCCCGGTGGAGCTGACGCTGCGCACCGAGGATTTCGGCCAGCGGCACTTCATCGTGGCCGCACCCGACGGCGTGCTCATCGACGTGATCACCCCGACCGAGCCGTCCGCCGCCTACGCGGAGCAGTACGCCCTCCCCTGATCCCTCAGGGTGATTCTCTAGGACGCGCCCTGTGCGGACTCCCCCGTCGGCTCCCTCTCGGGTTCCCTCGGAGAAGATCTGGCCAACCGCCTGCCGAGACGTTGAGCGGGAGCCTCGATCAGGCGGTGGGTCAGGTAGCAGAGCGGCACCAGGGCGAGGAAGAACAGCGGAAGATTCGGGCTCACCCCCAGCAGGAGCGGGTGCAGCAGATACAGGGAGAAGCTGATCACCCCGAGGTGGGCGAGCCACCGGGGGAACGACCTGCGCCGCAGCGCGAACGCGGCCGCGAAGAAGCCGGCCGCCAGCAGGAGCGCCGGCGCCCAGCCGGGGTCGTCCTTCGCGAGGACCCCGCAGGCCAGCACCGTCAGCACGGCGGCGACGGCGGTACGCCATCGGATCGCCCCCTGTTCCGCGCGGTACACGGCCGTACCGGCGAACATCATGGCCGGCACGATCAGGCCCTGCCACGCGCCGATCCGGCTGCCCAGCACCACCAGCGCCACCCCGAGGAGACCACCGGCCACCGCGGCGGCCGTACGCGTCCCGCCCGCCGCCCGCGCCGACACCACGATGACCGCGACCGTCGCGACCCCGAGAAGCGCCGCGACCAGGTCGGCGCGACCACCGATGACCGGGCCCGGCAGCAGCAGCCCCAGGAGTACGGCCGAGATCGCCAGAACGATCGCGGTCGCGGCCGACCGATGCGCCCGCCCCGCACTGAACAGCCCGGCCGCCATCAGGTAGAACGCCATCTCGTACGAGAGCGTCCACATCACCCCGATGACGGCGGGCACGCCGAGCAACTCCTGCAGCATCGTCACGTTCCCGAGGACGACGAGGGGAAGGGGACGTGTGCTCAGGCCCGGGTGCAGGGTTAACGCCCCGGCGTACCCGAGCAGGAGCGCCAGGCCGAGCGCGACGAGCAGCAGGGGCAGCAGGCGGAAGGCTCTGCCGATCCAGAAGACCCGCAGGTCACCGCGCCGTTCCAGGGAGGCGGGGATGATATAGCCGCTGACCAGGAAGAACACGAAGACGCCCCAGGTGCCGACGTCGATCCTGCGATCCACCTCGGCCCAGAGGTCCGGGATGAAGGCCCAGCCGGAGTGGTGCAGCGCGACGGCGAGCGCGGCAGGCCCCCGTAGGGCGTCCAACCAGGCCAGCCGTGAGGGGATCGAGGCCATTCACCCGACTGTAGGCGATAGACGCACTTTCCTGGACATCGCCCGATCCGCCACTCGGGATCCGAGAGAGATCAGCGCGAAGGTGGTGGAATCCCCAACAAGAGGGAGTAAAAAGTACGCTCACCTCTGCATCCCACAAAACAGGCCAAAATTATCAAATCGGCCAGCTGATCCACAGTGGAGAAAAACTCCACGATCAACTCGCGAAGGGGTGACCGATAGCCGCCGTCGGAGGATTTCAACAGGATCAGCATTCTTGACCTGGTGACGAGGATATCGCGCGACATTATGATTCCTACGAGGCCTCACGGCGGCACCACATATCAAGGCCGCGCCGCGTCGAGCGGTCTTCGGTCGGACGGAGAGATCCATTGACCCGGCAGACGAGGTTGGTCATGGCGATTGTGCTGATCATGCTTTGTGTCGGCGTCGGAATTTGGAGCTGGTATCTGTTCCATCTGCCTCTCCAGGAAGCGGACAGCAGGTCCAGCGTCCTCTCGGGCTTCGCCAGCGTCGTCTTCGGGGTGTTCGGCCTGATTTTCGGGTTCCTCGCGATTCGCAGGCCACCGGAACCGCCCGCCACTCCACGTCCGCGCGGACGTGCCGCGAAATCCAACCCTGAATCACCGCCCGGCTCACGGTCGGTCCAGGTCGGTGGAGACGTTCACGGCCCGGTCGTCACCGGCGACGACAACATCATCGGGAAATAGGCGGATCACCGATGCCGGACCCCCGCCCTCCCGATCGCTCGTCGGTCGACGTCAAAGGAAACGTCCTTGGCCCGGTCGTCACCGGCGACAGAAACACCCTCGTATTCGGCAGTTTCTCCAAGCGTCAGCAGAAGGCGATCTGGTCTGTCCTGCTCGCCATTCTCATCATCGGTTCCGCCACCATCATGATCATCATCGGCGACCGGGGTGAGAAAGGGCGCCCGACGCCCGTACGCACAGGCGCGTACACGGTCCTCCTGCGCGGCAGCGCGTTCGGGGGCGCGACATTCGATCAGCAGGGCGAGCTGCGCATCCGCGACTCAAGCAGCCGCCCGCCCTATGAATGGTGCCTCCAGGTGGGTGATCCATGGGGGGCGCCCGCGTACGGTGCCATCCGGTTCGGGACCACCGGCACCTGTTTCGGCGGTGGGCTCGACAGAGCGGTCGCACGTATCCAGGAAAAGGACGGAGAAACCCGTATCTCACCCGAAGCCTCGCCCGCGGCGCCGGGACAGAGCACGAACTCCTTCACCGCCACGTCCGGACTCGCCTCGGGGGTTTACATACCCGACCGCGGCGAGGTGCGCTTCCGCGCTTCGGGCTCCAAGCTCGAAGGCACGATCAGTCTTCAGGGACTGCAGGGAACCGGCGAAAGCTCGATAGGCACCTTCACCGCCACCTTGAACGCCTCGCTCGTCTCCGACGACCCGGAAGCGGTGATCTCCTCCCCGGTCCAGCCGGTACCGTACGGCGGCCCCACGGACTCGACCTCCGGAAAGGGAGTTGCAAAAACCAAACGCTACGCCATAAAGACCGTTGTCTCCTTCAGACAACTGGAAGGCGACCCACAGTCGATCGAGGACGCCCAGGCACGCTTCGCCGGTGCCGTCCTCGTGATAGACACCGGTGAGGGCGGCAGCTTTGTCTATGATCCCCCGGGATCCCGGACCGATGTCTTTCCGGTCGCCGGAAAGGTGATAAGCGCCGAGTCCGTCTACATTCTGGCCGGACAACGCTCGTCGAAGGACGCGACCACCAAGGCCGTGGTCGGCGGAATGCTGGATCTCAGCGGAAACGAACCCAGCATCAGACTGACCCTCACCACCACCACGGCCGAGACCACCTCGTACGAGGCGGAAGCCGTGTTGCGGGAGCTGGACGACTGATCGCGCTCACCCCACCGCCCTGGTCGGCCCCGGCCGGGGCCGACGGCGTCCTCAGCGGACGAGCAGACGGATCGGCAGGCGGGCAGAATCAAAAGATGACCTTCACGACACCGCCGAGTACCGCCGCCTGGCGACATCTCGACGCACGCGACGGCTTCGAGGTCGCCTACTTCCGGCCCCTGGACGACGGCCTGCGCGTCGAGGGCTGCACGACGGCGGTCGAGGACGACCGGACCTGGATCGTCGGCTACACCATCGACCTCGACGCCGCCTGGACCACGCGAAGCGCACGGATCACGAGCCGGTCGGCCTCGGGAGCCCGGCAGACCGTCCTGGAGGCCGACGGCGCCGGCCACTGGCGCGTCGACGGCGAACCCACCCCCCACCTGGACGGTTGCCTGGACGTCGACCTGGAGTCCTCGGCGATGACCAACACCTTCCCCGCGCACCGGATGGGCCTGCGCGTCGGCGCCCGGTCGGCCGCCCCCGCCGCCTACGTACGCGCCACCGACCTCACCGTCGAACGGCTTGAACAGGACTACGTCCGCGTCGCCGACGAGGGCTCCCGACAGCGCTACGACTACAGCGCCCCGGTCTTCGACTTCGCCTGCCGCCTCGTCTACGACGAGTCCGGCCTCGTGCTCGACTACCCCGAGATCGCCGCACGCGCGGCGTGACCGCCAAACCGTCGAACCGGGCGAACCGAACTCCACCGAAGTGGCGCAGCGGCCGGGGGGCGAGCAGTGATGGAATGGTCAGTGGCGTTAGCGAGGTGTCGGGGCGCGGCTTACCGCCACTGGCCGTTCCGATCCGGCTGGTCGCCGGGGCGGCCTGCGAATCCTTGGCGTCTGTAAGGGTCTTGTGGACGACGCCGATGGAGACCTTGACACCAGCGCGGACGCTGAGCGGGTTCGACCAGGTCGAAGATAGGGTCACGGGAGCTGCGGACGGAGTGCCGGAGGCGGCGGACCGGTGCGTCGAGCTGGCCAGGCTTGAGGGTGCGGACGTTGCGGATGCGTTCGAGGTCGAAATAGTCGGGGTTAATGGATTGGCGGCCGATGGTGACGAGTCCGAGTTCGGTGAGGTCCTTGATGCCGATAGCGCAGGTGTCTTGGCTGAGTCCGCAGTGTGCCTTGAACACCGAAGGGCTGATCCAGACTGGTTGGGGGCGGTGCCGGTGAGGGCGTTCTGGTCGAGCAGGATCAGGTACATGGCAAGGCTCGGGCCGACCATAAGTTGGATGTAGCCGGTGGTCCAGAGAGTCGCCGGGATCTGGGCGTAGTAGTGGGGCTTGGCCTTCGCGGGGTCAGATGAAAACGCCGGCGGTGTCTACGTCGGCGTGCATGATCGGGTAGCCATAGGCGGTGCCGCCATCGGGATACACGTTGCGAGGCAGGACCAACGCCCGCACGACCAAGCCCGCGCGCTCCGCCCGTTCGGCGGCCATCCGAGCCACCGCGATCTGCCCGGCGGCCCAACCGACGGTGAGCTTCCCTACCTGGGACAAGCCATTGGCTTTTTCGTCACTTGTCATACTCTGAGTCTGCCCAACCTCGCCGACAGTCAGCTGGGCGAAGCGCCGATCTACTTGTCGGTAACGTGCGGGGATACCTAATCCCGTGAGTTACCAGGCGCCGGGCAAAACGGGCATCCTCACCCCCGCTGTCCTGACTCAGCGAAGCTGCGGCAGATCGGCGGATCTGATGCATCGGCTCAGGCAATCTGACGCGGCTCAGTGAAAGTGATCCGGGCAGGACACCCGCCGCGCCTGATGAACCTTCCGATTCGATGATGATCATGGGGTGGACCCCTGACCGGCCGTCATGCGGCGAGCATGTCAAGCGGTCCGCCGACCAGCACCAGGGCAAACGCCGCCCAGCGGAACACATGCAGCGGCCGAGTGCGATGCAGGAGCGCGCCAAGGAGTGTCTCGGCCGCGCCCATCAGCGCCCACCACGCTGCCTTGGCGAGCAGCCAACTCCAGCCCTTTTCCAAGAACCGTTGCTGATCAGCGGGCACGTGTTCCGTCAGGAACGCGTCGATCCGCAGAGAAATGTGATGATGCTGTCCGGCGCATAGATCGTCGTGCTCGCGGTCGCATGGATTGCCGTTGTCCCCCGCGTGGACGCGAGGCAGCTCTGCGATGACGCTCCTGTGGAAGGCGTCGTACTCCTCAAGCGAGCAGCCCAGCGCGCGGGGGACGTAGCCCGGACTACTACGTACAGCCCACATGCGGGCTGCCAGGCCCGTCTGCTCATACACGCCTACGGAGATGAAGTGCTGCCTGACAGTCGTATGAAGGCGGGCCACGCCAGCTTGAGACAACCTAAGTCGGGCATGAGAGAGGGCGTCTGTAGCGCGGGCCTTCAATCCGCCGCCCCGCTCCCGCAGCTTGTCGGGGTCGAGGAGGTCCAGAACGATGGACAGCGCGGCGAAGTACAGCATGACCTTCCCGACGCGGCCCCACACCAGCATGGGCCACCCCCACACCAGCATGTTGGTGGTTGAATGGCCGTTGAACCAGGTGGCGATGACGTCAAGTAATTCGTTCACGGGCAGCCCCTTCGCGTGTGCAGCGGGTTTCACGCAGGGTTCCAGTCTTCTCTCGTTCGCCGGTATGTGCCGGTCGTTCGCTGGCGCAGAAGAGGCAACGACTTGATGTCTCGACTCAGCCAACCCAATGCCGCCCAGTTCAGCGAACCGCGCTCCGAGGCGTCGGTCTTCTGCTCTCATCACTTGTGCTGAGCCGCACCCTGCGCCATCCAGCTCAGCACATCTGATGCGCCGCAGGTACGCGCGCCGGGCCGGGCATCACTCGACTGAGTCAGGACACGCGCGTCCCACTGACAGCCGCCCCGAACGACCGTAGCCGGGGTGCCACCGGAATACGGCGGAAACGGACCGCGCCGGGATGCCGACGGACAGAATCTTGGACTCTGTCTGGTCAGCACAACCGCATCACCGCAGGCCAACGCACCAACGACGGTTCGTTCAGCATTCCAATGGGCAGCCCTCACTTCGGAGGCGCGCAAGTTTTATATGTTATACTTGTTGCTTGACTAAGTGTGATAGAACGATAGTATGATTAATAATTTTTCTCGGCAACTTCGACGGAAGATGTTCCTCTTTGCCTTTTTGGGCGTCCTTGCCATGCTCGCTGCGATCACGCTGGCAGGTGTAGGCTTTTCTTTCCCCAAGGGAACTCAGCTAATAGCGCTTATATGCCTTTCTTCAGTAGCTCTTAGTGCCCTTGCGTTCATGACTGCGCTCGCTTCTTTTGCCTTCACAGGGAAATTTCGCTCTGCACTCCACAGGAGTGCTGACGAACAGGAGGAAACGGCCGTTTGGCGATTGTCCGGCAAGCTCTTGCTGATCAAGATCTCTTTTAGCTTCCTGGCATTCAGCGCTGTGTTACTGGCTCTCGCTGTTGTATTGAATACCTGGTCATGAAGACCAGAAGACACGCGGATCGGGTCAATGCCGGGACGCGGCAACAAGCTCACCTGGTCCCTTGCACCCCCTTCCTGGCAGCCAAGGTCCTGCCCATCCTGTTCGCCGAGTACGAGCGGGTCCACTGGGTCTACTGAGGATGAAATCTCGGCGTAACGGTGCGCTTGGGGTCAATTCCGGTGCGTTGTCCGTGTGGGTGTAGACCTGGAGGTATGAGATACGCGGACAGAAAGGGGTCCCCGTAGCGAACAGCGAAAATCCAACGGATATAGATCTGACCTGCGGTTAGTGGGTTCGGCGTGGTGGGGCGAGGATGCCGGTGATCTCGGCCACGGCCTCGCCGCCGGGGCGGGTGTAGCGCATGGCGGCGCGGGGGTTCTTGTGGCGGGTCTTGGCCATGATGAGTTGGAGCGGCACCTTCTGCTCGCCCAGGTGGGTAGCGGCCGAATGGCGCAGCTGGTGCGGGTCGAGGCCGAGATGCCGCTCCATGAGCACGCGCACCCGGTCGTAGCCCAAACGGGGCCGCCCGGTGTGGGGGCAGATGTGCTCGGGGCTGGGACGCCGGGCGGGGACAGGGCGCCGGTCGGCGAGGAACAACGGGCCGCGTGTTCGGACAGGCCCGTCGGGGTGGCCGTTGGGCAGTCGGAGAAGGCGGGGTAGGAGGCGGGCGGTGCCGGCGTCCCAGTACACCCACTCAATGTCGCCGCCCTTGGACCGCAGCGGCGCGGGCGGCGGTCTCGTACAGCATCCGGTAGAGCGTCTTGTCCCGCAGCGGGAGGTCGCGCCGGGACAGCAGCCGTTCCAGCTTGATCTTGGCGACGGCCTTGGTGTGGTCGACGCTCTCGCGGCGACGTTCGGCGTCGGCGGGGACCGACGGCGCCGCCCATCTCTTCTTGGTGGCGCACCAGGTGAGCCAGGAGGAGACGGCGGCGCGGTTGCGGTTCCAGGTGGCCGACGCGCATCCACCCCACAGGATGGTGAGGGCATCGCCGATCTCGGTGTCGGAGACGTCTGCCAGGAGCCGCTCGCGACCGCCGACTGCGGCGATGGTCCGGTCGATGGCCGAGGCGTAGGCGCGGCGGGTGTTGTCGTTGGCGACCCGGTGGGTGGACAGGAATTCGTCGGCCGCGTCGCCGAGGTTGATCGCGGCGCCGCGCAGCGCGATGACCTTCGCGTTGGGTCAGCACCGACAAGCAGAAGACCCAACGCCAGCACGACGCCATCGACCCGATTTACCTGAAGGTCTTCGAGGAGAAGGCCAGCGGCAAGACCGGCCCGCGCTGCTGAACACGCTGTCCTACATCCGTTATGGGGACATGCTGTGCGTCCAGGAGGTCGACCGCCTCGGCCGCAACCTCCTCGAAGGGCTCATCGTCCTCAACAACCTGTTCCAGCGAGGCATCGCGGTTAAGGTGCTGAAGCGAATCGCGGCCGGCGAGCACACCGAGCGCTCCCTGATTCTCGATCTGGCCCTGTCCGAGGACCGGCGCCGCGACATCGTCCGCAAAACCAAGGACGGCTTGGAGGCGGCCCGCCGCCGCAATCGGGTCAGCGGCCGCTGGCCCGTGGTTGACGACGACAAACGCGCCGCCATCCGCACCATCGCCGCTGGCGTCAAGGTCTCCATCGGCGTCGTCCACAAGACCCTTACAGACACCAAGGATTCGCAGGCCGCCCCGGCAACCAGCCGGATCGGAACGGCCAGTGGCGGTAAGCCGCGCCCCGACACCTCGCTAACGCCACTGACCGTTCCATTACTGCTCGCCCCCCGCCGGTGAGAAGGATGCTCTCGTACCGCCGCGCCGACTCAGGCGCCGGGCGGGTAACCGGTGTTCAGGCTGAGCGCGATCTGCACCTGACGGACCAGTACCGTGACCAGCCGTTCAGGCGAAGATCGAATGATCATGCACCTGGCGCCCGCCTTCACCTCCCGGTCGGTGAGTGGCCGACGCCGAAAAGCTGTCCAGCGGTCGGGAAGAAGGTCATGGACAATGCGCCACTCAGGGAAGGTCTGCTCAAGCGCGGCGCGCTGGCGCTCCTCGGACGCGCCCACGACAACGGCGATCTGTGCTGCTCCTTTCATCGCGATCACCTCGGCACGTTCCGGTACGGGTGAGGCGAGCGACTGCGGACGGAAGCGAGGGCCGGACCGTCGTGGTGCTGCCCTGCAGCGCGGGATCGGCGCCCGATCACGATGTCACCCGCCCCGCCGCCTCCCGGGCGATGGCCTCGTGCCGATCGACCTCGGCCCGCAGCTCGTCGAGGGTGTCGGCGTCGACCGTACGGTCCGCACCCGCATCCGTCTCGGCGTCGGTGAACGGAAGGACGCGGGACGCCCACAGCCGTCCCTTGTCACTGAGAATCACCCGCCAGCCGGGAATGGTCGATTTGGGGATAGTAGTTCTAGCATCTTCCATGGATCGGACCTCCGCAGTCCGCTCTAGGACCCGTCCGGACGTGTGCAGCGTCGGACGGGTCCGCCTTATGGGATGGGAAAGAAGCTGGTTCGCGCCGTATGGCTCGGGCGGCCGGGGCGTCGGTGGAGCAGTCTTGACCTCGTCAGGACCGCAGGCAACCGGGTGTGCACCATAGGAGGCGGGGCGTCGGCGATCATCGCGCCGGGGTGGCGCGAAGGCAGCGGGCCGCGATCCCCGAGGCCGGAAGGATCGAGAGATCCTCCGGGCTTGCGGTGTTGGCACGCTGGGAACGGGGGCCGGTTCGGGGCGCCGCTGGGCGGGCACCAACGGGATCACCTCGACAGGAGCCACGACGGCGGGCGGCTCGAAACCAGGCAGGTGACTCGGTCCTGTACGGCGCCGAGCCTCCAGGCGCGTGGCAATCAGCTCGCCCGACGGCTGCGCGTACTCGTGATCGACGAGGTGATCTGGGCAGCCGTGCGCGTAAGGTGCGTGCCCGCAGACGGCGCAGCCCATCGGCATCGGCGCTCTGTCGGTGAAACAGTCGCAGCCACTCACCATGGTCCGGTCGAGAACCGGAGCACCAGGATTGTTCACGGACCGGGGCTCACTTCCTGATCAAGAACCCGTCCGGACGTCGCAAGCGCCGAGCTGGTTCGTTCGCGTTCACGGGGAGCAGCGACTGGGAGCAATGGCTTCTTGACGACCTGCACCACTCCCAGCGAGACATCCCAATGATGGATGGGAAATCCCATGATCACAATATGTAATCTCAAGATGACTGACCGTGAGTCGGGGAAGGGAATCTTCGTGGGGCAAACTGTCCCCATGCAGAACACCGTCCGCCAACGCCGACTGGCCCGGGAGATCCGCAGCCTTCGAGATGCCGCAGGCTGGACGACCACCGAGGCCGCACAGCACCTTTCCTGGTCGAAGAGCAGGCTCAACCGGCTGGAGACGGGCGCGGCCAAGGCCACGGAGCAGGACGTGGCCGAGATCTGCGACGTCTACAAGGTCACCGAGTCTGTGCGGACCGCACTCGTCCAACTGGTGCGAGACAGTGCCCGCCACGGCTGGTGGACCGCTTACAGCGATGTGTTCGCCGGATCGTACGTCGGACTTGAGGATGAGGCGTCACTCATCAAGGAGTGGGGCGTCCAACTCGTTCCCGGCCTGCTTCAGACCGAAGACTACGCCCGGGAGATCATAAGCACGGGGCTCGGAAACGGTGACGCAGAGCAGGTGTATCGCCGCGTGATGGCCAGGATGGCGCGAAAGACGCTGCTCGGAAGACCGAACCCGCCTGGGCTGCATGCCGTCATCGACGAAGCGGTGCTTCATCGTCCGATCGGCGGTCCTGAGGTGATGCGGGAGCAGCTACGGGCTCTGATCATCGCAGCCCGTCGGCCCAACGTGACCATTCAGGTGTTGCCCTTCGGAGTCGGTGTCCACGCGGGCATGGACGGCTCGTTCATTCTCCTTGAGTACGCCAACCCCGCTGACGACGTCGCCTACGTGGCAGGAACTGCCGGGGATGTGTACGTCGAGAACCCCGAGCACGTAACGCTCTATAAAATGTCTTTTAAGCGCATTTGCAGTGCAGCGCTCACCCCTGACGCATCGCAAGCGATGATCGCCGCGGCCATGAAGGAGTAGCCATGTCCTCTGATCTGCTCGGCGCCGAGTTCCGCAAGTCCAGTTACAGCAACAGCGGCGACGCATGCGTCGAGGTGGCGACGAACCTGCCGGGCCTCGTCGCCGTCCGCGACAGCAAGGACCCGTCCGGCCCCGCGCTGACCTTCACCCCGAAGGCATGGCGCGACTTTCTGGCGAGCGTCCGCGACGGCGGCTTCTGACCAGACCCGTAACGGCGGACACGACCGCGGACGTACGAGGTCTTCTACCGATACAGCGCGACAAAGGACATTCATGACCCCCATTCCCCCGCAGTCCGTCGTTCTCGTCACCGGGATCCAGGCCGCGGGCAAGTCGACCGTCGCGCAGATGCTGGCCGAGCGGTTGCCGCGCTCGGTGCACGTCCGGGGCGACCTGTTCCGCCGGATGGTGGTCAACGGCCGGGCCGACATGACGCCCGACCCGTCCGCCGAGGCGGTGCGGCAACTGCGGTTGCGGTACCGGCTGACCGCGGCCACCTGCGACGCGTACGCCGAGGACGGGTTCACGGTGGTCGCCCAGGATGTCGTGCTCGGCGACCACCTCGCCGAGATGACCGGGCTCATCCGGCGGCGGCCGCTGTTCGTCGTCGTGCTCGCCCCGCGCCCCGAGGCCGTCGCCGCCCGCGAGGCGGCCCGGGGCAAGGACGCCTACGACCGGTGGACCATCGACCTTCTCGACAAGGGCCTGCGTACCACGACCCCCCGCCTCGGTCTCTGGCTCGACACCTCCGACCAGACCCCCGAGGAGACCGTGGACGAGATCGTCGAACGGGCGGGGGCCGAGGCCGAGGTCCGGTGATCGGTCAGACGCTCCACCCACGGTGGTCGGTCAGACGTTCCCCCCACGGTGGTCGGTCAGACGTTCCCCCCACGGTGATCGGGCGGACCCTCCACCCACGGTGATCGGTCGGACGCTCCACCCGCAAGGTCGCGAAGTGCGGAGGCGTCACGGTTTTCTGCGGGGGCCGTGGAGTGGTTCCCCGGCTTCGAGGCGTTCGACGTAGTCGGCGATCCTGCGTGCCCTGGTCTCGGCCTTCCTCGCTTTCTCGACGGTGAGCAGGATCTGGTAGCCGTTGCTTCTGCTGAGGGCGGCGAAGGCGGCCGCCGCGGCGGGAGAGGCGTCGAGCGCCGCCCGCAGGTCGGGTGGGACCTCGGCCGTGCTCGCCGGGGCGTAGGCCGCGGCCCAGCGGCCGTCGGCCTTGGCGAGCTCGATCTGTTCGAGCCCGGCCGCTCGCATCCGGCCCGCCGCGATGAGCTTCTCGACCTTGGCACAGTTGATCTTCGACCACGAGCTGCGGGCCCTGCGCGGGGAGAAGCGCTGGGCCCACCAGCCGTCCGGCGAGTTTCCGGAGAATGCCTTGCCGTCGATCCAGCCGTAGCACAGGGCCACGTCCAGGGCCTGGGACCTGGTGACCGAGGGCACCGGCGTCCCCTTCTTCGGCAGGGCGACCCAGACCTCGTCCGCGGTCCGGTGGTTCGCCTCCAGCCAGGTGGCGAACTCCTCGACCGAGGCGAAGCGCAGGTTCTCGTCCGTCATCGAACGCCCTCGACGTGCAGACCTCCGGTCGTGACCTCGGCGGGCCGGCTCCGCTGTTCGGCGGCGGCCTTGACCCGCTCCAGGGTCTTGTGGATGCCGTCGCGCAGTTCCTCGGTGTGCCCCTCGTAGCCGCCGAGCGCCAGGTTGGCGAAGGAAGCGGTGCGCTTCCGCTGCCCGGCGCTCTGCCCGGAGACGTCCCACCGCTCGGTGAGAAGGGTGCCGCCGCCGTCCTGCTCCAGCCGGTAGCTCCAGCGCACGCCGTTGGTGGCGGTGCGGAACGCGAAGGACTTGCCCGGCTCCGCCTGCTCGACCTCGTTGGTGGTGACCCAGGTGACCCAGCCGCGGCGGTTGATCCCGACGAAGCGTGCGCCGACCCCGCGCCTGCCACCGATCCAGAAGCATCGACGGCATTCGGGACTCCACTGTCCCATCCGCGTCACGTCGCTGATGAGGTCCCACACAACGTGCGGATCGGCGTCGATCCAGATCGACACCTCCTCGGGCTCGTAGCCCTCGGGAAGCCCGTTCGCGGCGGCCTTCGCCTTGAGCCTGGCCTCGGCCTTGGCCGCCGCCGGTGCGCGCCGGGCCCCGTCGCGCCGGGCGCGGCGCAGTTCGGCCAGGTAGGGATAGTGGTCCACCTGCATGGTGTGGCGCTTGGACGTCACGTAGCGCTTGGCGAGCTTCTCCTTGTACCGGTTGATCTCCCGGCGCATCCGCTCGGGCGAGGGCAGCGCGGCGCTGCCCTCCAGCAGGTCGGCCACCCAGTGGGACTGCGCCTCGGACAGCACCGTGGTCGCGCCCAGGGGCTGGAAGAGGCCGATGAAGTACAGGCCGGAGTGGTTGGGGTCGACCACGCGGTGGAACAGGGAGACGTCGTTGTCGGTGGGGGCGATCACGCTCTCGTCCAGGAACGGGAAGTTGATCTTGTACCCGGTGCTGTAGATGACCGCGTCGATCACCTCGCTGCTGCCGTCGACGAAGTGCACCGTGTCACCGTCGAAACGGGCGATGTTCGGCTTCACCGTGATGTCGCCGTGGCCGAGGCGGGGCAGCAGGGACTCGGAGACGGTCGGGTGGGAGTTGAACAGCTTGTGGCCCGGCTCCGGCAGCCCGTAGTCGGTGACCTTGCCGACCGTGAGGCGCAGCAGACCCGCCATGATCCACCGCTGCATCTCCCTCGGCAGCACCGTGGTGAGGAAGGGGCTGATGAGGTCGTCGCTGGGCTTGCCGAACATGAACTTGGGGAAGACGTATCCTCCGCGGCGCATCGCCATGAAGGTGCGCTCGGAGACGGTGGAGGTCTCCACCGCGATGTCCGACGCCGAGTTGCCGAGGCCGAGCACGAGCACCCGCTTGCCGGCGTACTCCTCGGGGACCTTGTAGTAGTGCGAGTGGGTCTGGATGCCCGTGAAGGTGTCCGCGCCGGGGAAGGCCGGCTCGGGGTAGCGGGGGGTCGAGTGGTGTCCGTTCGCCACCACCACCGCCCGGTAGTGGCGGGTGGTCTCGGCGCCGGTGTCGCGGTTGCGCGCGGTCACGTGCCAGCCGCCGCCCTCGGCCGGTTCGACGCGGGTGACCTCGGTACGGAAGATGATCGCGTCACGGAAGCCGAAGTGGTCGACGAAGTCGTCGAAGTAGCGCGCCATCTGGTAGTGGGTGGGATAGGCCGGATAGTGGTCCGGCATGGGGTAGCTGCGGTACTCCGTCAGGTGTCGGGAGGTGTTGATGTGCAGCGACCGGTAGCCCGAGGACAGGCCGTTGTCGTTGAGATAGCGCCAGTTGCCCCCGATTTCGGAGCCGGCCTCGTAACAGTCGAAGGCGATACCGCGCTCGTGCAGGACCTGACAGGTGGCGATCCCTGATGATCCCGCTCCGATAATACAGACGTCCTCCATGATTCCCTTCCTTCTTGGGATCGGTTTCCCGGTCGCACCCACCTCACCGTGCCGCTGCGAAACACGAGGCCATATCCCCGGATTTCGCGTCACCCTTTCGCTCAACCGTCCACGGCGTTTACGTTTACCTGCGATCAGGTTATGCCGGTAACACCTTTTGGACAACGGACACCCCATAAGGGTTGCTTATTGAATAACGGAACAACCTCTTATTGGACTCGCGACGCCCCTGCTCATCATGGGTGGCGAATTAAGGTCACCACGGAGCCTGATCGATGCGAGAGAGACCACTTATTGCGACGTCATTGCCCGCCCGCGACCGCGGACGTAGCCTCGTGATCGGAACATCATCCATCACCTATCCGACGCCGGGAAAATCTCCCCTCATCGAGACGGCCCCTGCGTCGCAGAAAGGAAAAACGATGTCCGTCACTTATCCCGAGGCGAAACTGGACGTGCGTTACAGCGAGCCGGGGGTGGAGCCCACGTCGTGGCAGGAGACCCTGGGCCTGCTGGAGACGGCCGAGCTTTTCTGGCTGACGACCGTCCGCGTCGACGGCCGCCCCCACGTGACCCCCGTGGTCGCGGTGTGGCACGACGACGCCATGTACTTCACCACCGCTTCGATCGAGCAGAAGATGCGCAACCTTGAGCACAGCGGAAAGGTCGCGCTGACGACGGGGAACAACCTCTGGACCAAGGGACTCGACATCGTCGTCGAGGGCACGGCCACCGAGATCACCGCCCCCGAGGCCCTGCCGGGGATCGTCGACGCCTTCGACGCGAAGTACGGCGCGCACAACAGCTGGAGCCTGGAGCTCATCGACGATGTCGCCCAGGTCGCGGGCCACCCCGCGATCGTGTTCCGCGTCGAGCCGGCCAAGGTGCTCGCGTTCGGAAAGGAACCGCACGCGCAGACCGGCTACCGCTTCACCGCACCCTCGGCCTGACGGCGATCGCCGCGCGCCCGAATGTCAGCAGAGGCTCCGAACGTCGGCAAGCCCGGCCTCTTACAGAACGTCCGCGAGCCGGGCCTCTCACAGAACGTCCGCGAGCGCGGCGTCGAAGTCGACGTGCCGGAACGTGAACCCCGCCTCGCACAGGACCCTCGGGACCGCGCGCAGGCTGATGAGCGCCAGCTCGTCGGCCGCCTCTCCGAACACGGCCCGCACCACCGCCTTCGGTACCGACAGATACACGGGCCGATGGAGTGCCCGGCCGAGCGCCCTGGTGAACTCGTCGTTGGTCACGGGTTCCGGCGCGCACAGATTGACCGGTCCAGAGATGTCCGGGTTCTCCAGGAGGAAGCGGATGGCGGCGACCTCGTCCGGCAGGCTGATCCACGCCACGTACTGCCTGCCGTCGCCGAGTCGCCCGCCCACTCCGAGCCGGATCGGCGGCCTGAGCAGGCTGAGCAGGCCGCCGTCGGACGACAGTACGAGGCCGGTGCGCAGCAGCACGACCCGGCTGCCCGCGTCGCGCGCCACCGTGGTCGCGGCCTCCCAGTCGACGACCATCTCGGCCAGGAAGCCCTGGCCCAGGCCCGCCGTCTCGTCGACGACGTCGTCTCCGGTGTTGCCGTAGAAGCTCAGGCTGGACGCGTTGAGCAGGGTGGGGATGCCGTACTCGGCGACGGCTTCGGCGAGCGTCCTGGCAGGCTCGATGCGGCTGGCACGGATGCGTCGCTTCTGCTCCGCGTTCCAACGTCCCTGGACCGACGAGCCGCACAGGTTGATCACGGCGTCGACGCCGTCGAACGCGTCTCGCGGAATCGTGCCGGACGGGGGATCCCACCGGTGCTCGTCCTTCGCCGCAGGTTCGCGTCGTACGAGTCTGCGCACTTTGTGACCCGCTTCGCGAAGCTCGGAAACGACTACTCTGCCGATAAGACCGGTTGATCCAGCGACGACGATCAGCATATGAACCACATTACTTCGCCCGCATTGTCGCGCGTCAATCCGGCGTCGAGACCGACAGCGGGGGCGATAACCTGATCCATATGGATGAGCGCGACGGAGTGGAAATCATCGCCTTCTCGGACGCGGAGGCGTTCGAGAGCTGGCTTGCCGAGAATTACACGCGCCACGAGGGCCTGTGGGTCAAATTGGCCAAGAAGAAAACCGGTATTCCAACGGTCACTTCCGACGAGCTGGTCGATGTCGGGCTGTGCTACGGCTGGATCTCCGGGCAGCGACTGTCTCTTGATGAGCGGTACTACCTGCAGAAGTACGTGCCGCGACGGCCCAGGAGCCTGTGGTCGCAGGTGAACGTCGACAAGGTCGCGATGCTGACGGCCGCGGGACGGATGCGCGAGCCCGGCCTCGCCGAGGTGCGCAAGGCTCAGGAGGACGGGCGGTGGGCGGTGGCGTACGAGTCGCAGAAGACCGCGACGGTGCCCCCCGATCTCGCGACGGCGCTGGATGCGGACCCGGATGCCAGGAAGGCGTTCGAGGCGCTTGACAAGACCGGACGTTACCTGGTGATCCTGCCGTTGCTCCAGGCGCTCACGCCGGAGAACAGGAAGGCCCGTCTCGACAAAATCCTCGAAACACTCGCAAAGAGCGAAAAAACGCGATAAATCATCGTGATCAAGCCTGGTCGCCGCCCGAATCCGTCCACCTCTCGCCGATGTTCCGGTAGCGGAAAATCACCGGGCCCGTCCAGCCCTTGAGCGACGTGGCCCCCTCCGGGAGTGACCCCCTCCGTCACTCCCGGACCTCTCGAAGACGCGGACCCCCTGGAAACCGCCTCGGAACGGATCGTGGTAGCCCTACTCCGATTCCCGCAGGGAGTGGGTCACCGGGTCCGGGTCATCCGGGCACCACCGGGTCACCGGGTCACGTGAGGCACCGTCTCCAGCCGGGCGAAGTCAGCGCTGATCTCACCGGCGGTCTGGAGCAGCGGCGGAAGGTGCTCCTCCAGGAGCCGTTCCAGAGAGGTCTCCGCGGCGTGGCTGTTCACGTTGATCCCGGCGATCACGCGTCCTGACCCGTCACGCAGCGGCGCGGCGACCGAACGGATCCCCGGCGCGAGCTGCTCGTCGGTGAACGCCCAGCCGCGCGCGCGGACCTCGCGCAGCTCGTCGGCCAGCTCCTCGCGGCCGATCCGCCGCGGTTCGATGCCGGAACGGGACGGCTCGGCCAGCACGCGCTCCACCTCCTCGGGGGTGAGCGCGGCCAGGCAGACCTTGCCCAGCGACGTCGCCTGCGCCGGAAACCGGGTGCCGATCTGCACGGCCAGGCCCACGATCTTGGGAACCGCGACCCGTGCCACGTAGACGATGTCGGAGCCGTCTAGCTGGGCGATCGAGCACGACTCCCCGGTACGGGCGACGAGCCTTTCCAGGTGCGGGCGGGCGACGTCCCACAACCCCATCGAACGCACGTAGGCCACCCCCAGGTCCAGTACCCGGGGGGTGAGCGCGAATCCTCCCTTGCACGAACGCACGTAACCCAGCTCCTGGAGGGTGAGCAGGATACGGCGGGTGGTCGGCCTGGCCAGACCGGTCGCCGTGGCCACCTGGGTCAGTGACATCACCGGCCGGTTGGGCTGGAAGGCGGTGACGACCTCCAACCCCCGGGCCAGTGCCTCGATGAAATCCGGTCCGACGCCTTCCCGCGGCATTGCCCGACTCCTCACGATGGGGTTGTTACGGGACGATCCACCCTATGGAGGACCGGCATGCGGACAATTTAAGTGAGTGCGTGGCATATTCGCCACCTAGCTTATATATCCAGGTAACACGGCACCGCGAAGACGACTCCCCGCCGTATCGTGACCCCGCCCCAACGGATGGTCGATGGCCGCATCCCTCTTCGCTCGCTGGGCGGACAAGTAGCCATTCTCCGGCGCGTCCGTCGGCCGCGAGACCCGGTGTGGCGGCATCGCGCTCGCACCCTTTAACGTCCAATATGCTGGGCTGCGAGTGACAGGGAATCAGGGAGACCAGACGTGATAGGCGACGACGACATCTCCGGGTGATACCGGAAGTGATCGGCCACCGGCGGGCGCGTAGGAGCGCCGACGCCGTGGCCGCCTCTGTCGTCAGCCCATCGATCCCCGCCGGGCGGCTCCGACGCGCGCCCGCGTCCCATACGAGGTCCCTCGCATGTCCGATGCGTTCATCATCTGCTCGAACCTTTCCTTCTCCTGGCCCGACGACACCCCGGTCTTCCAGGACCTGTCCTTCACCGTGGGCGCCGGCCGTACCGGCCTCGTCGCACCGAACGGCGCGGGGAAGAGCACACTGCTCAAGCTGATCGCCGGGGAGTACCGGCCCGGCGGCGGAAGCGTGTCCGTCGAGGGCGTGCTCGGCTACCTTCCGCAGACCCTGCCGCTCACCGGCGACCTCATCGTGGCCGAGGTCCTGGAGATCGCTCCGGTGATCAGGGCCCTGGACGCCATCGAGTCCGGAGACACCGATGAGGAGCACTTCACCACGATCGGCGACGACTGGGACATCGAGGAGCGCACCCGTGCCCAGCTGGACCGGCTCGGCCTCGGGGAGATCTCCCTCACCCGGCGTCTGGGCACCCTCAGCGGTGGCCAGATCATCTCTCTCGGCCTGGCGGCACAACTGCTGAAGCGGCCCGACGTCCTGCTGCTGGACGAACCGACCAACAACCTCGACCTGGACGCGCGCCGCAAGCTCTACGACGTGCTGGAAGACTGGAACGGCTGCCTGCTGCTCGTCAGTCACGACCGGGCGCTGCTGGACCGCATGGACCGCATCGCCGAACTCGACCGGGGCGAGGTCCGCTCCTACGGCGGTAACTTCACCGCCTACGAGGAGTCCGTACGGGCCGCCAGGGAGGTCGCGGAGAAGAACGTCCGCAACGCCGAGCAGGAGGTCAAGCGGGAGAAACGGGAGATGCAGCAGGCCCGCGAGCGGGCGGCACGCCGGGCGAGCAACGCCGCCCGCAACCTCAAGGACGCCGGCCTGCCGAAGATCTTCGCGGGAACGATGAAGCGCGACGCCCAGGAGTCGGCGGGAAAGGCGGACGAGACCCACGCGGCGCGGGTCAACGACGCCAAGGCCCGGCTCGACGAGGCGGGCCGGGCGCTGCGCGACGAGCAGAAGATCACGCTGGAACTGCCCGGCACCAACGTCCCGGCGGGACGCACGGTCTTCCTCGGGAGGAGGATGCGGGTCCACTACGGTGCGCGGGAAGTGTTCACGGGAGAGGGCGCCGACCTCACGATCCGGGGACCCGAACGGATCGCGCTGACCGGCTCCAACGGCACCGGCAAGTCCACCCTGCTGCGTCTGATCAACGGCGACCTCGAACCGGAGGGCGGCCAGGCCAGGCGGGCCGACGGCCGGGTCGCCTATCTGTCCCAACGGCTGGACCTGCTCGATCCCGGCCGTACGGTGGCGGAGAACTTCGCCACGTTCGCCCCCGCGATGCCGCAGGACCAGCGGATGAACCTGCTCGCCCGCTTCCTGTTCCGTGGCTCCCGCGCTCACCTGCCGGTCGGGGTGTTGTCCGGCGGTGAGCGCCTGCGCGCCACTCTGGCCTGCGTGCTGTACGCGGAACCGGCGCCGCAGCTACTGCTGCTGGACGAACCGACCAACAACCTCGACCTGGTCAGCGTCGGCCAGCTGGAGAGCGCGCTCAGCGCCTACGAGGGAGCGTTCGTCGTGGTCAGCCACGACGAACGCTTCCTCTCGGAGATCAGGATCGACCGCTGGCTGCGGCTCTCCGAGGGCCGACTGCTGGAGACGGGACCTCCGACGGACTGAACGGTCCTCGCCTCCACGTCGTCACACCGGCTCCGTCGACCGGACCTTCTCGACCTCGTCGGCGGTGCCGCCCGCTCGGGCGGCGCCGCCCACCCCGGCGGGAGCGTCCTCCTGAGCGGAGCCGTCCCCCTCGGCGGAGGTGCCCTGAGCAGAACCGTCCGCGTGAACGGGACCATCCTCATGGCCGTCCGCATGAGCGGGGCCGTCCGCTCGGGCGGGCAGGAGCAGGGCGGTGATGATCACGATCACGGACAGCGCCGCACCGATGATGAAGGCCAACCGCATACCGCCGAGGGTGGCGAGCACCTCCGTGGCCCCCTCGGATCTCAGGACACCGGCCCGCGCGCTCATCACGGTGATCACAAGCGCGGTACCCATCGCCGCGGCGACCTGCTGCAACGTGCTCAGAATCGAGCTGGCGTGGGAGTAGAGCGGCGGCGGAACGGCCCCGAGCCCGAGGGTGAACACCGGCGTGAAGGCCAGGGCCAGGCTCACCATCAGCAGCGCGTGCAGACCGAGGAGCTGCCAGAACGGCATCGTCATCGTGATCTGAGTGAAGCCGGTGAGCGCGAGCGTGATCCCGATCGCACCGGGGATGACCAGCACCCGGCCGCCGAACCGGTCGAACAGGCGGCCGACGACCGGACCGAGCAGACCCATCGCGAGACCGCCCGGCATCACGAGGAGCCCGGTCTGCAGGGCGCTGAGCCCACGGACGTTCTGCAGGTACAGCGGCAGCAGGATCATCGAGCCGAGCATCGCCATGAAGGACACCGACATCAGGATCAACGCGACCGTATAGGTGCGGTAGCGCAGGGTGCGCAGGTCGAGCAGCGGCACATCGCGCTTCTGCAGCGACACCTGGCGGAGGACGAAGACGAGAATGGCGAGCAGGCCCGCCGCCACGATCGTCACGGCGACGGCGACGTCACCGCCCTCGAACCTGCTGAGCCCGTAGACCAGGCCGCCGAAACCGGCGGCCGCGGTCACCACGCTCAACCAGTCGACGGTGCTGACCTCGGGCTCCCCGACGTTCTTGAGCTGCCTCAGGCCACCCCATGTGATCAGGGCGGCGATGGGGAGCACCACGGCGAACAGCAGCCGCCAGGACCCGAAATTAAGAATCACTCCCGAGACCGTCGGGCCCATGGCGGGCGCGACCGAGATGGCCAGGCTGACGTTGCCCATCACCCGGCCCCGCTCCGACCTGGGCACCACCTGCATCAATGTGGTCATCAGCAGCGGCATCATCACGGCCGTCCCCGACGCCTGGACGATGCGGGCGCCCAGCAACACCTCGAACGACGGCGCGACGGCGGCCAACGCCGTGCCGAGCAGGAACAGGCCCATCGCGGTGGTGTAGGCGCTGCGGGTGGACACCCGCTGCAGGAACCACCCGGTGATCGGAATGACGGCGGCCATGGTCAGCATGAAGGCGGTCGAGAGCCACTGCGCGGTCTGCTCGTTGATGTGCAACGCGTCCATCAGCTGCGGGATCGCGTTAATCATGATCGTTTCGTTGAGGATGACCACGAATGTGGCGAGCACCAACAGCCGGATCACGGGCGGGGTGCGACCTGAAACAGCGGTCGCGGACTTGGCTGGTGAGTCGAGCTGGAGGCTGGACACGGATCCTCAATCGGGGTTGTCGAACATGAGATCGGGGTCGTCGAACACGACGCGGTCATGGCTGGCGTCCCAGCCTCAGGTCTCACAAGACGTTGCGGTCATGCAGAGTTTGACCCACACCACCGACAAAACTCATCGGTCGCCCCCAGCATTCCCGCGAACAGTGCGACATGTCATCCGATTTTCGTCGGCGAACGACGCCCCACAGATGACGTGTCGATCGCGGCTGAGATGTGATCTCCTTACGCGAAGCTGGCCACGTGAGCATGGATGAACTGCGTCTTCGCGTTGAGGAGTTGTCCCAGCGGTTTGGGATCAACCCACCTGACGTGGTCCACGGCGAACCGCCCCAGGGAGCGGACTGCATCCTGAAAAGACGCGGCAAGAACTCCCTGATCGTCATCGGAGCCAGCTTCGACGCTCTGCCCAGGCAGATACAGGACGCGGATCTCGCATGGGCTGTCGCGCTATCCGACCGCACACGCGTCCGTAAGGAAGGTGTCTCAACTACGGCCTTGCTCGGCTTCGGCGTTGTGGCCGGCCTCGTTACAGCCCAGTTGATCTCCCCGTTCAGCTCGCCCATCCCCGCCACCGTGATGATGCTGATATGTCTCATCATGATCGGAATGCCGATCATGATGAGACAGCAGATCTACGCACTGGACCGCAGGGTGGCGGAGGTCTGTGGAGAAGAGATGCTCCATCGAGCCCTCACGTACTGGCAGGAGCGCCCGCCTCGAATGCGAGGCCTCTACTGGCTCGTGTCGAAGGTGCAACCTTCCATGGCGAAACGAGCTGCCCGGCTGGCTCCTGCGAATATGTGAGGGCGACCGGCGCTCCCCACCGCATGGGCAACACCGTCGGCATCGATCACGTCATCACCGTCACGATCGCCGAAGGGCCTGCCTCACCTCCATCAGGGCGAACCCCAGCAGGTTCAGCCCCGGCCACAGCTCCGGCCTCTCGGCTCGTTCGTCGTCGGCCGCCAGTCCGATCCCCCAGACACGATCGACAGGGCTCGCCTCCACCAGCACCCGCTCACCGGTGCCCAGCAGGAACTCCCGCAGATCGGCGTTCTGGCCGAACTTCGCGAAGTTGCCGCGAACTACCAGGTCAAAGCGGGCCGCCGTCCACTTCTCCTCGTCGAAGCCCCGCACACGCCGTCCGAGATCCTTGACCTGCCCCGGGTCATCGGCCACCACGATCGCCGCCGCGCTCTCCTCGTCACCGAACAGCCGCGCCTTGCCCGCCATCATGAAGTGCTCCGCCGTACGGTAGACCACGCCGTCCACCACGAAGTCCGCCGGCCACCACTGCGACAGGCACCCGGTCCCGACCCCTCCGGAACGCGGCGGCCGATGCCCCCAGAACATCAGGTACTTGATCCGCTCACCGCCCCGGGCCGCCTCGGCCAACCCCGCCACATCACGCGCCTCCACCGCCTTCACCATGCACGCACCCTCCCAAACTCCTCAGGCCCGGCGCCAACCACTTTCCCAGGCGAAACCCCTCAGGCGACCGCAGCAGGGATGCGCACCGCGCTGATCAGGCACGGCTCGTAGGGCGTGATTCAGCAGGCCGCCCCGGACACCGAGCGGCCCCTTCTCCTCGCATCGACTCGCTGAACGAACTGCCGGACAAGATACGCCGGCTCAACACCTCAGGACGGGGGTGGACGAGCCACGGTGCACCTCGCCCTCCAAAAGGTCGTTTCATACTGAGTCCCGCAAGTGGCGGAGGTAGATGATGCAGGCCAGGACATGCGGCCTTTGATGTAGATCGGTTCGGTCATGCCGGCATAGATCCACGCCCTGTCCTCGTCCTTGCTTGGTGACATCGCGAGGAGGACAGGTGGATCCAGGATTTGAGGCGGACTTCCGGGAGTTCGTCATCGATCGCTCAGGGGCGCTGTTCCGTACCGCGTATCTGCTGACCGGTGACCGGCACGCCGCCGAGGACCTGGTGCAGTCGGCGCTGGCGAAGACCGCCGCGAAGTGGCGCGGCCTGCGCGACACCGCGGCCATCGAGGGCTACGTCCGCCGCGTCATGTACCACGAGCAGGTGAGCTGGTGGCGGCGCCGTTCCCGCGTCGCGGAAGTGCCCACCGGATGGCTGCCCGACCAGATCGGCGGGGAGCACGCCGAGATGGTGAACCTTCGCCTGGTGATGCGTACGGCTCTCGCTCGGCTGACACCCCGGCAGCGGACCATTCTCGTGCTCCGTTACTTCGAGGACCTGTCCGAGACCGAGATCGCCCGGCTGCTCGACCTCAGGGTGGGATCGGTCCGCAGCCAGATTTACCGGTCGTTGGAGCGCCTGAAGAAGGCGGCGCCTGAGCTGAGCACCGTAAGGGAGTTGGGATGAACATCGAGGATCTGCTGCGCGAGACTCTCTCCGACATGGCCCGTGAGGAGCAGCCTCCCCCGCCTGGTCGGTTCCTCCACGTCAATGGGAGCCGATACCGTCGCCGCAGCCTCGCGCTGGTGGCGGCGGCAGCCGTCACCGTGCTGGCGATCGGGTCCACTCTTGCGGTTCAGGGCCTGTCCTCACGGACGACGGCCCCCGAGGTTCTCACCGGGCAGGGCTCCGGCGAGACACGTGCGGAGACCCGAATCACCGTGACAGTGAACGAAGGAGAGCGACTCTCCCGTGTCTTGAAGGATCTGTCGACCGCCACCGGCAAGCCGCTGAAGGAGTTCGAGCGGGCCGCCGGGGACGGTGAGGCGCTCGGTCTTCCCGACTACGCCAAGGGCATCCTGGAAGGATTCGCCTTTCCCTCGACCTATGAGATCTCGCCCACGTCGAGCGCCGACGAGATCCTCGCCGCGATGGTGACACGCTTCAATCGCGCCGCCGAGGACGGCAACCTGGTGGACGGTGCCAGGCGTGTCGGCCGTACGCCACTGGAGATCCTGACCGTCGCCAGTATCGTCCAGGCCGAGTCGACCAGCAGGCGCGACATGCCCAAGATCGCGCAGGTCATCTACAACCGGCTGAACCACACGCCCGAGATGAATCTGCAGTTGGACAGCACGGTCCTGTACGGCCTGGACAAACTCGGCATCAGGACCTCGAACGAGGATCTCAAGAGCCGGTCGCCGTACAACACCTATGCGCACCGCGGCCTGCCGCCCGGTCCCATCGGAAACCCGGGCACCGACGCCATCGAAGCCGCCCTGAAGCCGGCAGCCGGCCCCTGGTTGTTCTTCGTGACGACCGACCCGAAGAAGGGCATCACGAAGTTCGCCGACTCCGAATCCGAGTTCTTCAAGCTGGTCGAGGAATACGACAAGAACCTCGGGACCGGGTAATGGATCGGCGCGCCGCAGTCCTCGGCTCACCGATCGGGCAAGCCGCCTCTCCTTGTACCTCCATCGGATCGCGACGACGGAGTCGCTGCTCGGCCTCGTCATCGAGGCTTTCGAAGGCACCGAACACGCCGAGCTCTATCCGAACATCATCGGTTTTCGCGAACCCTGGGACGGCTCGTACCTGCGGCCCGGTCGTCACACACTGACCATTCGCGGATCCTCTGGCGACTTCCACACGGGCGTTGATTACACACTCGTCGTCGAGGCCGGGCCACAAGCATGAGTGCACCCTGAGATTTCAACGAATGGCCGATGAAGCCCAGCGACTATCACCTCGCCTACAGGTGCCGTCCGGCAAAGTGATGTATGAGTTGCTCTCCGAGTAATCCTTTTCCGCAGGTTAAGCGGCAAGTAGCTGCGGTGTGCCACATCCCTTTGGCAAAGAGGGGAGCACTGAAAGTATCACGGCTCTTCGCAGATGAGGTGTAGTCGAGGTCTGTCGGTTTCCGAGGTCCGTCCGCACGGTTTTTCACGCTCGGGCGCACTCCTGTGCGCGCGACGAGACGTGCGCCGGGGAAGGAGCTATGAACCGTCGTTGCCATCGCGCAGGGAATGGATCATCCCCTGCAGGATCCGGAACGCGCCTGACTGCTCGGCCTCGGTCATGCCGGCCAGCATTCTGACCTCGACGGACCGGACCGCTACGGTCGCCTTCTCGAGGCTCCGTCGACCGCGAGGCGTGAGCCGCGTGGGAAGAACCTTCCCGACAGGTGCCTCCGCGGGCCTGGTCACGTAGCCTTCTCGTTCCAGGGCCTGGAGCAGCACGTTCATCGACTGCCGTGTCACAAACGCGCCCCGCGCGAGCTCTGAGTTCGACAAGCCCGGTCGTTGAGCCAGCAGCTCGAGGCAGGAGTAGCGCGTCACGCTCATCCCGAGCGGCCGCAGCACCTCCTCCATGGCTGCGCGCAGGGCGCTCGACGCCTCTTTCAGCAGGTAGCCCAGTGATTTGTCCAGGTCGACGCCTGCACCGTTTTGACTCATGTCAGCATTCTGACATAGATTGACGTGTGTCAGAATGCTGACACGCAAAGAAGGAGCGTCGTCATGCCCGCCACCGGCCCCGACTTCATCTCGCTGCAAGCGCGTGACCTCGACGCTTCGCAGGCGTTCTACGAGCAGTACCTCGGCCTCGTCCGCTCGCAGGCCGGACCTCCGCACGCCGTCGTCTTCGAGACGAAGCCGATCGCGTTCGCACTCCGCGACGTCGTTCCCGGCACCGATCTCACATCCGTTGCTCAACCCGGCATCGGTGCCGCGATCTGGCTCCACGCCACAGACGTCCAGGCCATTCACGATGCTCTCGTCGCCGACGGGCACACCATCGTCTCCGCGCCGATCGACGGCCCCTTCGGTCGAACATTCACCTTCGCCGACCCCGACGGCTACCAGATCACTCTCCACGACCGCACCTGACAGGCCGAACGCCACCCGCTCCCCGAAGACCGCGGTGGCACCTACAGATTCGAGAATCCGGGCGACACTCGTTGGCTCCTCGCAGTTGACGGCGTCGGCCAGTCAGGTGCGGTCGTGGAGAGTTCCTGTGCGGTCGTCCTTGGCGGCGTGAAGCAGGGCGTCGATTTCGGCATGGACGCCGTACCCGTTCGACCACGCCGATGATGCCCTGCGGACCTGGTGGCGGACAGGGTGAACGGCGTGGCCGTGCTGCGGGTCGGTGCTTGGCCGGGGTTCGGCTAGGCCTTGCGGGCCAGGCCGCCGTAGTAGGTGTGGTACAGAAGGGCGCTCTTGTCGAAGAAGCTCGGCTCGGCACGCCACTCGGGGAGCGGGACGAGGCCCGGTTCGACCAACTCGAAGTCGCCGAAGTACTCCGTGATCTCGTCCGTGGTGCGCCAGCGGCCGGTGCCGAGGTTCTCGTTGAAGAGCTTCTCGACCGTCGTGGCCTGCTGGGACGCCGCCGGGTGCGCCTCACCGGGATTACAGAAGTGCGAGATCGCCACGAAGCTGCCGGACACCAGCGGGGCGCGCAGCGTGGCCGCCACTCCCGCGGGATCGTCGTCGTCGTGCAGATGGTGCAGGATGCTCAGCATCAGCAGCCCCACCGGCTCGCTGAAGTCGATGAACTTCTTGACCTGATCGTTCTCCAGGATCGACCGTGGGTCGCGAGCGTCCGCCTGGATGACCGTCGTGCTGTCGTCGGAGGCGAGCAGCGCTCGCCCGTGGACCAGCACCATGGGGTCGTTGTCCACGTAGACCACCCGGGCCGCCGGATCGACCTCCTGCGCCACCTGGTGCACGTTGCCCTGGGTGGGCAGGCCAGAGCCGATGTCGATGAACTGCCTGATCCCCGCCTCGGCCGCCATGTGGTGCACGACCCGCCGCAGAAAGGCCCGGTTGTCCTGCCCGGCCTGCTGGGCTCCCGGGGAGATCTTCATCGCCGCCTCGGCGACCTGCCGGTCGATGGCGAAATTGTCCTTCCCACCCAGGAACCAGTCGTAGACCCTCGCGATGCTGGGCTTCGTCGTGTCGATCTCCGCAGGCAGCTGACCCTTGTTCAGCGTCGCCTCGTTCACATCCTCGCCGCGTTCGGACACCTCGCCACCTTCGCTCCGCTCGGGGGCCCCACTTGATCGCGGGGGACTGGGCAGATAATAACCCCGAATCCCTCTAAGAGCAGGTATATAGCGACAAGCCCATCCATAAGCACTGGAATCATGATGCGCCGATAGCTCTAAGGAACCGCAAATCACCCAATCAGCCAGCTTTCCCTATACGTATCGTCAGCCTCGGCGCGATCAGGGTGGTGGCGTCCCCCCGTCCACCACCTCCGTGGACGCGACCCCGGGGGCTGCCGCAGGGGCGGACAGGGCCGCGCGACATCCGGCGGTCGCCCCTCACCGGACGAGCCCGACGAGCCCGACGAGCCCGACGAGCCCGACGAGCCCGACGAGCCCGACGAGCCCGACGAGAGGGAGTGTGCCCCACCGCGGAAGGTGCCGTGACGGCGCCGAGCGGGTTGTGGGCCATCACAACGAACGTCCCCCCAGTGTTGGTGTGCGGGCCTAAGACACTCGTCGCACGCTCTGGCAGCCTCGATCTCAGCGGTTGAACGAACTTCGTCGAACGATCCGGCCGCGTCTTTTCCGGCCACGTCAACGATGGTTTCCGACCGCATATCCAGAAGGAGGAGATCGTGGGCTTCGACGAGCGGAACGCACGCGGCGGCGGATGGCCTCGCCCCGTGATCCCCCGAATCGGGGCTCGGCTCAGTTACGCCCTCCACCCTCTCCTCGTCGCGAATCCCCTGTACCGGAGGTTCGGAGCCTGGCTCGAACGCAGGCAGCGGGCCTATCGCTGGTTCACCCGCGCGGAGCGGGTGGCGAAGGAACAGCTGTACGGATGCCGCATGTGCGGTCAGTGCGCGTTGCCCGACACCGGCTACACCTGCCCGATGTCCTGCCCGAAGCAACTGCGCAACGGCCCGTGTGGTGGGGTGTCCGCCTCCGGCCGCTGTGAGGTCCATCCCGATCTGGTCTGCGTCTGGGTGACCGCGATCGAGCGGGCGCAGGGCGGTGGGCACGGCGCCGACCTCGACCTGCTGCAGCGTCCGGTCGATCACCGCGAGTGGGACCGCAGCTCGTGGGTGAACTACTGGCAGGGCCGTGATGACGGACTGGGGGTGGCGCCCGGCGCGGATGATCCCCGCCCGCTGCTGCGACGCGAGCTGGGGTTGAGTCCGCGATGAGCGTCCAGCCACCTGGAGGTGGGCTGCGTGCCGCGTTCGCCGCCGGCAGGTTCGCCGTCACCGCCGAGATCGGCCCGCCCAGAGGGGCCGACGCGGAGGCGGTCACGCGTAAGGCGGAGCTCCTGCGGGGCTGGGTCGACGCCGCGAACGTCACCGACAACCAGGGGGCGAACGTCCGGATGTCGAGCTTGGCGGGCAGCCTGCTCGCCCAGCGCGCCGGGGTCGAGCCGGTGATGCAGCTGACCTGTCGCGACCGCAACCGCCTTGCCCTGCAGTCGGACCTCCTCGCGGCGGGTGCCCTCGGTATCCCGAACGTGTTGCTGCTCACCGGCGACCACCCCCGGTTCGGTGACCATCCCGAGGCCAAGCCGGTTTTCGACCTCGACGGTGTGCAGCTCGTCTGGACCGCGCGAACTCTGCGGGACGACGGCGTGCTCATCTCCGGCAGGACCGTCTCCTCCCGTCCTGCCTGGTCGATCGGCACGGTCGAGAACCCGTTCGCGCCTCCGCTGGGGTTCCGTGCCCGCCGGCTGGCCAAGAAGGTGGCCGCGGGTGCGGAGTTCGTCCAGACGCAGTACGTGTTCGACTTCGAGGTGTTCGAGCGGTGGATGGCCGAGCTGCGGGATCTCGGCGTCACCGAACGCTGCAAGATCATCGCCGGTGTCGGCCCCATCCGCTCGCTGCGTGCCCTGGAGTACATGCGCACCTCCGTTCCCGGCGTGCATGTTCCCGACCACGTCGACCGGAGGTTGCGCGGGGTACCCGCTGACCGGGTCGCCGAGGAGGGGATCCAGATGTGCGTGGAGACCGTGCAGCGGCTCGCCACGATCCCCGATGTCGCGGGCGTCCATCTCATGGCGCTCGGCTACGAGCACGGCGTGCCCGACATCCTGCGGCGGGCCGGTGTCCCCCGGCCGCCGACCGCGCTTTCCGATCACAACCGCCACCACTCCATGGAGGGCATCGGTCATGCTCGTTGACTTCCGGCCTCACTCCAAACTCAGCGGCACGAGTCCCCTGGACCTGATGACCTCGCTCGCGCCCGTCGTCGAGGCGTTGCGGGAGGGCTCCACGGACCTCGACAAGGTCCGGTTCGTGTGCGACTGGGTCCAGTACAAGTCGAACTTCCGCGAGGTGGTCGACGTCCGGCCGATCCTGCCGTGCCCGCAGCCGAGCGCGAGGCCCGGACCCGCCATCGTTCCCCTGGGCACCAGGGACGACGCCGTGGAGATCGCCGTCGACGTACGGCGCAGTGCCGTCATCTCCCTTGAGGAGGTCACCGCGGCGCTGCGGCGGGGGAGCGCGAACGGCCGCGTCCTGCTGGAGGACTGGGGACCCGGCAGCCGCAGCTGCGTCTGGGACTTCAACGCCCGCTACTGGAAGGACCTGGACCTCTGGGAGAAGTCCACCGGGCGAGGGTACGAGCAGGCACTGCCGGGCGGTGAGAGTGACGCGCACAACCGCGACGCCGCGCGCGACGTGATCGGTGATCTCTTCGAGGTCTGGGATGTGCTGGCCGACGGCGACGCCCTGCCCGAGGAGCTCTATGTCGTCGAACTCGGGGTGGGCAACGGCAGCCAGGCGAAGGTCTTCCTGGACGAGTTTCGCGCCCTCGACGCCGAGCACGGGCGCGGCTACTACCGGCGCCTGCACTACATGATGTGCGACTACTCCCAGCATGTGCTCGATCTGGCCCGCGAGGCGGTCGGTGAGCATCGGGCGCGGATCAGCTCGTTCGTGCTCGACGCGACGATGCCGTGCACCTCGCTCGGCTTCCTGAAGTACAAGGTCTTCCTCGTCTACGTCTCCAACGTCTACGACAACCTGCCGACCGACGAGGTCGCCCAGCTGGGCGGCCGAACCTACCGGGTGGAGACCCGTGCCTACCTCGACGACGCCACCGTGGCCGAGCTCGCCGGGTCGGTGGGGGCCTCGGTGGGCGAACTGCCGGCCCTGGTGCACCGGCTGCTGCGGCTGGGGCCGGGGCTGCTGGCGGAGACCGACCCCACCCGTTTCGCCGACGTGGACGCCGCCGTCTCCTTCTGGCGGACGGTGTGGGGCATGGTCAGGCTGGAGGAGCGGTACGTCCCGCTGGCCGGCCTCGACCTCTACTCCCTCGCGCCGTCCATGAGCGGGGAGCTGCTGCGGCCCCTGCTCGAATCCGGCGCCGACATCCGCATGCACGTCAGCAACGGGGCGGTGGCGAGCTTCGCCGACAGCCTGCGACTCCTGCATCCGTTCGGCAGGCTCGTCTGTCATGACCTGTTCGTCACCGACGTACAGGCCTATCGAACCAACTTCCGGGGCCCGGGGAAGTACGAGGGGTCCGTCGTCAACTGGGTGAACGGACCGCTGCTGGCGCATGTGGGCCGGCGTAACGGCTTCGACGTGCACTACGCGCCCTTCGCCCATCGGGCGGGCGGGAACATCGTCACGATGACGGCGCAGGTGAGGGACTGATGTCCGCGCTCCACCACGCCGACCTCATGGGCCGCCTGCCCCTGCTCCCCACCAGCGTCGTGGGCTCCTACCCCGTTCCCGAGTGGATGGAGCGGTTGAAGACCGACTACTACCGCGGCCGGATGAGTTACGCGCAGCTCCAGGACCTGCACGACATGGCGATCAAGGCGGCACTTCGTGACCAGGAGATCGCCGGCATCGACATCGTGTCCGACGGCGAGCTGCGCCGCGACAACGACATCGACTACTTCCTCGCCAGGATGCCGGGCATCGACATCCCGCGGACGTCAAAGGACTTCTACTTCGACTACTACGAGGCCAGGGTCACCGAGCGGCTTCCGCTCGCGGTCACGGCACCGCTGATGCTGGCCGACGACTTCTCCTTCACCACCGAACAGACCTCGGATCCGGTCAAGTTCTCCTTCACCGGGCCGTTCTCGCTCTCGCGGCGGGTGCGGAACGAGGCGTACGACGATCCCGGCGATCTCGTGATGGCGATTGCGCGCGTGCTCAACGCCGAGGCGCGTGCCCTGGCCGAGCGCGGCGCGCGGCTGCTGCAGATCGACGAACCCTTCCTGGCCGGCTACCCCGGCGAGGTGGAAACGGCGATCAAGGCCGTCAACGTCGTCACCGAGGGTGTCGACGTCACCTGGGCACTGCACGTCTGTTACGGCAACCGCTACGCGCGCCCCTCGTGGGAGGGCCACTACGACTTCCTGTTCCCCGCCGTGCTCGACGCCGACGTGGACCAGCTCGTCCTGGAGTTCGCGCGCAAGGGGTACGCGGACCTGCCGGTGATCGACAAGTTCGGCTGGGACCGCACGATCGGGCTGGGCGTCATCGACGTCAAGTCCCCCGACGTGGAGACCCCGGAGGCGGTCGCGTCCAGGATCCGGAGCGCGCTCGACCTCGTTCCCGCCGACCGGCTGGTCGTCAACCCCGACTGCGGGCTACGGAACGTCTCCGTGCCTGTCGCCAGGGCGAAGCTCGCGGCCATGGTCGCCGGCGCCGCCATGGTGCGAACCGAACTGACCGGTGCCGCCACAGGGCGGACCGAACCGACCGGCGCCCCCACGGTGCGAACCGAACCCACCGGCGCCCCCACAGGGCGGACCGAGCTGACCGGCGCCGCCCACCACCTGAACCCGCTCGAACCATCGCCCGAGGAGCCTGAGCAATGACCCAGCTGGGAATCGACGACGACTACGTGTTCACCTCCGAGTCGGTGACCGAGGGACACCCCGACAAGATCGCCGACGCGGTGTCGGACGCCGTGCTGGACGCGGCGCTGACCCTTGATCCCCACTCCCGGGTCGCCTGCGAGACCCTGATCACCACCGGCATGGTCGTCCTGGCGGGAGAGATCACCGCCCCGCGATCGCTCGACTACACGCAGATCGTCCGGGACACCGTGAACGGGATCGGGTACGACGACGGGGCCTACGGCTTCGACGGCCACTCGTGCGCCGTTCTCGTGGCGCTGGACAAGCAGTCACCCGACATCGCGCAGGGCGTCGACCTGGCGCACGAGCATCGCCGCGACCGCTCCGGCGACGAGTTCGACCGAGCCGGCGCCGGTGACCAGGGAATGATGTTCGGCTACGCCACCGACGAGACCTCCGAGTTCATGCCGATGCCGATCGCGCTGGCGCACCGCCTGTCCCGCAGGCTCGCCGCGGTCCGTAAGAACGGGACCCTCGGCTACCTACGCCCGGACGGCAAGACGCAGGTGTCGGTGCGCTACCAGGGCGACGTCCCGGTCGGCGTGGAGCAGGTCCTGATCTCGACCCAGCATGCCGAGGAGGTCTCCCTGGAGCAGATCCGCGAGGATCTCTGGCGGCACGTCGTCACCCCTGAGCTGCCGGCCGAGCTGTACGACGCCGACGCGCTCCACCGGAGCCTGCTGGTCAACCCCACCGGCAGGTTCGTGATCGGCGGCCCGGTGGGTGACGCGGGACTCACCGGACGCAAGATCATCGTCGATACCTACGGGGGATTCGCCCGGCACGGCGGCGGCGCCTTCTCCGGCAAGGACCCCTCGAAGGTGGACCGGTCCGCCGCCTACGCGGCGCGTCACGTCGCCAAGAACGTGGTCGCCGCCGGTCTCGCCCGCCGGGCGGAGGTGCAGGTGGCGTACGCCATCGGGGTGGCCCGGCCGGTGTCGGTGCTCATCGAGACGTTCGGCACCGAGCGGGTGAGCCGTTCGCTGATCCGGACGCTGGTGGCCGAGCACTTCGACCTGCGGCCCGCCGCCTTCCGTAGATATCTCGGACTGCACAGTCCCATCTACCGCCAGACCGCCGCCTACGGACACTTCGGGCGTACGGACCTCGACCTGCCGTGGGAGCGGACCGATCGGGCCGACGCGCTCCGCCGGGCCGCCGCGCTGTCCGCCGACGCCGTCCCCGCGACGCTGTGACCGGGACGGACCCCGACGTCGGCCGGCTGGTCGTGTCCTGCACCGACCGGCCGGGCATCGTCGCCTGCGTCTCATCGTTCCTGTACCGGCGCGGAGCCAACATCGTGCAGTCCGACCAGGACTCCACCGGGCCCGCGGGCGGCCGGTTCTTTCTGCGCATCGTGTTCCACCTGCCCGGGCTGGACAAGGAACTGCCCCGGCTGGAGCGCGAGTTCCGGCAGGAGGTCGCGGCGCGGCTCGACGCGGACTTCCGGTTCCGCGCCGCCTCCGTGCCGACCCGGGTGGCGCTCTTCGTCTCGCGGTACGACCACTGCCTGCTCGACCTGCTGTGGCGGGCCCGCCGGGGCGAGTTGCCCATCGAGGTGTGTCAGGTGGTCTCCAACCACCCGGACCTCGCCGACGAGGTGTCCTCGTTCGGGGTGGCGTTCGAGCACATACCGGTGACCAGGGCGACCAAACCGGAGGCCGAACGGCGCCAGCTCGACCTCCTGCGGGGCAACGTCGACCTGGTGGTCCTCGCCCGCTACATGCAGATCCTCTCGGGTGACTTCCTGGACCGGATCGGCGTACCGGTGATCAACATCCACCATTCCTTCCTGCCCGCCTTCGCCGGCGCCGGGCCGTACGAGCAGGCGAAGGAGCGCGGCGTGAAGATCATCGGGGCGACCGCGCACTACGCCACCGAGGAACTCGACGAGGGGCCGATCATCGAGCAGGACGTCGTCCGGGTCTCGCACCGCGAGAGCGCGCGCGAGCTGACGCGGCGCGGCGCCGACATCGAGCGGACCGTACTGGCCAGAGCCGTGACCTGGCACTGCGAGGACCGTGTCCTGGTGAACGACCGCACCACGATCGTCTTCTGACCTGGCCGGCCCGCAACAGAATCCACACACCGAGGAGTAACCGTGCCCCCAGGGACCATCGCCGTGGTCGGATCGATCGCCACCGATCATCTGATGCACTTTCCCGGCCGCTTCGCGGACCATCTCGTGGCCGACCGGCTCGACCGGGTGTCGCTGAGCTTCCTGGTCGACGATCTCGTCGTCCACCGTGGCGGGGTCGGCGCGAACATCGCCTTCGGGATGGGGGTCCTGGGGCAACGGCCGGTGCTGGTGGGAGCGGTGGGCGCCGACTTCGCCGACTACCGGGCGATCCTCGAACGACACGGCGTCGACTGCGGCGGTGTCCTCACCGTCGAGACGGCCCACACCCCGCGCTTCACCTGCACGACCGACGACGACCAGTGCCAGCTCGCGTCGTTCTACCCGGGGGCGATGACGGAGACGAAGAACATCTCACTCGCCCCGATCGTGGAGCGGTACGGCGTCGAGCTGGTGCTGGTGGGCGCGAGCGATCCGGACGCGATGGTCGCGCAGACCGAGGAGGCCAGGGCGCTGGGCGTACCGTTCGCCGCCGACCCGTCGCAGCAGCTCCCCCGCCTCGACGGTGACCGGTGCCGGGCCCTGGTCGACGGCGCCCGCTACCTGTTCACCAACGAGTACGAGCTGGAACTGCTGATCCGCAAGACCGGCTGGGACACCGACGAGATCACCGGCCGGGTCGGCCTGCGGGTGACCACCCTGTCCGACCGGGGTGTGGAGATCGCCGGGCGCGACGGCACCGCGCTGCACGTCGGGGTGGTGCCGGCCAGGACGATCGCCGACCCGACCGGCGTCGGCGACGGGTTCCGTGCCGGTTTCCTCGCCGGTGGGAACGGCGGGCTGGGGCCGGAGCGGGCCGCTCAGCTGGGGGCGCTCGTCGCCACGCTGGTGCTGGAGACGAACGGCGCCCAGGAGTGGGTGATCGACGCCGACACCGACGTGGCCCGCCTGCGCGAAGCCTACGGTGAGGAGGCGGCGGCTGACATCGAGCCGGTGCTGCGTGCCGCCCTGACCTGAGACGGTGCCACGTTCTCCCCGCCGCGTAGTCTTGTCGTGGCGCACCCTGTGCGCCACGAAGTGCGAGGAGATGCGGCATGCGAAGCATCGGGTACGTCGGCGTGCGGTCCGCGTCGGCGGAGGACTGGCTGGATTTCGGCCCGCGCGTCTTCGGCTTCGAGACCTACCGGCTTCCTGACGGCACGGTCCGGGTGCGCTGGTGCGACCGCTCGCACCGCCTCGCGATCCACCCGGGTGACTCCGACCGGCTGCTCTATCTCGGCTGGGAGATCGGCGCCGAGGAGACGCTGGAGGACGTCGCGGCACACCTGACCGCCGCCGGGTTCGAGGTGACGGCGGGTTCGGCACGGCTGGCGGCGGCGCGCTCGGTCGAGCGGCTCATCTCCTTCGAGGACCCCTTCGGCCTGCGGCACGAGTTCTTCGTCGGCCAGGAGGAGACGGCGGGCTCCTACCGGGGGCACCGGCCGACGTCACGGACGGTCACCGGGGTGCTCGGCCTGGGCTTCGTCGTGCTGCGGTTACCGGACCTCCAGCGGGGGCTCGACTTCTATGCCGACGTGATGGGCATGAAGGTGTCCGACGCGATCAACCTCGGCGCGCACCTCGGCGAGATGTGGTTCCTCCGGTGCAATCCTCGCCACCACAGCATCGCCCTGCTCAACGGGGGCGAGACCCTCGGCCTGGAGCACCTGATGATCGAGGCGACCACGCTGGAGGAGGTGGAGATCGCCTGGGACCTGGCCAGGAGTGAGATGGACGCCTTCGTCAGCCCCGGACGCCGGCTGTCGGACAACATGTTCCTGTTCCGCGTGCGCACCTCCACCGGCTTCAACCTCTGTTACGGGTGGGGTGCGACCCAGGTCGACGACGAGGAGAGCTGGATCCCGCGTTACATCGACTCGTCGACCGGCGCCGGCATCGTCTATTCCGCCGCCGCCGCCGTGACGGCGGCCGATCCGTCCCCTGAGGCCGGGCGCCGGAGGCCCGGCACGGACCTCACATGATCTCCCCGCCGAGGGCCCGGAGGTCCGGCACGGACCTCACATGATCTCTCCGCCGAGGGCGTCGATGATCTCCAGGGCCACCTGCGCGGCGAGGCGGTCGCGATAGGTGTTCAGGTCCAGTCCGGTGATCTCCTCGATCCGGTGGATCCGGTAGGTGACCGTGTTGGGATGCACGTGCAGCAGCTTCGACGCGCGTTGCGGGCTGTTGTTCTCCCGGAAGTAGCACATCAGCGTGGAGATGAGCTCCGAGTGGTGCTTCTTCTCGTGGCGCAGCACCTCGCCGAGGATGTCCGCGGCGAACTCGTGCAGCGTCTCGATGTCGGGTACCTGGAGCAGCAGGCGGCTGATGCCGAGCTTGTCGAAGGCGACCACGGCGCCGCGCCGGCCGAGCCGCCGGATCACCTCGTTGGTCCGCCGCGCCTCCTCGTACGAGCGGGCGATGTGCGCCGGTTCGCGGAACGCTCCACCGACGCCGATGGAGACGCCGACGTCGGGGAAGAGCGCTCCGAGTCGTTGCACGCACAGGGTGCCGAGCTGCTCCGCCCGGGTGGTCGAGCCCGGCGTGGCACTCTCGGTCAACACCACGACCACCTCGTCCGTGCGTACGGAGGTGATCGCGCCCGGGGACTGGGCGACGAACAGGCGGGCGGTCGCGCCCGCGGCGCGGTCGGCGATGAGGACGCTGCGCTGGGGGTCGCCCGTGGGCGGTTCGAGGATGACCGACAGGACGCGGTGGTCACGCTCGGTGTCGTAGCCGAGGTGCTGCGCCCAGCGCACGACCTCGTCGTTGTCGCGGCCCGACCCGGACAGCAGCCCTTCGACGAGGTCGTCACGCACCTGGCTCGCCGCCGAGACGATGACGCGCTCGCGGGCGAGGATGACCCCGCAGATCGTCGCGGCGTGCTCGGCGACCAGCAGGTCGATGTCCTCGCCCTGGTCGGGAACCGCCTCGACGAGCGAGACGAGATAGGCGGGCACGGTGTCGCCGACGAAGATCGGGGCCACGACGCGGGCTCGGCCGCGCGCCGGATCGGGCAGCCGGAGCGGGTGGCGGGACTTGCCGGCGTTGGCGAGCATGTGCGCCAGCCGGGGGTGGATCAGGTGGTCGTGAACGTACTGGATGGCGCTGTCGTCGCTCTGGCCGGGTGAGGCCGCGGCGAGGATGCCCAGCTTCTGGCTGATGATGGCCACCGTCACGTCGGTCCGGTGGGCGACGAGGTGGGCGACCGTGCCGATGTCGGCGTCCTGGAGGACCAGGCCGGACAGCCGGCGGTAGATCTCCACCAGGTCACGCAGGGTCCGGTTCTCCTGGCTGATCTCGGTGGACCCGCTGGTGACACTGGTGAGGCCGGTTAACGACGAGTCTGCGGCCATGTGCGAATCCTAAGGTCGAACGCCGGGGTTGCCATGTGTGTGACGACAAAGAGTACGTCTCCATCCTGTGCTGCGGCACACAGTGCTACCTCGCCCTGTCGGCTATACGTGGTAACCGGCCCACACCTGCGGCCGTCCGACCGTGACGGCATTTCGGGTGGTCACCGCCTTGCGACGGGTGCCCGGTAACGATCCCGAAACCGCCCATTTACGCAACGGCTCCCTCTTGACGCCCAGGTAACCGCAGGGCAGCATGGCGTTTACAACTATTGCACATTTTGTCCCATTATCGGACAACAGCGCAGTGGATCGATGTTGCACGAACGGAGCCGGCGAGTGTTTCGCCCGGCTCCGCGCACCCTTCGTTCCACGTAGCGCTGGACGGAGGTGGCGGTGAGCGCAGGCATGGTAATTCGCCGGCTCGGCGGCGGTCTGCTGGTCTTGTGGCTTGTTTCGATTCTCACCTTCCTGCTGGTACAGCTGATTCCCGGCGACCCGGCGGAGGTGGTCGCCGGCGAGAACGCCACCGTGGCCGAAGTGGCCAGGATCCGCGTCGAACTCGGCTTGGACAAACCCGTCCTGGAGCGGTACTTCGACTGGTTCTCCGGCGTCCTGCAGGGAGATCTCGGCAACTCGTTGTTCACCAACAGATCCGTCGCGGACACGATCATCGAGGCGGCGCCGCCGACCGTGGTCATCACCCTGGTGGCGATCATGATCGCCGTCGTGCTCGGTGTGACGGTCGGCATCTTCGCGGGCCTCACCCAGGGAAGCTGGATCGACCGGACCGTCTCCGCCCTCGCCACCCTCGGCATCGCGATGCCGAGCTTCTGGCTCGCGATGGTGCTCGTGTCCGTGTTCGCGCTGGCCAACCCCTGGTTACCCGCGACCGGATACGTCGACTTCAGGGAGGGGTTCGGGGAGTGGCTCTCCTACGTGATCCTCCCGTCCACGGCGCTCGGGGTGGCCACGGCGGCGGAGCTCGCCAGGCACACCCGAGGCTGTGTGGCCGACGTGCTCACTCGCCCGTACGTGCGCACGGCACGGGCCAGAGGCGCCTCGGGCATGTGGCTGGTCCGGCGGCACATCCTGCGTAACGCGGCCATCCCCGTGGTGACCGTGCTCGGCCTGCAGGCCGGCCGGCTCCTCGGCGGAGTCATCGTGGTGGAGGCCGTGTTCGGCATCTCAGGACTCGGCTCCCTCGCCATCAACTCGGTGCTGCAACGGAACTATCCGATGATCCAGGGCTACGTCCTGTTCAGCGCCGTCATCGTGGTGGCGATCAACCTCATCGTGGACCTGGCCTACGGCTGGATCAACCCGAAGGTGCGTACGGCATGACCATGGCCACCCGGAGCGCCCGTCCGCGACATGTCCTCCGCTCGATCCTGCGCCGACCATCCAGCGCGGTCGCCGTCGGATTCGTCGTCATCCTCGTCTTCTTCGCGGTCGCCGGGCCTCTCGTCTACCCGCACGACCCGGAGGCCCAGGATCTCGGCAACAGGTTCGCCGACGTCAGCCTGACGCATCTGCTCGGCACCGACGAGTTCGGCCGTGACGTCGCGAGCCGGATCATCCAGGCGTCGCGCATCGCCGTCGTCGCCCCACTTATCTCGGTGGGCGTCGCGTTGCTCATCGGCCTGCCGCTCGGGCTGTGGGCCGGTGTGCGCCGCGGTGTCGTCGACAGCGTCACGGGCCGGCTCGCCGACACGATCCTCAGCCTCCCCGCCCTCGTCGGGGCGCTGGCCATCGTCGCCGTGCTCGGCCCGGGGCTGGTCAACGCGATGCTCGCGATCGGCATCATCTTCTCCCCCGGCCTGTTCCGCGTCGTACGCGGGGCGACGATGTCCGTGGCGGAGGAGACCTTCGTGGACTCGGCGGTGGCGATCGGCTCGTCCACCCGGCGAACCCTCTGGGTGCACATCCTGCCCAACATCGCCGCTCCGCTGCTGGTCCAGGTCACGATCCTGATGGGCGTCGCACTCCTGGTCGAGGCGAGCCTGAGCTTCATCGGTCTCGGAGTCCAGCCACCCGACGCGAGTTGGGGCTCGATGCTCAAGGCCGCGTACACCAACCAGTTCCACTCACCCTTCTCGGTGGTGCCGCCCGGAATCGCGATGGTGCTGACCGTACTCGCGTTCAACACGATCGGTGACTCGATCCGTGACGCCGTCGGACTCAGGAGGCGTACATGACAGCAGGACCGGCACAGCGAAGCGACGCCACCGAGCCGCTGCTCTCCGTCGAGGGCCTCACCATCGATCTGCCCGGCGGCTCCAGACAGCCCGGCCTGGTCGAGGACGTCACCTTCGAGGTGCGCAAGGGCCAGGCGGTCGCGCTGATCGGCGAGTCCGGCTGCGGCAAGTCGCTCACCTCCATGGCGATCCTGGGCCTGTTGCCCGCGGCCGTCCGGGTCTCGGCGGGCTCGATCCGCTTCGACGGGGTGGACCTGCTCACCTGCGACCGGCGGCAGCTTCGCCGGATCCGCGGCGGACCGGTCGGCATGGTCTTCCAGGAGCCGATGAGCAGCCTCAACCCCACGATGACCGTCGGCGACCAGATCGCCGAGGTGCGAAGGCTGCACCTGGGCGAGCGGCGGTCGGTCGCGCTCAAGCAGGCGGGACAGCTGCTGAGCCGGGTCGGCATCCCGAACGCCGAACGCAGGCTCAGGTCCTACCCGCACGAGATGAGCGGCGGCATGCAGCAACGCGTCATGATCGCGGCCGCCATCGCCTGCGACCCGAAGCTGCTGATCGCCGACGAACCGACCACCGCCCTCGATGTCACGATCCAGGCCGAGATCCTGGAGTTGCTGCGCGACCTGCGACGCGACCTCGATCTGGCCGTCCTGCTGGTCACGCACGATCTCGGCGTGGTCGCGGACTTCTGTGACGACGTGGTCGTCATGTACGCCGGTCACGTCGCCGAGCGAACCCCCGTCGACCGGCTCTTCTACGATCCTCGGCACCCGTACTCCAGCGCGCTGCTCGCCGCCGTACCGCAGGCGGGCCGGGCCAGGACCGGTCTGACGGTCATCCCGGGCAGGGTCCCGTCCGCCGGTCAGTTCCCCGAGGGCTGCCGGTTCGAGCCTCGCTGCGTGCACAGCGTCGAGGACTTCTGCCGACGACCACAGGCCGACACGATCATCGGCGACGAACGCCACACGCGATGCGGACGCGTCGCCTCCGGCGACCTGATTCTGAAGGGGGCCGTCCGTGGCTGAGGATCGTGTGGTTCTGCGCGTGCGCGACCTGAGCAAGTCGTTCCCGCTGCGCCGCGGCCTGCTGGGCCGGACGCTGGAGAGCGTCCAGGCCGTCGACGGAGTCAACCTGGAGGTACGGGCCGGTACCACGGTCGGCATCGTGGGCGAGTCCGGATCGGGCAAGACGACGGTGGGCCGGCTGATGGCCCGGCTGCTCAAGCCCGACCGGGGCACGGTCGAGGTGGAGGGCAAGGACGTCAGCAGGGCGCGCGGCAGCGAGCTCAAGGAGATGCGCGGCAAGCTCCAGGTCATCTTCCAGGATCCGTACGGCGCGCTCGACCCGACCAAGACGATCGGCCACGCCATCGCCGAACCGCTCCTGGTACACGGCCGGATCGGCCGGGGCCAGATGCGTGAGCACGCCGCCCAGCTGCTCGGCCGGGTCACCCTCGATCCGGCGTTCGTCGACAGGTATCCGGACGAGCTGTCCGGTGGGCAGCGGCAGCGGGTCTGCATCGCCCGCGCGCTGGCGCTCTCGCCGAGCGTTCTCGTCGCCGACGAGCCGACCTCCGCGCTGGACCTGTCCACCCGCTCGGAGATCCTCAACCTGCTGCTGTCCATCCAGGAGGACACCGGGCAGGCGGTGGTCCTCGTGTCCCACGACTTCGCCACGGTCAGACACCTGTCGCACCGGATCGCGGTGATGTACCTCGGCCGGATCGTCGAGGAGGGGACCGCGGAGCAGATCGCCACCGACCCGCGGCACCCGTACACCAAGGCGCTGCTGTCGGCGGTGCCGGTGCCCGATCCCGACGTGCAGCGCTCGCGGCGCCGCACCGTGCTGCGCGGCGAGCTTCCCGATCCGGCGAACCCCCCTTCGGGCTGCCGCTTTCGCACCCGCTGCCCGGTCGTCCAGGACGAGTGCTCTCGCCTGGACCCACCCCTGTTGCAGATCGGCGCCGAGCACAGGGTCGCGTGCATCCTGCACCGGCCACCGCCGAACGACGCGCCGGTCGGCGAGCCCCAGGAGACCTCGCGATGAGCGCCTCCCGAGTCTCAGGGGGCTCAGAAGCCTCAGGAGCCCTGCACGGGATCCGCGTCGTCGACTTCGGTCACCACGTCGCAGGACCGCTGGCCGCGCTCATGCTCGCCGACCAGGGGGCCGACGTCGTGCACGTCGACCGTCCGGGCGTCACTCCCCCGGTCGACGACGCGTTCTTCAACCGGGGCAAGCGGCGCATCAGCCTCGACCTGAAGGACGCGGCGGACCTGGGCGTCGCCCGCGACCTCGTCCGGCGGGCCGACGTCCTCGTCGAGAACTTCCGGCCAGGGGTGATGGACCGGCTCGGGCTCGGCTGGGAGGAGTCGCGCGCCGGCAACCCACGGCTCGTCTACTGCTCGATGCCCGGCTTCGCGGCCGACGATCCGCGCGCCGGTGTCCCCGGCTGGGAGGGTGTCGTCGCGGCCGCCACCGGCAACTGCCGGATCCGGGCCGGTCACGCGCCGGACGGCTGGGACGACACCCGGCCGACCTACACGGCGGTACCCGTCGCGTCCAACTTCGCGGCGTTCTGCGGCGCCTTCGCGATCGTGGCGAGCCTCACCACCCGGCACCGCACCGGACGGGGTGACCGCGTCGAGGTCCCGCTGTTCGACGCGATGTTCGAGGCCATCGGAGGGAGCGGCGCCTACCCGCTCGCGCAGGGGCTGCCGCCGGATCGGGCGATCAGTTCCAACGGCAGTGGCACGTACCGCTGCGCGGACGACAGGTATGTGCAGTTCAACCCGATCGGCGCGACGCCCCGCTTCCTCACCTGGTTCCTCGACGCGGCCGGGGTGACGGCCTGGACGGGCGAGGGCCTGACCGACCGCGCCCGGATGGATCGCGACCCCTCGCTACGCCGGCTGCTGCACGACCGGCTCACCGCGCTGTTCCAGACCCGCCCGGCGGGCGAATGGGAGGAGCTCGCCAACGCGGCGGGCGTCCCGCTCGCCGCGGTCAGGACGCTGGGCGAGTGGCTGGAGAGCGACCACGCGCTCGCCTCCGGGCAGGCCGTCGTGGTCGACGATCCGGAGCTCGGCGCGACGGTGATGCCCGGCTCCGCGGTGTGGCTGTCCGCCACCCCCGCGCTGCCCGGCAGGCCGCGGCACCTGCCCGGCGCGGACCGCGCGGAGATCCTCGCCGAACTCACGTCGCCGTCCGCCGGTTCGCCGCGCGACGAGCCGGCGGGCGGCGAGCCGATGGGGAGCGAGCCGGCGCACGACGAGCCGGCGGGGAGCGAGGACGAGCCGGTCTGTCTGCCCTACGAGGGACGGCGGGTCGTCGACCTCACCCAGATTCTGGCCGGGCCGAGCGCGGGACGGATCCTCGTCGAGTTCGGCGCCGACGTCGTCAAGATCAACTCACCGCAGCGGCGCGTCGGCGCGCACGGGTTCGTCAACCGTGGCAAGCGGACGGTCCTCGTGGATGTGAAGTCGAGCCAGGGCCAGCAGATCCTCTGGCGCCTCATCGACGACGCGGACGTGCTGACCCACAACTTCCCCGAGCGGACCGCCGAACGCTACGGCCTCGGCTACGAGCACGTCCGGGCCCGCCGCCCCGACATCGTCTACGTCTCCGTCAGCTGCTACGGCCACGGCGGGCCCTGGACCGGCCGCCGGGGGTACGAGACCCAGGGGCAGGCCGCGACCGGGATCATGGCCAGGACGGGCGGCGACGGCCGACCGGCCGTGCTGGGCCCGTACAACCTCCTGGACTACGGCACCGGCGCGATGGCCGCCTTCGCGAGCGCGGTGGGTCTCCACCATCGCGAGCTGACCGGAGAAGGCCAGCAGGTGCGCACCTCCCTCACCCAGACCGGCGGCTACCAGCAGGCGAGGTTCGCGGTGCGCCCCGCACCCGGGCTCCCGGCCGCGACGCGAGGCCGGCACCGCCCCGCGGCCGAGCCGTGCGGGCCGTCGGCTCTGGGGGTCGACCCGTGGCACCGGTTCTACCGGGCGGCCGACCGGTGGTTCTTCCTCGGGGCGACCCGGGGGAGCCTGCCGACGCTCCGCGAGGTCCCCGGCCTGGAGGAGGCCCTGTCCGGCCTGGACGGGTCCGACGAAGACGCGGTGGCCGAGGCCCTGGAGACCGCCTTCCACGCCGGCACCGCCCGCGAATGGACCGACCGCCTCACCGCGGCGGGGCTGGGCGCACACCCGGTCACGACCCTCGCGGAACTGATGACCGACCCGTGGGCCCGATCGAGAGGGCTCACCGTCAGCCAGATCTCCGAGGAGGTCGGCGAGGTGGTGATGCCCGGCATCGCCATCCGGGTGCACGGCAACCCGCCGCGCCTGGGCCACCCGGTACGCCGGCCAGGCGCCGACGCGCGCGAGGTGCTGGGCCGGATCGGGCTCGCCGACTCGGCCGAGGAACTCGAGGCGGGCTGGGCCGTGCAGATGACCGCGCTGCCCCCTGGCTGGGACCACTTCTGACCGCCGACCGGCAACCGAACAGCACATCCCAGGCCCGCTGAGCGGGACGTGCCGCGATCGCGCGGCACCGACAGGAGGACTCTGATGAGCGACGACCCGGTCACCCGGTACGACCTGTTGATCAAGGGCGGCCGGGTTCTGGACCCCGGGCAGGAACTCGACGGCGTCATGGACATCGCCGTCACCGGCGGCCGTATCACCAACATCGGCAGGGACATCCCCGCCGATTCGGCCCGCCGGGTGATCGACGCGAGCGGCTCCGGACGCTACGTCGTCCCCGGATTGATCGACATCCACACGCACGTCGCGCACGGCGCGATCACCCCGGGTGTGGGCATGGAAGGCTGCGACCCCGACGCCATCGGTGTGCGTTCCGGAGTCACCACGCTGGTCGACGCCGGATCCGTCGGCGTCGCCAACATCGGTGTCTTCTCCGCCTACATCCAGCCGAACGCCAGAACGCGGGTCATCCCGTACCTGAACATCGGCAGCTACGCGCACACCATGCCCACCATGATCGACGTCAACGACCTGGCCGAGATCGACCCGGTCGCCATCGCGAAGTGCGTCGCCGCCAATCCCGGGCTGGTCCAGGGCATCAAGCTGCGGCTGGTCGGGCCGCTCGTCGCCACGCGGGGCAAGGACATCGTGTCCGCGACCAAGGCGGTGGCGAGGGAGCACGGGCTCCCGCTCATGGTGCACATCGGCGACCTGTCCGCGCGGCGGCGCCCCGATCCGCACCTGCTCGAACCGGCCACCCGGTTCGCCATCGAGCAGCTCGACGCGGGAGACATCCTCACCCATCTGTGCACGCCGAACCACGGCGGTGTGATGGACGCGGCGGATCGGATGATGCCCGCCCTGCTCGCCGCCCGCGAGCGCGGGATCACTCTCGACTCCGCGCTGGGCAGGGGCAACTTCGGCTACCGGGTCGCGAGCGAGCAACGCACGCTCGGACTGCTCCCCGACACCATCAGCAGCGACCTGACCGCGGCGGGAGAGACCTTCCACTCGCTGCTGGAGTGCATGGCCAAGTTCATGGCCGTGGGCTACAGCCTGTCCGAGGTGGTCCGGATGACCACGGTGAACGCGGCGCGGGCGATCGGCGCGGAACACGAGCTCGGCGCCGTCGCGGTCGGCAGGGAGGCCGACCTCACGGTGCTCGACCTGGTCGAAGGCGACTTCGAGTTCGTCGACACCAAACAGGAGGTCTTCCACGGCGGCTTCGGCCTGCGGCCGGTGCAGACCGTAAGGGCCGGCGAGCTGATCGCGCCCGGGTGGGGCACCCACCCGTGGGGCTGGCTGCCGGCACCGCGTTCCACCTCAGGGGCGGCGTCATGACGGGCGGGCGGAGGTTCGAGGTCGACGCCGACTGGGAGCGGTTGCCCGACGACCTGCGGCACGCGGACGTGGCCGCGGTCGACGTGGACGCGGCCGACCGCGTCTACCTGTTCACCCGCTTCGACGGCCAGGTCATCGTGTACGAGCGGGACGGCACCTTCGTCAGGAGCTGGGGAAAGGGCCTGTTCACCACGCCGCACGGGTTGACCGTCGGGCCGGACGGCGGCGTCTACTGCGTCGACGCGGGCGACCACACGGTCCGCAAGTTCACCCCCGAGGGCGAGCCGCTCATGACGCTGGGCACCGCCGGGACGGCGTCGGACACCGGGTTCGTCTCCGGCCGGCCGGTGCACGTGCACAGCGTCGAGGGCGTTCGGTACGCGGGCGGGCCGTTCAACCGGCCCACCAACCTCGCCGTCGCCCCGAACGGCGACCTCTACGTGACCGACGGGTACGGAAACAGCCGGGTGCACAGGTTCACCGCGTCCGGTGACCTGATCGGCTCCTGGGGCGAGCCCGGTACCGGTCCCGGCCGGTTCCACCTGCCGCACTGCCTGGACATCGCGGCGGACGGGCGGGTGTTCGTCGGCGACCGCGAGAACGACCGGATCCAGATCTTCACCCCGGACGGGGAGTTCATCGAGGAGTGGACCGACATCCGGCGCCCGTGCGACCTCACCATCGCCCCGGACGGCTCGGTGTTCGTCGTCGAGCTGTGGCGGCCGGAAGGCAAGAGGTCCTTCGTACACGGCGAGGCGCTGGAGGACCAGCCGGCTCGGCTGACCGTGCTGGACCGGCACGGCGCCGTGGTCGAGCGGTGGGGAGACTCCACGACGGATCGCACGGCGGCCGGCAACTTCATCGCGCCGCACGGGGTCGCGCTGGACTCACACGGAGACCTGTACGTCGCGGAGGTGACGTACAGCTTCGCCATCAGACCCGGCTGGGTCGCTCCGTCGAGCGGCCGGCACCAACTGCAGAAGTTCCTGCGCGTCGGCGCGGGAGAAGACACCTTGGCTAGGAGACACGCATGAGGCGCGAAAACGGTCGGATTCTCACCACGCACGGCGGCAACCTGCCGCGTCCCAAGGACCTGGACGAGTTGATCGCCCAGGGCGATCAGGAGGCCGTCGACGCGCGTCTGCCGAGCGCGGTGGCCGAGGTCGTCGCCCGCCAGATGGAGTGCGGCCTCGACGTCGTCAACGACGGCGAGTACGTCAAGGCCGCGAACCTGTCCGCCTACAGCGGCTACATCCACGCCCGCGTGACCGGTTGGGAGACCCTGCCCATCGACCCGAACGTCCCGCCCAAGCGCGAGTACGTCGCCGCGCGCGACAAGGCGGACTTCCCCGGCACCTACGCCTCCGGCCTCTGGCTGGCCGGATCCGGAGGCCCGGTGAGGCCCGGCTTCTCGACCCCGGGCGCCGTGCCGAAGCCGCCGACGTCGGGCCGGGTGTGCACCTCCCCGATCACCTACATCGGCCAGGACGCCATCGCGGCCGACATCGCGGCGATGAAGACCGCGGTCGAAGGCAAGGAGGTGGACGGTTTCATCGCCGCGCTGGGACCGCTCAGCCTGGGCGCGGGTGCGAGGAACGAGCACTACGCGAGCGAGGAGGAGTACATGTTCGCGGTCGCCGAGGCGCTCCGCGAGGAGTATCGGGCGGTCACCGACGCCGGCCTGGTGCTGCAGATCGACGAGCCCGAGTTCGCGACCACCTGGCAGTTCCACCCCACCTGGACGGTCGAGGACCTGCGTCGTTACCTTGAGTTCGCGGTAGAGGTGATCAACCACAGCATCGACGGGCTGCCCTCCGAGCAGATCCGGATGCACACCTGCTGGGGCAGCGGTCACCGGCCGCACACGCAGGACATCGGCCTCGAACACATCGCGGACCTGCTGATCAAGGTCAACACCCAGGCCTACGCCATCGAGTCGGGCAACGTCCGGCACGCGCACGAGTGGCGGGTGTGGGAGGACGTGAAACTGCCCGAGGGCAAGATCCTCGCCCCCGGAGTGGTCAGCCACGCCACCGACCTGGTCGAACATCCCCTCCTCGTCGCCGAGCGGCTGACGAACTTCGCCGGCGTGGTGGGCAAGGAGAACCTGCAGGCGGGGACCGACTGCGGGATCGGATCGCGCGTGGGCCACGAGGAGATCGTGTGGGCGAAGCTCGCCGCACTCGCGGAGGGCGCCGCGATCGCCAGCAGCCGGTCCTAGGCCGGTCCACAGCTCACGTCCAGGACCTGGTGGGGGCGTGATTCAGCGTCACGGCTGAAGACGGGGCACCGAGAACCACAGGACACGCGGGATGCGGGCCGGCACGTCGATGACGGAGTCGGAGAGCGCCGCGGGTCGCCAGTCATACCAGTCAAGCTCGCTTCTGAAATATGGAGGCATAAGCCGTGAAACGAGCAGCAGTAAAAACGGCCGGCGCATTTCTCGCCACCGGTCTCGCCCTCTCCGGCTGTGGCGCCGGGACGACCGACCAGCCGACGTCGAACGCCTCCGGGGCTTCCGGTGATTCCGGCGCTTTCGACAATGCGGCCATCCTGCGGTGGGCCGTGCCGGGCAACCCGACCTCCTTCGATCCCCGCAAGGCCGCGCCGCTCGACCCGGTGTTCCTCGACGTGGTCTACGAGCACCTGGTCCGCCGGAGTGCGGCCGGTGAGATCGGGCCGGGTCTGGCGACCGAGTGGACGTTCTCCGACGAGAACAAGGTGATCACCCTCAAGCTGCGCGAAGGGGTGAAGTTCCACAACGGCGAGGAGTTCAACGCCGAGGCCGTCAAGGCGTCGCTGGAGGCGTACAAGAAGAGCGGTGCGCTCGTGACGACGCTGTCGGCGCTCGACAAGGTCGAGGTCACCGGCCCGTCCGAGGTGAAGCTCACCTTCTCCAAGCCGGCCGGTTACATGATCAATGTGCTCGCCGGTGAGGCCGGCATCGTGGTCGCGCCCGGTGCGCTCGACGCCGAGGACCTGCCGACCAAGCCGGTCGGCACCGGCGCCTTCGAGATCGACACGCTGCAGGTGGGCAAGGTCACCTTCAAGAAGTTCGAGGGCTACTGGAACGCCGCGGAGACGACCATCGGCGGCCTGGAGATGACGGTCTATTCCGACGAGACGACCCGCCTGCGCGCGGTGAAGTCGGGGCAGGCCGACGGCACCTCGATCACGCCCGGCCAGATCAAGGAGGCCGAGGCGGACGGCCTGACCGTGGTCAGGGGCCCCAACACCACCTTCAACGGAATCCTGCTGAACACCTCCGTCAAGGGGCTCGACAATCCCAAGGTGAGGCAGGCGTTGATGTACGCCATCGACCGCGACGCGATCAGCAAGAACCTGTACGAGGGTGCCTGCGTCTCGGCGGTGCAGCCGTACCAGGAGGGCTTCTGGGCCCACGTGCCCGAGCTGAGCGACGTGTCCTCCTACTACGACCCGGAGAAGGCCAAGAAGCTCCTCGCCGAGGCCGGCCTGCCGAACGGCATGGAGATAACGCTGGAGGTCGGCCCCAACACGTCGTACCAGATTCTCGCCCAGGCGCTGCAGGCACAGCTGCAGAAGGTGGGGATCAAGGCCACGATCAAGGTCCTGGAATTCCAGCAGATGATCACCGCTCGCCGGACCGGCCAGTTCACCGCCACGGTGGCGCTGGTACAGGCCGGTCGGCCCGACCCGAGCCAGTTCGTCGCGGACTTCTACACGAAGGGCGGCGCGTACAACCCGGGCGGCTTCTCCCAGGACGGGATCGGCGAACTGCTGGCGAAGGCGCGGGCCAGCGACGACGTCACGGAGCGTGCGGCGCCGATGCACCAGATCATCAAGGACGTCGTGGCGGCCGGGCCTCCGGTGATCCCGGTGTGCGGCGTGACCTACGTGGCGGCCTTCCGCAAGGGGGTGACCGGCCTCGACGTACCGGTGGTCGGTGACTACCACTACAACTCGGTGAAGATCAGCAACTGATAGGGAGAGGAAAGCCCATGCGGCTCAACGACAAGGTGGCCGTAGTCACCGGCTCAGGGCGTGGCCTCGGCCGCGCGTACGCCGAGGCGCTGGGCGCGGCCGGTGCCGCCGTGGTGGTCAACGACATCGACGCCGACGTCGCCAAGGAGACCGTCGAGGCGATCAACGCCGCCGGTGGGCGTGCCGTCGCCGAGGTGTGCGCCGTCGGCACCGCGGAGTCGGCCGACGCACTGGTCCAGCGGGCCGTCTCGGAGTTCGGCCGCCTGGACGTGATGTGCACGAACGCCGGCGCGCTGCGCGACCGTACGCTGGCCAAGGTCACGGACGAGGAGTTCGACCTCGTGGTGGACAGCCACGTACGTGGCACCTTCACCTGCGGTCGCGCCGCGGTGCGCCGGTTCCGCGAACAGGGCGGCGGTGGCCGGCTGATCCTGGTCGGCTCACCCGCCGGCCAGTACGGCGGCTTCGGACAGACGGCGTACGCCGCGTCCAAGGCGGCCATCATCGCCATGGTGCGGGTGTGGTCGACCGAGACGGCGAAGCTGGGCGTGACCGTGAACGCGATCGTGCCCACCGCGCTGACCAGGATGGCCGCGACCATCCCGGCGCTGACCGAGGTCGTCGCCGCGGTCGAGGCGGGCGGCCCGGTCCCCACCGACCTGCGTCGGCGCGGCATCGGCAAGGTCGAGGACGTGGCGCCGCTCGTCGTCTACCTCGCCTCGGACGAGGCGGCCGGCGTCACCGGGCAGTACATCGGCTTCGGCGGCGACAGGTTCGCGATCTGGGCGCACCCGAAGGAGGCGTTCGTCACGCATCGCGACGGCGGGTGGAGCGCGGAGCAACTCGCCGCCGACTTCGCCGGGTTCTCCGAGCACCTGCAGAGCCACCTGCCGCCCCCGAAGTGACCTGCGAGAGCCGTCCCAGCCTGGCTGGGACGGCTCGACGCGCGTACTCAGCCGAAGTAGAAGGCGTGCGAGGCGAGCGAGATCCGCCTGCGGAACGCGGGATCGGGGACGAGCCGCGCGAAGGAGCCGACGGCGTCACGGTAGGTGACCGGATGCCGGGCGCCGACGAACGGGGCGTCGCTCCCCCAGAAGACGTGTTCCGGTCCGGCGGCCCCGATCAGGGTCGCCGCGTGACCGGCCAGCGTGTCCTGGCCGACGTCGAAGCGGTAGCCCGCGGACAACTTCACCCACACCCTGCCGGTGTCGAGGGCGCGCAGGAGCGCCGCACCGCCGGCGCCCGCGTAGCCGGCGACCCGGTCCGGGTCGCCGAAATGGTCCACGACGACCTTCACCCCCGAGGCGGTCAGCCGCTCCAGCACCGGCGGCAACCGGTCGCCCTCGATGTTCAGCTCGACGTGCCAGTCGAGGTCCGCGACCCGGAACAGCAGCCGCCGGTACGCCGGGTCGGTGAGATCCGGCAGGTCGGCGAGCCGTCGCCACTGGAATCTGACGCCCACCACGCCGTCGGACTTCATCCGGTCCAGGACGTGTCGATCGACGGTGGGCTCGACGATGACGGTCCCGCGCAGTCGCTCGTGCGCCCGCAACGCCTCGATCGTGTAGTCGTTCAGGTCGCCGAGCAGGCTCATCGCCGACAGCACACCGTAGCCGACGCCGTGCTCGTCCATCATCGACACGAACGTGTCCGCCGTCAGCTCCCCCTCGGGCCGGGTCCAGGCCCGCGCCGCGAGAGGTAGCGCGCGGGTGAACAGGTGAACATGGGTGTCCACAAGAGGCGCCCCGCTTTCCGGCAGACCGTCGCCCGCCACGGCGTCGCCACGAGGCATCCCGCCCTCGGGCAGACCGTCACCCGTCACGGCGTCATGACGAGGCACCCCGCTCTCAGACAGGCTGTCGCCCGTCACGGCGTCGCGACGAGCCGCCCCACCTTCCGACAGACCGTCACCCGTCATGGCGTCGCGATCCGGTAGAGCGAGGCCGCCGTCCCGCCGAGGACCAGGGCGGCGTCCCCGGCGGACAGGCCGGAGACCGACTCGCGGGCGATCCCGACCATGTCCGCGTAGGCGCCGGCGGTCTGGGTGACGTCCGAGCCCCACAGCACCCGCTCCGCGCCGAACCGGGAGACGAGCCATTCGACCACGACCGACGGCGCGCCGCCCGCGGCGATGATCCTGGCGAAGTTGAGCGTCGTCACCTTGACGTGGACCTGCGGCAGGTCGGCGAGCGCGAGCAGCTCGTCGGCCCCCGGGTAGGGCGCGGGGCGATCCGTCTCGACACTCGCGATGTGGTCGAGCACGACCGGTGTGCCCGGGAACTCGCGGGCCACCGCGGCGAGCGCGCGCAGGCTCTCGTCGCGGTTCCATCGGTAGATGTGCAGGCACATCGACAGGCCGAGTTCGCTCGCCTGCCGCCACACCTCGCGCGCCCGTTCGCCGGCGAACCACTCGGTTCCGGGGGTGCCACCGTGCTGGTTTCCGCCCGGCGAGGTGAGGCGAACGGCCGCGGCGCCGCGCTCCGCCCAGTGGCGTACGGTCCGCGCCGCGTCCGGGGCCTGCGCGTCGAGGACGCACATGGCGGCGAGCCTGCCGGGGTGCCGGGCCGCCGAGTCCACCACATAGCTGTTGTCGTAGCCGAACACGTGGGCGCGCTGGACGGCGACCGCACCCGACAGCTCATGGTCGCGCATCGCGGCGAGCAGCCGTTCCGCGGTCATCGGATCGTCGCGTACGGCGTCGCTGACCGAGCCGCCGGGCGGGTTGAACGGGTAGGCCGGGTCGTTGGTCACCAGGTGCGCGTGTGCGTCGATCAGGGTGGGGGTCATCGGATGCGCTCCCAGGTGAGGATGGGGGTGGGCGGCCTGCCGGGGGTTCGCTCGGCGCGCAGGGTGAGCCGGTCACCGTCCACGACGGCGAGGCGGACCAGGGTGGCGCCGATCCAGTTGGGGTAGACGGCGGTCTCGACCTGGTGGATGACGCGGTCGCCGGACCATTCGTAGCGTCCGGCGTACGCGCCGAAGGTCCGTACGGCGGCGAGCTTCTCCTCGTCGGTGGTCCAGCGCCAGTTCTCCGTCCGCAGCAGCGGGCGGTCTCCGGCCATGTACTGCACCGACATGTAGCCGTCGGGGCCGTAGATGAGCAGGCCGAGCGGTTCGTCCCCGAGGGAGCGCGCGCCGTCGTCGGGCTCGCCCTCCATGACGTAGTCGACCAGCCGCCAGGTTCCGACGATCATGAGGCCGCGCCCATCTGCTCCCGGAACGCCCGCGTCATGGAGTGGGCCGTGCGGGCGAGCATGGTGGCGTCGTTGCCCATGATGAGGAACTGGTGGCCGAGGGCGGCGGTCCCGACGGCCGACGACGCGTCCACACACGCCGCGCCGCAGGGCTTGCCCGCCGCGGCGGCCGCGGCCCGCGCCCGGTCGAGCGACTCCTTGACCACGGGATCGTTCATGCGGACCCCGAGCGCGAGGGAGAGGTCGCCGGCGCCCAGGAACACCGCGTCGACCCCCGGCACGGCGAGAATGCCGGCGGCGGCGTCGATCGCCGCGGGGCTCTCCAACTGGGGGACGCAGACGACGCCCTCGTTGCCGCCCCGGACGTACTCGTCTCTGGACATCAGCCCCCACCTGCCCGCGCGGCTGGTGCCGCCCGCCCCCCTCCTGCCGAGGGGCGGGAAGCGGGTGGCCGCCACCACCCGCTCGGCGTCGGCGACCGAGTCGACGCGGGGGGCGAGGATGCCCCGGGCGCCGGCGTCGAGGACCCGCTGGATGGTGCCGGCCTGATGGTCGGGCACGCGTACCAGGGGATCGACGCCGTACGCCGAGGCGGCGCTGATCATCCGGGCGGCGAGGGTGAGGTCGATGGGGGAGTGTTCGAGGTCGATCACCACGAAGTCGAATCCGGCGTCGGCCATGATGTCGACGCTCTCGACGGTCGCCAGCTTGATCCAGGTACCCAGCCTCGGCGTCTGCGCGGAGGCTGTCGCGAAGAACGTCATGCGGTCGTGATGTGGTCGGGGGCCGGGTACTCGTCGGCGTTGAGCACCCATCCGGCCTTGGCGGAGAAGTCGGCACGCGGCGGGCTGAAGATGTCGATGAGCATGTGCACGCCGTCGCCGACCGCCTGGCTGGTGTGCACGGTGGGCGGCGGGATGATCGCGACGGCGGGGCTGCCGACGGCCGCGTGCTCGTCGGCGCGCCACTGGGAACGCTTCGACGTCCAGGGCGTCCGGACATGGTGGATGTAGTCACCGGCGACGGTGAGCGAGCACTGCTCGAAGTCGTCGTGGTGATGGGGGGAGAGCCGATCGGGGTCGCGCGGGCCGTCCTTGGGATCCCCGAAGTTGACCATGAAGGCGCTGGACCGGAAGATGCGGCCGAACCGGCCGGGTCGCAGCGGGAAGTCGGCGTTGCGGTAGACGCGCAGGCGGTGGCCGGCGGGCGGCTCCGGCCACGGCTCCAGCAGGGCGACGCGCGGGTGGGGCTCGGCGTACTCCGAGGCGTTGCCGCAGCGTGCGAGGAGGTCGGTGGTGCGGACGTCGAACAGGCGGACCAGGTCGGCGTCGCCGTGCGCGGTGAGCTCGCTGTCGCCGGGTGGCACGATGACCACGCCGCTCCCGGTCACCGTCCGGCTTTCCGCGCCGGCCGTCACGTCGATCGTGATGTCGTCGTGGGGGAGGACGACGACGTACTCCTCCCGCTGCGCGGACGCGTCGCGGCGGAGCGCGTCGCCGGGAACCAGGCGGGTGAAGGCGAGCACGAAGTTCTGGCCGCGGACGTACCAGGTCTTGCTGCCGAGCTCGGTGACCTCGTCGGGCGGCAGCGCGAGGAACTCGTAGGTGGCGAGCGCGGCGATGGGGTCGTTCGGATTCGTCGTGGCCGGCGCCGTGTTGAGCGCGGCGCGAGGGTCGTTGGGGCCGTACATGTGGTTCGTCCTTACAGTCAGTCGTCCAGGCCGAGCAGGTACGAGGGGTGCGGACTGTCAGTCGTCCAGGCCGAGCAGGTACGAGGGGTTGACGCGGACTATCTGCCGCAGGTCCTTCTCCGGCAGCCCGAGGTCGAGCAGCGCGGACCCGACCCGGATGAAGGAGTCGACCGGCATCGGGCGGCCGACCTGGCCGAGGTCGGAGGCGAGCACGGTGTGTTCGGGCCCGACCCGCTCGATCCAGTCCATCAGCACTTCCGGACCCCACCGCACGTTCGCCACCTCGGGGTCGTACATGCTGGTCTCATGCTCGATGTAGGCGCCGAGCATGACGAACTCCCGGCACTGCGCCGGGTCGGAGCCGATCACGAAGTTCGGATGGCTGACCACCAGCCGCCGGACTCCGGCGTCGCGCGCGGCGGTGAAGACCTCCCTGATGTCGTCGGGTGCCATGTGCCCGGCGGAGAGCAGCGCGCCGGTCTCGGCGACGACCGAGATGACCTGACCGACCTCGGGGATGAGCTCGCCGTCCGGGCCGCGTACGTCGACCTGGGTGGTGGTGAGGGGGATCGTCGGTTTGGGGAAGCCGCCGCCGGAGTTGTGGTGGTCGACGTGCGCGCCGGAGGAGATGGTGGGAAACCAGACGCACCGCCCGCCCATCCGCAGGCACATCTCCACCGCGTGCGGGTTGATGCCGCCGACCTGGTTGTTCAGCGCGATGCCACCGTAGACGGCGGTGCTCACGCCTTTCAGCCGGTCGCCCATCGCGAGGAGGTCCATCACCGTGTTGTGGTGGTGGGACTTCGCCAGGAAGGCGCGCATGCCCAGCCGCGCGCCGTCCTCGGCGGCCTGGACGTGGTCGAACCTGCGCGGCAGCGGGTTGGGGCCGGAGTGGCAGTGCAGGTCGACGAGGCCGTGCAGGACTCGCTCGATCGCGGGTGGGGTCATCGTTGTCCCTCCTGCGCGGTAGCCACCGACGAGGGCACGGCGACCCTTGACAGAAACACCACCACGATAGCATTGTTACAAATTACGGACTTACTGTACGATAAATGCGACTCGCTGTTCTGACAAGCACTTGTCCCGGCGAGATGTTCCAGCGCGACGACCTGCGCTGTCGCTCAAACCCGATTGGGGGCCATGTGCCGGAGGCGACCTATACCTGGGCGGAGATGATGGCGATCTCCATTTCGCACGAGATGGCCGACGGGGCCTTCGGCTCCGTGGGCGCCGCATCGCACATTCCCGCCGCCGGACTGCGCCTGGCGCAGCTCACGCACGCGCCCAACCTGTCCTTCTTCTGCGGGGGCAGCGGCGCGATGAACCCGAAGATCCAGCGGTTGACCGAGTCTTCCGCCGACTACCGCAACCTCGTGACCAGCGAATACCACTTCAGTCTCGACGACGTCGTGGACTTCGAGACGGCGATGCGCTTCGACTTCGCGTTCCTCGGCGGAATGCAGATCGACAAGCACGGAAACCTGAACATGGCCATGATCGGCGACTGGGACAAGCCGAAGGTGCGCGGGCCGGGCACCATCGGCCTGATCTTCCTCGGCGGCTTCAAGACCAGCTACATCTACACCCAGCACCACACGCCGAAGATCTTCGTCGACAAGGTCGACTTCATCAGTGGCGCGGGCTGGCTCGACGGCGGCGACGCCCGCTCCAAGGTCTTCCGTCCGGAGTCCGACGGGCCCCGGCGGGTGTTCACCCCCCTGGGCGTGTTCGACTTCGAGCCGGAGAGCAAGCGGATGCGCCTGATCAAGGTGCACCCGTGGAGCAGCATCGAGAAGATCCAGGCCGCGACCGGATTCGAGCTGCTGATCGCCGACGACGTGCAGACCGTCGGCGCGCCCAGCGACGAGGAGCTCACCCTGCTCCGGACCCAGGTCGACCGTGACGGGGTGCTGCGCCGCTACCCGTCCGTGGCCTGAGCACCCATGAGCTTCCACGATCGCCACGTTGTCGTCGACGGCTGCACGACCCACTATCTGGAGGCCGGGGACGGTCCTGCGCTGATCCTCCTGCACGGCGGCGAGTACGGCGCCTCGGCACAGCTCGCCTGGGAGAACTGCATCCCGGCGCTCGCCGAGCGCCATCGCGTGCTGGCGCTCGACTTCGTCGGCTTCGGGCACAGCGACAAACTGCGCGACTTCGGCGGCCAGCGCCGGCTCATGCGACGGCAGGTCGCCGGCGTGCTGCGCACCCTGCGCGTCGACTCCGCGGACTTCATCGGTACGTCCCTCAGCGGGCGGCTGCTGCTCGACATCGCCAACCGGCCGTCACCCGAGTGGCCGATCCGGTCGATGGTCGTGGTGGGCACCGGTCTGGCCGCCCCGGCGGCCGAGGCCCGCGCCGTGCTCGAGGACTTCGACGGCACGCTCGACGGCCTGCGCCCGTCGATGGACGTCCTCTTCCACGACCCGCGCTGGAGGGACAGCGAAGACTACCTGCGCCGCCGCCACGAGTACTGCATGGTTCCCGGGGCGTGGGAGACCGCCGCGGCGGGCGGTCTGCGCGCACCGGGACGTGACGGCGGCGAGCGACGGCCGCATGTTCGCCCGCCCGCCCGCGACTACGGGGGCATCACCGTGCCCACCTGTCTCGTCCGAGGGCAGCACGACCGGCTGGTGCCGCCGCCGACCTGGCAGGAACTCGCGGCGCAGATCCCGTACGCGCGGACCGAGACGATCGACGGCAGCGGTCACTATCCGCAGATCGAGCGCTCGGAGGAGTTCGTCGAGGTGGCGCTCGGGTTCCTCGCGCGGACGAAGACGGAGGCACGATGACCGACCTCCACCTTGAGTCCGGCGGCGACGACGGCCCCGCGGTGCTCTTCCTGCACGGCTCCGGCGCCTCGGGAGCCGTCTGGAAACCGGTGCTGGAGCGGCTGCGCGAGCGCGGGACCCGATACCGGTGGCTCGTCGCCGACCTGCCGGGGCACGGCCGCTCGGGCCATCGCGAGGACTACTCGCCCGAGGGGTACGCCGGCGCGGTGTCCGCCGCGCTTGTCGGCGTCCTGGGCGAGAACGCGTCGCTGAACGTCGTCGGTCACTCGCTCGGCGGGCTGGTCGGGATGACCGTCGCGGACGGGACCCACGGCGTCACGGTCGAGTCCCTGGCGGTGATCGCGATGAAGGTCGCCTGGACCGAGGAGGAACTGGCCAGGCGGTCCGCGCTGGCCGACCGGCCGATCCGGATCCTCCCCGAGGAGAAAGAGGCCCGCGAGCTGTTCGGGCGGATATCGGGTCTGCGAGGACCCGCGTTCACCGACGAGGACCGCGCCGGTGGGGTAACGGCCCGCGACGGCGGCTACGCGCTCTCCGCCGATCCCGGTATCACCAGGGCCGCCCCGGCCACCGGCCCCGAACTGGCCGCGCGCATGCTCAAGGTGACCTGCCCGGTCGAACTGGCCTGCGGCGACCACGATCCCGGCATCGACCCGGCGGACATGGCCGAGGTGCTCGGGCATCCGGTCACCGTGCTGCCCGACGCGGGACACAACGTCCACATCGAGCGCCCCGACCTCATCGCCGACCTGGTCGAGCGGGCACTCGGCCGCTGACGAACGGACACCCATGCGAATCGAGAACCTCCTGCGGCAGAACGCGGTACGACGCGGCCCGCTGCCCGCAGTCATCTGTGACCAGGCCCAGCTGTCCTGGGCCGAGCTGGACATCGAGACCAACCGGTTGGCCAACGCGCTGATCGGGCTCGGATACCGCGCGCAGGAGAGGGTCGCGCTGGTGATGTCCAACTGCCACCACATCGTGACGGCCTTCCACGGCTCGTGGAAGGCGAACCTGATCACCGTGGGGATCAACACCCGGTTCACCGCACCCGAGATCGCCAGGATCCTCACCCACTCTGGCGCGTCCCTCGTCATCTGCGACACCCCCGCCGCGGTCGAGGCCGCGAGAGGGGTGCCGGGCATCCGCGGCGTCTACACCATCGGCCTGGGCGACGACGACCAAGGATCGTTCGTGAGCCTCGTCGCCTCGGGTGACCCGGGCGACGTGCCCGAGACCGGCACCGGCGGCGACCTGCGCTCGCTGCGCTACACCAGCGGCACCACCGGCGCGTCCAAGGGCTGCATGGCCACGCACGACCAGCAGCTCGCCAGCACGGCCAACTACCTGTGCGAGGTCAACGTGCCGCGCGGCGGCCCGACCTGGATCTCGGTGCCGCTGACGTTGGGGGTCGGCGCGTCCTTCGTGACGACCACCGCCTACCTCGGCGTCCCGCTGCTGCTGCGCCGGCGCTTCGACCCGGCCGCGTTCGTCGACGACATCGACAGGTTCGGGGTCGAGCACGCCTTCCTGGTGCCGACCATGCTGGTCGACCTGGTCCGGGCGCTGCCCGACCTCGACCTCCACCGCGCGGGCGCGCTCAAGCTGGTGGGGTACGGCGGCGCGTCGGTGTCCTGGAGCCTGATCCGGTCCCTGGCACAGGCGCTGGACCTGGAGTTCTACCACGCGTTCGGGGCGACGGAGGCGGGTGGTTTCGTGGCGTTGCTCACCCCGGACGACCACCGCAACTTCCTGCGCACCGAGGCCGCCTCCATCGTCCCGGTGGGCAGACCGGCCGCGTTCGCCGACGTCAAGATCTTCGACGCGGAGGACCGCGAGGTGGCCGTACGGGAGACCGGCGAGATGCGGATCCGCGCGACCAGCGTGTTCTCCGGCTACTGGAGCCAGCCGGAGGTGACCCGCGCGGTGCTCAAGGACGGCTGGCTCCGGCTCGGCGACATGGCCTGGCGGGACGAGCGCGGCTACATCTATCTCGCCGACCGGGCGCAGGGCGTCATCCGGTCTGGGGCGCAGAACGTGTACGCCGGCGAGGTCGAGGCGGTACTGCAGGCCTGCCCCGGCGTCGCCCGCGCCGCGGTGATCGGGGTGCCGCACGAGCGGTTCGGCGAGTCGGTCAAGGCGCTGGTGCAGCGGGCGCCGGGTGAGGAGCTGACGGAGCAGCAGGTCCTCGACTACTGCGCGGAACGGCTCGCCGGCTACAAGCGGCCCCGCGAGGTGGAGTTCGTGACCGACCTGCCGGTCGACGAGGGCGGCAAGATCAGGAGAGCCGAGCTGAAGCGCGTCACCGAGGTGCGCCTGCTCGGCGAGGTGACGACCGGTGGCGACACCGGTCCGGTTAAGGAGTTCAGGCGATGAGCGCGAACAAGGTGACGACCCCCGAGGAGGCGGTCGCCGGCATCCCCGACGGAGCCACGATCGCGCTGGGCGGCGTGCACTCCCACAACAGCCCGATGGCGCTGGTGAACGCGCTGATCCGGCGCGGGGTCAAGGATCTGGAGCTGATCCCGACGCCGAGCGGCGGCCCGCCGGTGGACATGCTGATCGCCGCCGGTTGCGTCCGGCGGCTGCACGTCTCCTACGTGGGGCTGGAGTTCCTCGGCATGGCGCCGAACTACCGCCGCGCCGCGGAGAGCCGGTCGATCGAGATCGTCGAGGCGGACGAGGCCTACATCGTCTACGGGTTCCGGGCCGGAGCCAGCCGGCTGCCGTTCCTGCCGCTGCCCGCGCTCTACGAGGGGACCGACCTGCCCAAGGTCAACAAGGACATCCGGTCCACGACCGACCCGTACACCGGAAAGACCGTGACCACCATCCCCGCCCTGCGCGCCGACTACGGGCTGTTCCACGCGCAGGTCACCGACCGTAAGGGCAACGCGCAGGTCTTCGGCCAGCGGCGGTTCGAGGACGTGATGGCGAAGGCGTGCGACCACGTCGTCATCAGCTCGGACGAGATTCTGGACGAGTACGCCCCGGCCCCGGATCCGCGCCTGGTGTCCATCCCCGGCGCGATCGTCGACAGCGTCGCGCACGCGCCCTACGGCTCGCACCCGCTGTCCTCGCCGGGGCACTACGCCTACGACCGGGAACAGCTGGTGGAGTACCGGGACCTCGCCGCCCAGGACCGGACCAAGGAATATCTGGAGAAGTACGTCTTCTCGATCAATGATCACCAGGAGTATCTGGACAAGCTGGGCGCCCGGCGCCTCCTGGGTCTCCAGCAGACGTTCCGCTGAGCCGGCCCCCGGGCCTCCGGCAGACGTTCCACTGAGCCGGGCCCGCCCGGAGGCCTACCAGGAGTAGGCCTCCGGCGCGGGTCCGGGGCCGGGGAAGATGGCGTCGAGGCGCTCGAGCGTCTTGTCGTCCAGGGACACCTCGAAGGCGCGGGTGGCGGCGTCGAGCTGGGCGAGGGTGCGCGGCCCGATGATCGGCGCGGTCACGCCGGGCCGGCCCAGCAGCCAGGCCATCGCCACGTCGGCGGGGCTCTCGCCGAGCTCGTCGCACAGGTCCTCGAACGCCTGGATGGCGGCGCGGTGCCGGTCCAGCTTGATCAGTCGCTTGCCCCGGTGGGTCGCCACCTTGGCTCCGGGGAGCGGCGTGCCCATCTGGTTCTCCCGCTCCTTGCGCAGGATCCCGCCGAGCAGGCCGGCGTCGAGCGGCGACCACGGCATCATGCCGACGCCGTAGTGCGCGCAGGCGGGCAGGACTTCCAGCTCGGCGGTGCGTTCGAGCAGGTTGTAGATGGTCTGCTCGCTCACCAGACCGGGGCGGCCGCGCCGGGCGGCGGCTTCCTGCCCGGCGGCGAGGTGCCAGCCGGGCTGGTTGGACGACCCCACGTAGACGATCTTGCCCTGGGTTTTGAGCACGTCCATCGCCTCCCAGATCTCCTCCCACGGAGTCGATCGGTCGATGTGGTGCATCTGGTAGATGTCGATGTAGTCCGTGCGCAGCCGCCGGAGCGACGCCTCGCAGGCGCGCCGGATGTGCAGGGCGGACAGGCCGGCGTGGTTGGGCCACTCGGACATGCGGCCGTACAGCTTGGTGCTGAGCACGGTGCGCTCACGGCGGCCTCCGCCGGTGGACAGCCACCGGCCGATGATCTGCTCGGTCAGTCCTTCGCCGAACCGCCAGCCGTACACGTCGGACGTGTCGATCAGGTTGATCCCCAGCTCGTGGGCGTGATCCATGATCTGGGACGCGTCCTCCTCGGTCGTCTGGGTGCCGAAGTTGTCGGTGCCGAGCACCAGTCGGCTGACCGTCAGACCGCTGCGGCCGAGGTTGGTGAACTCCACGAGATCTCCTGATTCCATTTATCGGACGACGAGTCCTATATTTGAATTTTGATGGTAGCGTTCGTGAGCAGATGAGGTAAAGAGCACTGGTCCGGCAGGTAGTCGCGCTTCTGACCGCACATGCACCTGGGCCACGCCACAGATCCGCCCAAGGAGTCTCCTCGATGAGCACAAACCTGTCCGAGCACCTCGCCGTCGCGGAGTTACCGGCGGCGCACAGCTTCGTCGGGGGGGCTCTGCGCGGTGGCGGCGGGGCGGTCTTCACGACCTGTCATCCGGGCGACGGCTCGCCGATCGCGGAGGTCGAGGCGGCGACGGCCGACTTCGTCGACGAGGCCGTGGCCGGCGCGGTCGCGGCCCAGCCCGCCTGGGCGCGCACCTCCCCGCACGAACGCGCGCGGATCCTGCGCATGGCCGCCGACCTGATCGAGGCGCGGGCCCCGCGACTCGCCCACCTGGTCGCGCTGGACAACGGCAAGACGCTGGCGGAGGCGCGCGGCGACGTCTTCGTGGCGGCGGCCCACCTGCGCGGTGCGGCGGGCTGGGCGTCCGGCCTCGAAGGCATCACCCTGCCGGCGGACGGATCCACGCTGCGGATGACCTTCCGGGAGCCGGTGGGAGTGGTGGCCGCGATCATCCCCTTCAACACCACCCTCATGTTCGCGGCACAGAAGGCCGGCCCGGCCCTGGCGGCGGGCAACGCGATCGTGATCAAGGCGCCCGAGCTCAGCCCGCTCGCGGCGCCGGTGTTCGCCAGGATCCTCACCGCCGCCGGACTCCCCGACGGTCTCGTCCAGGTGGTCCAGGGCGCGGGAGAGGTGGGCCGCCGGCTGGTCGAGCATCCCGGGGTGAGCATGGTGTCGTTCACCGGCAGCACCTCGGTCGGCCGGCAGGTGATGGGCTCGGCGGCGGACGGGGTGAAACGGGTGCTGCTGGAGCTCGGCGGAAAGTCCGCGAACATCGTCTACGCCGACGCGGACCTGGACGCCGCCCTGCACGCCACGGTCGGCGGCATCTTCCGCAACGCCGGTCAGCGATGTTTCTCCGGTTCCCGGCTCCTGGTCGAGGACCCGGTCGCGGACGCGTTCGTCGAACGGGTCGCCGACGTGGCGCGCTCGATCAGGGTCGGCGACCCGTTCGCGCCGGACACCCAGCTGGGCGCGCTGATCTCGGAGGGGGAGGCGGCCAGGGTCCGCGCGATGATCGACACGGCCGTGGACCAGGGCGCACGCGTGCTGGCGGGCGGTGGCCGGCCGCCCGGCGTCCATCCCGACGGCGCGTTCATCGCGCCCACCGTGCTGGAGATCCCCTCGGGACTGCCGCGCGTGCCCGACATCGTGTACGACGAGGTCTTCGGACCGGTCCTCACCGTCCAGCGGTTCAGCGGCGCGGAGCAGGCGATCACGCTCGCCAACGACTCCCCCTTCGGCCTGGTGGGCGGTTGCTGGACCCGTGACCTGGACCGGGCGCTCACGACCGCCAGAGCCGTGCGATCAGGCTATTTCTGGATCAACTCCTACGGGGCGCTGGCGCTGGACGCCCCGATCGGCGGCGTCGGCCTGTCAGGCGTCGGCCGAGAACTCGGCCGGGTGGGGCACGAGGCCTACACGGAGCTCAAGACGGTGATCGTGGACACCGCCCCGGCCGACGCGCCCCGCTGGTACTGACCTTCAGCCACCCCGATCCGAGGAGTGATCCATGCCCGCTCACTACCGAGGCGCCGTCGTCCGAGAGGCGCACGGGCCACTGAACGTCGAGGACATCCCGCTGCGGGAACCGACCGGCGACGAGGTGCTGGTCAGGGTGACCGCCTGCGGGCTGTGCCACAGCGACGTGCACTTCATGCACGGCACGTCGGGGACCGACTTCCCCTACCTGGTCGGCCATGAGGTGGCCGGCGTCGTCGAGGCCCTGGGGCCGGACGCGACGGGCGTCGTGGAGGGCAGCAGCGTCGTCGTCGCGCCGATGGTGGCCTGCGGGACCTGCAAGCACTGCCACGCGGGACGGCCCTCGGCGTGCGCGTCGCGACTGCCCCGCCGGCCGAAGGTCGGTCTCGGTGACGGCGTCGCCGCGACCCCGGTGCTCGGCATCGGCGGCCTGGCCGAACGGGTCGTCGTGCCCGCCCGGCAGGCGATCGCGATCGACCCGAGGGTTCCGCCCCGGATAGCCGCGCTGCTCGGCTGTGGCGTGCCCAGCGGCTTCGGCGCGGCGGTCAACACCGCGGAGACCGGGCCGGCCGACGACGTGGTGGTGATCGGATGCGGTGGCGTGGGGATCGCGGCCGTCGCCGGGGCCGCGTACGCGCGGGCGCGGCGGATCATCGCGATCGACACCAATCCCGGCAAACTCGCCGTCGCCGAGCGGTTCGGCGCCACCCACCTGATCGACGCGTCCCGGGAGGAGCCCGGAGAACGCGTACGCCAACTCACCGACGGCATGGGCGCGGACGTCGTCCTGGACGCGGTCGGCGGGCCCGCCACCTTCGCGACGGCGGACGGCCTGCGGGCCCCCGGCTCACGGCTGGTGATCGTCGGCGCCCCGAAGCGGGGGGACCTGGCCGAGGTGCAGCTGAGACGGCTGTTCCTCACCGGAGGGTCGATCCGGGTCTCGATCTGGGGAGACTGCGTGGCGTCACGGGACCTGCCCCTGCTCGCGGGCCTCTATCTGGACGGCCGATTGCCGCTGGACGAGTACGTCTCGGGAACGTTCGGCCTCGCCGACGCGCAGGAGGGTTACGACCGGTTGCTGGCCGGAGAGGCGCTGCGCGGCGTGGTGATCCCTTCGGACCGCAGTTGACAAGTTGACATGCACGAACAGACAATCAATTCAAATTCCGGACTACTTGTCCGATAATTGACACACTGAGGATCAGATGATGGCGACAGCCGACCTCCGCGCACCGCGCTCGCTCAACCACATCGCCTATCCGACGTGGGACTCCCAGGCGACGCACGACTTCTACACCGAGGTCCTCAAGTGCGAGCTGCTCACCGCGATCCAACTGGACGAGGTGCCTTCCAGCGGAGCCCGCACTCCCTACCTGCACACCTTCTTCGGACTCGGCGACGGCAGTGCCATCGCCTTCTTCGAGGTCGACGACATGCCCAACCCCGGCCCCGACTCGGTGCCCTCCTGGGTGCGGCACATCGCACTCAACGTCGACTCCATGGAGGAGCTCCACGAGTGGAAGGCGCACTTCGCGGCCAAGGGCGTGGAGACGGTGGGCATCGTCGACCATGACGGGGTCTGGGAGTCCCTGTACCTCTTCGACCCGAACGGGGTCCGGATCGAGCTGACACTGCAGACCCGCCCTCTCGACGACGCCGACGCGCGCGCGGGCGCCGAGACGCTGCGGAAGTGGACCGCGCGCGGATAGCGCACGTCCACCGACCCCACCCCCGCCCCATCCGCGCTGATCAGGAGCCGCCTCGTGCTGTCCCGCGAACTACTCCCCATACCGATGACGCCCGGCGGACGCCTGGACATCAACTCCGGTGTCGCCCGGATGAGCGGGAAGATCTGGGCCACCCTCTGGAAAAACGATCTGCGGCCACCGTCGACCGCCGTGCTGATCGTGCATCCGGCGTCCAACTTCATCGGTCACTACGCCCTGGAAGAGCTCGCCCACCGCGGGGTGGCCGCGGTCGGGCTCGCCACCCGCTACGTCGGCAACGACTCCGCGCTCATCATGGAGAACTGCCTCCTGGACATCGGCGCGGCGATCCGGCACCTTCGCGAGCTGGGCTACCAGCGGATCGTCCTGGTCGGAAACTCCGGCGGCGGCGGCCTCGCCGCGCTCTACCAGGCGCAGGCGGAGAACCCGACCATCACCCACACTCCGGCCGGTGACCCCGTCGACCTCGCCGGCGCCGGGCTCATCCCGGCCGACAAGATCGTCATGGCCATGGCGCACCCCGGCCGGGCGGTCGTCTACACCGAAGGGCTCGACCCGGCCGTCACCGACGAGCAACGCCCCTTCGACCGGGACGACTCGCTCGACATGTTCAACCCCGCGAACGGGCCGGCCTACGGCGAGGAGTTCGTCGAGCGCTACCGCCGCGCCCAGATCGACCGCAACCGCAAGATCTCCGGCTGGGTCACCGAACAGCTCGAAGCGCTGCGCGGACACATCCGCGAGTCGGCGGACGGGGAGAAGGTCGCGCCCGACGACCTGCCCTTCGTCGTGCACGGCACGGCGGCCGACCCGCGCTTCCTCGACCTCGCCCTCGACCCCTCCGACCGGCGGACCGGCACCCTGTGGGGCAGCCCCTGGGCGGCCAACTTCCAGCCGGCGTCGCTGGGTCACCTCACCAGCCTGCGGTCCTGGCTGAGCCAGTGGAGCTACGACCACAGCCGGGCCAATGCCTACGTCGCCCTTCCCCAGGTGCAGGCGCCCGTCATGGTCGTGTACGGATCGGCCGACTGCGCCGCCTTCCCCAGCCACGCCCGCACCATGTACGAGGCCGTCGCGCACGACAGGCGCGAGCTGGTCGAGATCAAGGAGGCGGACCACTACTTCCAGGGCCGCCCCGACCTGGCCAGGATCATGTGCGACCACATCGCCGAGTGGAGCAACTGATGGGCATCCTCGACGTGGCCGTGGTCGGCGCCGGCCCGGTCGGGCTCACCGCGGCCCTCGCGCTGGCCAGGCGCGGTGCGTCCGTCACCGTCTTCGAGGAGAGCGACCGGCTCAGCACCGAGTGGCGGGCCTCGACCTTCCACCCGCCGACGATCGAGATCGCCCGTGACCTCGGCGTCGTCACGACGATGCTGGAGGCCGGCATCGTCGCGCGGAAGTACCAGGTGCACGATCGCCGCGACGGGCTGATCGCGGAGTTCGACTTCGGCACACTCGCCGACGAGACCGACTATCCCTTCAGACTGCAGCTCGAACAGTACAAGTACACCCAGATCCTCAAGGACGCGATCAACGAATGTCCCGCTCCGGTCGACCTGCGGCTGGCCACAGGCGTGGCGGACGTGCGTCAGGGCGAGGACGACGCGCTGCTGACCACCGCGTCAGGGGAACAGGTCGCGGCCCGCTGGGTACTCGCCGCCGACGGTGCGCGCAGCACCATCCGCAAGGCGCTCGGCAGCTCGTTCGAAGGGCTCACCTACGAGCATCGCTATCTCGTGCTGAGCATCGACTATCCGGTGGAGACGCTGCTGCCGGGGATCTGTGACGTCAACTACATCGCCGATCCCGTGGAGCACCTGCTGATTCTCCGGGTGCCGGACGTCTGGCGGCTCGTCGTCTCGGTGCCGCCCCACGTCACCGGCGAGGAGGCCGTCTCCGACCGGTACGTCGCCGACCGGCTGCGCGGCGTCTTCGGCGACCACCCCGAGCTGCCGCTGCGCGAACGGAAGGTCTACTCCGTGCACCAGCGGGTCGCCGACACCTTCCGCCGGGGCCGGGTGCTGCTGCTCGGCGACGCGGCGCACGTCAACAGCCCCATGGGCGGCATGGGTCTCAACGGCGGCATCCACGACGCGTTCGACCTGTCCGTCCAGCTCAGCGCGGTGCTCCGCGGCGAGGCCGCCCCGGACGTGCTGGACGCCTGGGCGCACCGCAGGCGCAAGGCCGCGGTCGAGGCGGTGCAGGAGATCACCCACCGCACGACCACCGCGATGGCGGAGCAGGACGAGTCCGAGCGGCGCAGGTTCCAGCTTCAGATGTCGGAGATCGTGGCGGATCCGCTGCGGGCCCACACCTGGATGATGGACGCCGCGATGATCTCCAACGTGCGCGCCCACGACCTGCCGCCTCGGGCCCGATGACCGGCGTACCGAAGGAGATCCGATGGACTTCGAGCTGAGTGACGAACAGCGGGACATCCGCGACACCGTGCGCGCCTTCGTCGCCAAGGAGCTCCTCCCGCTTGAGGAGGACTTCCTCAGGCTGGTGCGCGAGGGTGGCGCGAGGCTGCCCAGGGACGAGGAGCGCCGGCTGCGGGCCAAGGCGCGCGAGTTCGGCTTCTGGGGGCTCAGCACGCCAGAGGAGTACGGCGGGATGGCGCTCCCCGCGGTCACCCAGTCGCTGATCCACATCGAGCTCGCGAAGACCTGCGTGCCCTTCCGCTTCGGCGGGGAGGCCGACAACATCCTGTACGGCGCGGACGCGGCCCAGCAGGAGGAGTACCTGAAGCCGACGATCGAGGGCGAGCGCCTCGGCTGCTTCGCGCTGACCGAGCCGGGCGCGGGATCGGACGCCGGGGCGATCAGCACGTACGCGCGGCGGGACGGCGACGACTGGCTGATCAGCGGCGAGAAGACCTTCATCAGCAACGGCCACGACGCCGACTACGCGATCGTCATCGCGCTGACCGACAGGGACAAGGGCGCCCGCCACGGGGCGACCGCGTTCCTCGTCGACCGGGAGGCGGGCTGGACCTCCTCGCCCATCAGCACGATGGGCAGCTGGCACCAGCCCGCCTCGCTCTCCTTCGACGACGTACGGGTGCCGGCCGGCAAGGTCCTCGGCGAGGTCGGCGGCGGCTTCCAGCTCGCCATGCGCTGGGTCGGCAAAGGACGCTACGTGATCTCCGCGCACTGCGTCGGCATCGCCGAGCGCTGCCTGACGATGGCGGTGGACTACGCCGGCCTGCGCGAGACCTTCGGCCGCAAGATCGGCAGGAACCAGGCGATCCAGTGGATGATCGCCGACTCCGAGACCGAGCTCGAAGCGGCCCGATGGCTCGCCCTCCGGGCCGCCTGGGACGTCGACCGGGGGGCCGACGCCAGACACGCGTCGGCGATGGCGAAGCTCTTCTGCACCGCGATGGTCGGCCGCGTCGTGGATCGGGCGCTGCAGATCCACGGCGGAATGGGCTACACCAAGGAGCTTCCCCTCGAAGGCTGGTATCGCGCCGTCCGGGCGATGCGCATCTTCGAAGGCACCGACGAGGTGCAGCGGCTCATCATCTCGCGCGATCTGCTACGCGGTCACACCCGAATCGGAGGCCACCTTGCCTGATCCCATCCCCACCTCCTCCCCCGCCGACTCCCCCACCGAGCGCAGGATGAGCATCGCCACGGCCCTGCGCGCCGCGGCGGAGGCCGCGGGGGAGCGGCCCGCGATGATCCAGGGCGACCGGTCGATCGGCTACACCGAACTGGAGGCCCGCGCGGCCCGCCTGGCCGGGGTGCTGTCGGAACGCGGGGTCGGCGTCGGCTCGACCGTCGCCATCTCCCTGTACAACTCGTTCGCGTATCTGGAGACCATCCTCGCCGCGTTCAAGCTGGGCGCGCAGCCGGTCAACATCAACTATCGCTATCTCGCCCCAGAGCTGCACTACGTGCTCGACTACACCGACGCGGTCGCCTTCGTCTACGACACCGGTCTGGCCGACCAGGTCCACCGGATGGACGACCTTCCCGGGCTGAACCTGCTTCTGGAGGTCGGATCGGAAGGCGAGCCGCTCGCGCCGGCGCTGCCCTTCGAGTGGGCGGCCGAGCACGGCCCGGTCCACCGGGAGACGGACACCGAATCGCCGCACGGCATCATCCTGCTCACCGGCGGAACGACCGGCCGGCCGAAGGGTGTCGTCTGGGACCGTGACGGGCTGCTGGGCATCATCGCGTCGGTCTTCCGCCAGCACGGTATGGACGCGCCGAAGACACCGGACGACGTGCGGGCGCGGGTACGCGAGCTACACGAGAGGTTCACCGCCCCCGTCGTGCTGCCGATGTCGCCGCTCATCCACGGCACCGGCCTGCTGCAGACGCTGCGCTCCCTGTACGGCGGCGGCACGATCTGCTTCTGCACCTCCAAATCCCTCGACGCGGACGAGGTGTGGCGGACCGTGCAGCAGAACGCGGTCACCGAGATGGTCATCGTCGGCGACGCGTTCGGCCGCCCGCTGGTGGACTCCCTCGCCGCCGCCCAGAGCGCGGGCAAGCCGTACGACATCGGCAGCCTGCGCAAGATGACCAGCTCCGGCGTCGTGTGGAGCGTCGGCATCAAGCGGGAACTGCTGCGGCACGGCGGCGACCTCACCCTGATCGACAACATCTCGGCCTCGGAGGGCGGGCCCTTCGGGATGGCCATGGCACGCTCGGAGGCCGACCTGGTGGACGGGCGGTTCACCCTCGCCCCCGTGGCCCGGGTTCTCGACGAGAACGACCAGGACATCACGCCGGGCACCGGACAGATCGGCATCCTGGCCAGCGCCGGACCGCAGCCGGTCGGGTATCTCAAGGACCCGGAACGGACGGCGAGGGTCTGGCGGGTCATCGACGGCGTCCGCTACTCGGCGCCCGGTGACCTCGCCTCGCTGGACGCCGACGGCAGGCTGATCCTGCTCGGCCGGGGCGACGGCGTGATCAACACCGGCGGCGAGAAGGTCTTCCCCGAGGAGGTCGAAGAGGTGCTGCTCACCCACCCGAAGATCACCGACGCCGTCGTCGTCGGCGTTCCCGATCCCCGCTGGGGCCAGATCGTGACCGCCGTCGTCGCCCCGGCGAGCGCGCTCGGCGACATCGAGGACGAGACACTGAGCCGGCACGTGGCCGAGCGGCTCGCCGGTTACAAGCGCCCGCGCCGGATCGTCAGGGTGGACTCGCTCCCCAGGAGTCCGGCCGGAAAGATCAACCGCGCGTCGGCCCGTGACGTGGCGACCCGCCACCTGCAAGCAGAGGAGACAGCGTCGTGACCGGCATACCGTTCCCGATCGAACAGGGCCATGTGCGGGCCTTCGCCCGCGCCCTGGGTGAGGACGCCGATGTGGTCCCGCCCACCTTCCCGATCGCCTTCGCCCAGTTCGACCCGGACTGGGGGCTGCGGATGCGCCCCGACCGGCCCTGGAACGGCTCCGGGTCCGGGCCTGGCGTGTCATCCGGCGGAGGCGGCGGCCTGCACGCCGAGCAGGAGTTCGAGTACTTCCGCCCGCTCCGGATCGGCGAGACGCTGACGGCCCGCAAGCGGGAGGGAAGGACATGGCAGAAGACCGGCGGGAAGGGCGTGCTCAACTTCGCCGAGCGGCACGTCGACTTCTTCGACACCGAGGAAGAACTGGTCGCCCGCTCGACCACGGTCTCCGTTACGGTCACCCCCAAGAGCGACGACACCCCGAAGGCGGGCCGATGACCGTGACCACCGACCAGGAAGTGCGCCAGGTCGTCGTGACGGACCTCAAGCGGACACAGATCGTGATGTACGCCGGCGCCGGCGGCGACTTCAATCCGCTGCACACCGACGAGCCGTTCGCCACCCAGATCGCCGGCAACCCGACCGTCATGGCGCACGGGATGCTCACCATGGGTCTGGCCGGCCGCGTGCTGACCGACTGGTTCGGGCACGAGAACATCCGGCGCTACCGGGCCCGGTTCAAGGCGCCCGTCTGGCCCGGCGACACGATCACCGCGACGGCGACCGTGACCTCGGTGGACACGGTCGACGGGCAGCGACGCGCCGAGCTCACCGTCTCGGCGGTGAACGCGGCGGGCGTGGAAGTGCTGTCCGGCACCGCCACCGCGATCGTCACCGACGAAGGTGAGGCGACGTGATGGACATCGCCGCGCTCGACGCGATCGACGTGCACACCCACGTGCAGCTCTCCGTCCACGAGGCGCCGAAGCCGGGAAACGACAACTTCGCGGCGATGGCCGACTACTTCAAGGCCGGCGCGGTCAAGAGGTTCACCGTCCCCATGATCGCCGAGTACTACCGCGAGCGGAACATGGCGGCGATCGTCTTCGGCGTCGACTCGATGTACGTCAGCGGCCGGGAGCAGACGCCCACCAACGAGGAGATCGCGGAGGAGGCGGCACTGCACGGCGACGTGCTCATCCCGTTCGCGAGCGTCGATCCGCATCGGGGCGCGGCGGGCGTGCGGGCGGCCCGGCGGCTGATCGAGGAGTACGGCGTCCGCGGATTCAAGTTCCATCCCACCACTCAGGGCTTCTTCCCGAACGACCGGATGGCCTACCCGCTCTACGAGGTCATCGCCGAGCACCGGCTCACCGCGCTGTTCCACACCGGCCAGACCGGCGCCGGTGCGGGCACCCCGGGCGGCGGCGGGCTGCGGCTGAAGTACTCCAACCCGATGCACGTCGACGATGTGGCCGCCGACTTCCCCGACCTGCAGATCATCCTCGCGCACCCGTCGTTCCCCTGGCAGGACGAGGCGCTCTCGGTCGCCATGCACAAGCCGAAGGTGTACATCGACCTGTCCGGGTGGTCGCCGAAATACTTCCCGCCCCAGTTGGTGCAGTACGCGAACACACTGCTCAAGGACAAGGTGCTCTTCGGATCGGACTTCCCGATGATCACTCCGGAGCGCTGGCTGGCCGACTTCGCCAAGATCGACATCCGGGACGAGATCCGCCCGAAGATCCTCAAGGAGAACGCGGCCAAGCTGTTCGGACTCACCGGACAGTCGTGATGACAGCCCTCGGCCAAGGAGGTCGCGATGCACCACACCGGTTCCTTTGATCGGACCGTCGACGTCGTCGTACTCGGTCTGGGCGACGCCGGCGCGGTCGCCGCGGTGACCGCTCACGACGAGGGCGCGGAAGTACTCGTCATCGAGAAGCAGCCGGCCGACGATCACCGGCCCAACAGCCGCTACGCCGCCGGCTTCTTCCTCGTGCCCGAGGACGTCGACGGCGCGGTGGAGTATCTGTCCGCGCTGTACGCGGTCAACGGCGAGCTGGCCATGATCGATCCCGATCTGATCCGCACCTGGGCGGAGGAGACGGCGGCCACCCCGGCCTGGCTCGACCGGCACGGCGGCAAGTACCAGAAGCTGAACATCCGCGGCGAGCACCCCTCCCTGCCCGGCCACGAGTCGATCCGCGTCTACAAGGCGCAGCCCACGAGCGGGCCCGACGGCTACACCGGCTGCCCGATGCACGGCTTCCTGCGGAGCCTGGTCACCGAGCGTGGAATCGAGGTCCGGTACGCGACGGCGGCCAAGTGGCTGCTCACCGACGCGCGAGGCGCGGTCGTCGGGGTGGAGACCGACGGCGCCGACGGGGTCCAGCGGATCGGCGTACGCCGCGGCGTCGTGCTGGCGGTCGGCGGCTACGAGGCCAGTGAACGGCTCAAAACGCACTACCTGCCGGTCACTCCGGTGCATTTCTACGGCACCGAGCACAACACCGGAGACGGCATCACCATGGCGACGGAAATCGGCGCCGAACTGTGGCACATGAATGTTTGGCCAGGGCATTTCGTAGCGAGATTCCCCGGCGACGGATACACCGGCGGAACGGCCGTCGATCTGTGGGGATCAGGCCGGTTCGGGCCGGCCGAAGGCGAGCCGGCACCGGGTTCGATCTTCGTCGACGGGTCGGGCCGGCGATTCATCCGCGAACCGGGAAAGCAGCACGCCGCCCATCTGGCGCTTTTGGCGATGGACGCCGATCAGCTCACTTACCCGAGGATTCCGACGTGGTGGATATTCGATCAAGCCCGTTTCGAGCGGGCGACGCTGGTCCCGACCTACTCGGGCCCCGCGGGACCGGTGCGAGACTACGCCTGGAGTGAGGACAACGAGGCGGAACTGCGGCGTGGCTGGATACATTCGGCCAGGTCAATACCGGATCTGGCCCGATCCTGCGGACTTGATCCGGCCGTGCTGGAGCAGACGGTCTCCCGCTACAACCAGCACTGCGCGGCGGGCGTCGACGCCGACTTCGGCCGCGACCCCGTCACGCTGGCCCCCATCGGCGGCGACCGCTATTTCGCGGTTCAGCTATGGCCGGGTGGCTCGCATACGGTCGGCGGTCCGCGACGCGACGCGAAAGCACGCGTGGCCGCGATTCGCGGAGGTTCGATAGACAATCTCTACTCCGCCGGTGAGCTAGGATCATTACACGGCCTGCTTTATCCGACAGGTGGCGGTAGCATCGCCGAATGTCTCGCGTTCGGCCGGATCGCCGGGCGTAATGCCGCAGCCGATCGGACTGTCAGAAGTTGACTCTCATGCGACAAGTTACATCAGGTTTGTTCAATATAGATACAGTGCGCATTAGGAATGCTAACAGCGGTGGGGGTGGCTTGGCGTGAACGCTGATGATCGCGCCGGAGACGGCGCCAATCAGGGCAACGGATCCCAGACCTTGGATCGCGGCCTGAGACTGTTGGAGTTGCTCGCCGTAGAAGACCGCGACATGACCGTCGCGGAGCTGGCCACGGCGCTGGGCATGCACCGGCAGGCGGTCTATCGGCTGCTCACCACGCTCCGCAATCACCGCCTCGCCGCCGAGGGCAGTTCGGGGCGCTACCGGCTCGGGCTGGGCGTGATCCAGCTCGCCCGGCAGGCCAACCCGCAGCTCCAGCGCGCGGTCATCCCCTACCTGCGCACGCTGGCCGAAGAGCTCGGCGTCACCACGCAGTGCGTCATGTCGGAGGGGGCCGATGCCGTGGTGCTGGCGGTCGTCGAGCCGTCCGACGCGATCTTCCACCTGTCCCAGCGCAGCGGTGCCCGGCATCCGCTCGACCAGGGGGCGAGCGGCCTCGCCATCATGCTCGCCCGGCCGCCCAGGGCCGACGACCCGGCCGCGGTCGTCGAGGCACGAAAGTGCGGATACGCGGTCTCGCGCGGAAACCTGACACCGGGCGCGGTCGGCATCGCCGTGCCGCTCTACGACGGTGAGGGGCGCTCACTCGAGGCGAGCCTCGGCATCGTGTCGATGGTCGACCTGGACATCGAGCACACCGCCAAACGCCTCCTCGCCACCGCGAAGGAGATCACCACCCGGGAGTGACGAAGCACCTGCCGGGTTTCCGATCCGCCCAGGGCGTCAAGGGCTCCCGCGACCGAGCGGTGTGCCCACGCCGCCCACCGGTTCGCTCATGACGACGCGTCTTCACTCACGACGACGCGTCTTCACTCACGACGACGCGTCTTCACTCACGACGACGCGTCTTCGCTCATGGCGACGCATCGCGAAGCAGGTGTCCCCTAACCGTCGAGGAATCCGTCGATCGCCTCGGCGAAGGTCTCCGGGGCGGTGACCCAGGGGTAGTGGGCTCCGGGCAGCACGATGCCGGTCCCGCGCGGGAAGATCCCGGCCGCCTTCTCCCACGAGACGGTCGACCGGACGGCCGACCCCGAGAGGCTGATCGCGGTACGGGATTCATGCTGTCGCCGGTCGTCCCGGCACCCGAAGAAAGGTCAGGACGCGGTGGCGGCACGCTCGGCGGCACTGCGCTCGACGCAGAACTCGTTGCCCTCGACGTCGGCGAGGGTGACCCAGCCGGAGCCGTCGGGACGGCGGCGGTCGGCGACCAGAGTGGCACCGAGGGAGAGCAGACGCTCGACTTCCTCTTCGCGAGTGCGGTCTGTGGGCTGGATGTCGAAGTGGATCCGGTTCTTGACCGTCTTGCCCTCGGGGACGGCGATGAACAGGATCGAGATGCCCTCCGCCTCGACCAGTGCCTCGGGGTCACCAGGGTGATCGTCTTCGCTGATCTTGGTGTTCAGCACCTCGGCCCAGAAGGTCCCGAGCCGGTAGGTGTCCGCGCAGTCGATGCTCACGTGGTGCACAAGAGAAGCCATGGCCGACAGTATGCCTGTCCCACTTCGTGAGCAGGCTCCGGTGATCTTGAGGCTGTAACGGCCGCTCGGGCGCCTCGCCGGACTCCGTGGCGCGTTTCCAGGTAGTGGTGTCCGAGCTTCGCCGGTCGTGCGGTGGCCGTCCGGACGACGAAGGCCTCCTCGTCGTGAGTGGCCATGGAGATTCCGGCTGCCAAGCACCGAAGAGGGCTGAACAGGCGATATAGCCACCTCCGGTCCGGAGACCGGCATCGCCACCGCCGCAGAATGCCGACTGCATGGGGATGAATTTCTGGTAGCGAGATATTGACATCCCGCCTTGCGAACCCTGACACTTTGCGGAAATGCAATAGAAACATGAATGCGACCCGATCGTCGGGCCTTCATCGAGAACCGATCGCCCCATCGCCAAGCCCACAGGGACGAGATGCACGCAGAAATGTTATCGCTAACAATTCTCCGTGCGTCCGTCGATGCGCCCCCCTTCCCCCTCAGGCCCAGCCGTGAGCGCGCAGCTGTGATGTCGCCCCTCGCCGTCTCCTTACTGATTCCCGGGAAGGGCACCCGCGGCGTCCCTCCCTCCCCAGTGATTGGACATTTATGGCACTGATCATGGCGTCTGATGGTTACTCATCAGGACCGTCGCGGCGCACTCGGTCGTTGCGCCGACTACTGATCGCCCTTGTGGTGGCCGCGCTCACCGCAGCGACAGGCCTCGTCGTCTCCGCGCCGCCGGCCAATGCCGAGACCAGCCAGTTCCGAGGCATGAACTGGGCCGTGCTGGGTGACAACTTCAGCACCGGCACGCTCGTCGTGCAGGGACTGAGCCAGTCCGACAGCAACGCGACGGTTCGCGCCAAGGCCAACTCGCTCTACGACCACATGGAATACATCATGGGCATCAACACCATCCGGTTGCCCATCAACACTCACACCGTGGCCAACACGACCTGGTGGAACTCCTACCGCGGCGCCATCGACGCCGCCGCCGAGCGTGGATTCAAGGTCATCCTGGCCTACTGGGAGGACGGCGCCGCCTCCAACGGCAGGATCACGAATCTCACCGCCTGGAACACGATGTGGTCCAGCGTGATCAACACGTACGGCTCGAACAGCAACGTCTACTTCGAGCCGATGAACGAGCCGCACGGCTACTCGTCGGCGGAGTGGCGCAACGTCGCGGCGAACTGGCTCGGCTATCACACCTCGGCGGTGCCCGGCCGGGTGCTCATCGGCGGCACCGGCTTCAGCCAGGACCTGCGGGACATCTGCAACGACAGCCGCTTCAACTCGACGCTGCTGTCCTTCCACTACTACGCCTTCTTCTACGGCCCGATGACCTACGACGGCTTCCGGAGCCACATTCAGACGCGTCTGGGCAACTGCGCCCACCGCGCGGTCGCGACCGAGTTCGGCGCGCCGATGTCCACCGGCCTCAACTACAGCGACCCGACCAGCACCGACAACTTCGTGCGCTACCTCCGCGCCATGGCCCAGGTCATGCGGGACAACCAGATGGGCGGCACCTACTGGCCCGCCCTCGGCGGCAAGCCGGGCAACATCGGCTACGACTGGTACTCGATGTACGCCCTGAGCGGCAGCGGCACCAACCTCAGCGTGACCGTCCGCAACGGCCACGGCGCCAACCGGGTCCGGTACGCCTGGGGCGACGCCGTCGGCGACGTCACCCCTCCGCCGACGGTGACCTACAGGATCAACGCGCGCCACAGCGGCAAGGCCATGGACGTCCAAGGAGCGAGCACCAACGACAGTGCGCGCGTCGGCCAGTACACCTACAACGGCAACGCGTGGCAGCAGTGGCAGTTCCAGGACGTCGGCAGCGGCTACTGGCGCATCGTCAGCCGCCACAGCGGAAAGTGTCTTGACGTGGTGGGCGCCTCGACCGCCGACGGCGCCGAGCTCGTCCAGTACACCTGCGGCCTCGGCAGCAACCAGCACTTCCAGATGGTCAGCAACGGCAGCTACTTCCAGCTCCGGGCACGACACAGCAACAAATGCGTGGACGTACCGGCCGCGTCGACCGCGGACGGCGTGATCCTCAAGCAGTATCCGTGCAACAGCGGCACCAACCAGCAGTGGTCGCGCACGGCCGTCTGACGATCGTCTCGACGTGACCGACCGCGGATCCGCGGTGCAGACCTGCGGATCCGCGGCACAAACCCTCACCCCCGGTGCCGATCTCGTGCCGTGTGCTCGGCGCCGGGGGACCGGTACCAACCGGTGAGCCGCTTCCAGCTCGTCGACGACCGTAGGGACGCCTTCGGCGTAAAGCTCAAAGCGGCTGTGCCGAACCCTGAAGATGTCCCGCCCGAGATTCCACCGGTGGATCAAGGCCGGCCTCGGCAAACGTCGGCCTCAGCAGGTACGGAGCATGTTGAGCAGGGCCACCTTCTCCTTGCGGGTCACGAAGAGCCGGTAGTGGCGCTTCACCGTGATCCACGAGGTCGCGTACTGACACCAGTGGGCGCGACGTTGCGGGCGCCAGCTCTGCGGGCCTTTGCCGCCTTTGGCGATGTTGGCGGAGTGGCTGACGGTGAGCAGTTCGGGGCGGACCAGGTCGTTGGCGAACGCGCGCCGCTTGGCCGGGCTCCATCGTTTGGCACCCGAACGCCAGGCATAGGCGAGCGGTACCAGGTGGTCGACGTCCACGTACTTCTCGCTCTTCAGCCACTTGCCGTCGTACGGGCTGTACCAACGCCCCTTCACCGGGTGGCAGGCCGCGTTGCGGCGTACGTTCCGCCCGTCGCGGGCCAGGACCATCTCCCGCGTGTTGCACCTGCCCTTGCGGTGCGCCGATCGGGAGTGGAACCGCTCGCGGCTGTAGCCCCGGATGGACAGGGGCCTGGCGACCTTGAGCTGAGCCAGCATGCGCCGGGCGAGGGCCGCGGACTCCACCTGTGATCGCTTACGCGGTTCGGCCGCCGCCTGCGGGGTGGTGAGGACGGCGGTGATCGGGACGAGCACGAAGGTGAGTACGGCGGTGCGCGCTGCACGTCTCAGGAAGATCATGGCTTTACCTATACCCGACGACCTCCCCGACCCGGCAATCGGCAGGAGTGGCCGGGCCTGGTCGGGGCGGCTGACGTATTGCGACACGTCGTTCAGTTCTGATGTGCGACCTCCGGCGTGAGTTCCTCCTCCGGACGGTAGCCAAGGCGGCCGCGAGTCGCGACGAGTACCACGATCGCTGCCACGGTGCCCGCGAGCAGGGTGACCCGGGAGGCGTCCACGGCGCTGTCGATCGACGGGAACATCTCCGAGTAGGCGATCGACATGAAGTTGTTGACCCCGACGTGCAGCAGCATGATCAGCGGCAGGCTCTGGCCGGTCCGGTTGAACACCCAGGTGACGACCACGCCGAAGACGCAGCAGAAGACGAAGAACTCGCCGACCCTCATCCAGGTGACGTCCGGCCACCCGCCCCACTCGCTCATGAAGAGCGGCAGGTGCCAGAGAGCCCACAGCGGGCCGAGGATGAAAGTGCCGCCCAGCGGGCCGAACCTGCGCTGCAGGCGGGGCAGGGCGAAGTCACGCCAGCCCGGCTCCTCGGCCAGACCCGTGGTGACCATCTGGATCAGCAGACCCGGCAGGTAGGCCACCAGCACGACGACGGGCGGC
>NZ_JBITIZ010000016.1:0-240528 GCF_044459525.1 Streptosporangium sp. NPDC050284
AGGCCGCATCTACTCGACGGCTGTCTGACCACAACGGGGTTGGCCATCGAGCCATGGTGATCGCGGGGACGGACTCTACGAATTCAACTGGAGTAGTTGGGAAGCGGACAACTGCGCATGTCGGCGTAGCTGAACAGCTCCCCGCCGAATCATGAAGTCGGCCCTCTGCAAGTTCACTACAGGAGGACCCGGCGCCCGCATTGCTTGGACGCTCGCCGGCGCCGGGCCTTCCGTCAGACCCACTCGAAAGGAGTAGGTCATGTTCAGCATCCCATCGATCGCGAGCACGGACACCCTAGGGGTGCCTCAATGGCTCATGCGTCGACTGCTGACTCTCGTCACCGCTCTGACGGGACGCGGGCATCTTGACAAGATCCCAGCGATCGGAGTCAACATCGATGGCTGAAACCGTCTGGCTGTCGTCAGATGGCCCCCATGGTGACGACTACACCAGCGAGGTCGCCGCAGCCGTATCCGAGGCTGTCCGCGTCCTCAACCACGCCACGCTCTCCCGTGTCGGCGTCACCTATCCGTCCACCGTGTACGACGTCCTCGGCCGTATTGGCATTTCGACAGCTGGGCTTGACCAACTGCTGAGGCAACTCGGCGAGGCGTTGCGGCGCATGCAGGAATCCGGGCAACTGGGTGACGACCATGGCGACCCCGGCAAGCGTCTTGACAAGGCTCTGTCAGAACTCGCGGCGGCCCGGAAGTCGGCACGTGACCTCGCGCTCCGACTCGACCGTGCCTTCAACACCACGGCCGGTCTGCATCTGACAGACAGAGGCAGGCACTAGATGAAACGAGAAAGGCTGTATTTCGACGACCGATTCCCGACTCGGAGGCAGGTAGCAGGCCTGTCGGACGCCGCATTCCGTATACATTTCACAGCGATCTTCTGGTGTGCCCACAACCTGACCGACGGTGCGGTACTCCAGGAAGACCTGATCGACGTGTGTCCGCGAGTGCGGAAGCCGCTGCGCTTCATCGCCGAACTCGTGTCCCGGGGTACCTGGCATCTGCCTGGCGAAGAGTGTCCCTCCGATCTCTGCCCGGCGCCTGTGGCGAAGGGGTGGGTGATTCACGACTTCTTCGCATTCGTGCCCGCTAAGGAGCGGGTGGAGAAAGAACGGAAAGCTAACGCCGAGCGGCAGAAAAGGTGGCGAGACAGGCGACGCGACCGGACCGAGCCACACGCCGTCGACGGTGGCGTTGGTAACGCCGAACGTAACGCGTTACTAACGCCACGCAGTTCCGTCCAGTCCCCGAAGGGGACTAGGACGGAAGAAGATGAAGACAATCAGTCGTCTTCTCGTCCGTCTTCTCGTCCGTCTTCTCGCCGTAACGCGCGCGCCTGGGCGAACGACGACGACTCCGTCGATCGCGGTATCGTCCAGCTCCTGGCTGAGTTGACCGGCCGCGAGATTCGCCTCCTCGACGCGGCCGTGATCCGCCACGCGATCCTCGATGGCCGGTCCGTCAAGCACCGAAGTCGCTACGTGGCCAAGGCACTCAAGGAAGACCCCGACAAGTTCCTGCCTGCGGTCGAGGGCGTCGAGCCCAGTCCGTCGCTGAGGATCGCCCCAGATTGGTGCGGTTACTGCGACGAGCGCACCCGGCAGATGGAACTTCGCGACAACACTGTGGCGCGCTGCCCGGCGTGCCACCCACTCATGGCTAAGAGACCTGCGTCATGACCAGACGCAAAGCACTGTCCTGCTTGAGAAAGCACCGCAGGCAGCCTGCGCTTTCGACGTCACGGAAACATCCGACCCGCCGCCCTGCCGAGGTGCTGGCCGCAACGTGCGGATCTACGCCAGGGTACGGCGACAAAACGGCCCCGACTCCAGTACCGCCAAGCACGTCGCCGGGGCCGCACCCCTACCCGCCAGCAACGAACGCATAGGAGCGCCTCTCATCATGACCGCATCCACCACTCGTAAACAGCGGACTCCGCACATCGTCTTACCAAGTGGACCGCCCCGCCTGACGTCCAGCGCCGCCACGGAACTGCTCGCCATCCTGCTGGAGGCTCACCAAACCATGCTCGTCAACCGCCCCAACGTCGCATAGGACCCATGAACACCATCCGCTTCGCCTTCTACGGCCGGGTCTCCACCGAGGACAAGCAGGATCCCCAGTCCTCGCGAGGCTGGCAGATCACCCGCTCCCGCGCGCTCATCGAGTCGCGCGGGGGCGTGATCGTCACCGAGTTCTTCGACGTCGACAAGTCCCGCTCGATCCCCTGGCAGCGCCGCCCGCACGCGGCGGCGCTGCTCGCCGAACTACGCAACCCCGACCGCGGCTTCGACGCGGTGGTGATCGGCGAGCCGCAACGAGCCTTCTACGGCAACCAGTACGGCCTGACCTTTCCCGTCTTCGAGCACTTCCGGGTTCCGCTCTGGGTGCCCGAGGTGGGCGGCCCCATCGACCCGAACAACGAGGCCCATGACCTGGTCATGAGCGTGTTCGGCGGTATGAGCAAAGGCGAGCGCAACCGCATCAAGATCCGCGTGCGCAGCGCCATGTCAGCCCAAGCCCAGATGGAAGGCCGCTTTCTGGGAGGTCGGCCGCCTTATGGCTACCGGCTGGCCGACGCGGGCCCACACCCCAACCCGGCCAAGGCGGCCGACGGCAAGCGTGCTCACCGACTGGAGCTTGATCCCGTCGCCGCACCCGTGGTGGAAGAGATCTTCGCGGTCTTTCTCGACGGCTACGGCCTGTTCGCCATTGCCGAGAGACTGACCCACAACGGGATTCCCAGCCCATCAGCTCACGATCCGGGCCGGAACCGTCACCGCTCCGGCATCGCCTGGTCCAAGAGCGCGGTGCGCGCCATCTTGACCAACCCCCGCTACACCGGCCACCAGGTGTGGAACCGCCAGCGCAAGGACGAGGTCCTCATCGATGTGGACGACGTCGGCCTGGGCCACACCACGAAGCTCAGGTGGAACTCCAAGCAGGACTGGGTCTGGTCGAAGACGGTCGTTCACCCGCCGATCGTGTCCACGGAGGATTTCGACGCCGTGCAGATGACGCTGACGGGGCGAGGCGATCGCCACACCGACAAGACCCGCAAGCGCACCCCCAAGCCGTACCAGCTCCGGGGGCTGCTGTACTGCGGTGTCTGCGACCGCAGAATGCAGGGCCAATGGGTCAACGACGCGGCCTACTACCGCTGCCGCTTCCCCGAAGAGTACGCCCTGGCCAACCACCTCATGCATCCCCGCAACGTCTACCTACGAGAGGACCGCGTCGTCCCGCGACTGGACCGCTGGCTCGGCCGGCTGTTCGCGCCCCACAACGTTGACCAGACTCTCGACGTCTTGGCGGCCGCACAGGACGTGACACCGCCCGAGGCCCAAGCACTCGCTGTGGCACGCCGCCAGATCACCGAGTGTGACCGCAGGCTCGCCCAGCATCGGGCTGCTCTTGAGGCGGGCGCCGACCCGGCGCTCGTCGCCGGATGGATCCAGGAAGAGCTTGTCCGCAAGACCGCGGCCGAGCAACGCCTCGGCCGCGCGCACGTACTGCCTCAGAGGCGGCTGAGGCGTGATGAACTGGCGGAGATCACGCACAGGCTTGGAGACATGGTGCGAGTTCTCTCGAATGCCGACCCGATCCGGAAGGCCAAGATTTACGCGAACATCGGACTGCGGCTGGTCTACCATCCGTCAAAACAGAAAGTCCTGGTCACGTCTACACATGACCAGGACCCCATAGGTGACCGGTTTGTGTCCGAGGGGGGACTTGAACCCCCATGCCCCGCAAAGGGCACTAGCACCTCAAGCTAGCGCGTCTGCCTATTCCGCCACCCGGACGTGGTGCCTGCACGTGGGACCGTCATCCCGCGTCGGCGGACTTAGGTTAGCAAACTCTTGAGCCGCCGTCATATCGGTAAGAGGGCAGGTGCGGGCGGGGTGCCGGGAAGGGGTGCCCGGCGGCAGGATGGGAGGTGGAAGCCGTACCGAAACCCCAAGGAGTCCACCATGACGGCGATCAACGCTGAGGACGAGGTCGTCGGGCTGTGCCGCGACCTGATCAGGATCGACTCGACCAACGCGGGCGACAATTCGGGGCCCGGTGAGCGGGCCGCCGCCGAGTACGTGGCCGAGAAGCTGGCCGAGGTGGGGCTGGAGCCGAAGATCCTGGAGTCGGACAGCCGCAGGGCCAACGTGGTCGCCCGCATCGCCGGGGAGGACTCCTCCCGTGACGCCCTGCTGCTCCACGGCCACCTGGACGTCGTCCCCTTCAACGCCGCCGACTGGACCCAGCACCCGCTCAGCGGTGAGATCGTCGACGGCTGCGTCTGGGGGCGCGGGGCGGTCGACATGAAGAACATGGACGCGATGATCCTCGCGGTGGTGCGGCAGCGGCTCGCCGAGGGGCGCAGGCCGCCGAGGGACGTGGTGCTGGCCTTCACCGCCGACGAGGAGGCGGGGGGCAACTACGGCGCCCAGTGGCTCGCCGACGAGCACAAGAGCCTGTTCGACGGGTGCTCGGAGGCGATCGGCGAGGTGGGCGGGTTCAGCGTCTCCATCGACGAGGCGCGCAGGCTCTACCTGATCGAGGCCGCCGAGAAGGGCATCGCCTGGATGCGCCTGACCGCCACCGGCAGGGCCGGGCACGGCTCGATGCTCAACGCGGAGAACGCGGTCACCGAGCTGGCCGAGGCGGTTGGCCGCATCGGCCGGTACGAGTGGCCGGTCCGGATGACGCGGACGGTGAGGACGTTCCTTGAGGAGACCTCCAGGGTCCTGGAGCTGGAACTCGACCTGGACGACGCGGAGAAGACCGTCGCCAAGCTGGGGCCGCTCGCCCGGATGATCGGCGCCACGCTGCGCAACACCGCCAACCCCACGATGCTGGAGGCGGGCTACAAGGCCAACGTGATCCCCCAGACCGCGACCGCGCACGTGGACGGCCGCTTCCTGCCGGGATACGAGGACGAGTTCTTCGAGACGCTCGACGAGCTGCTCGGCCCCAACGTGACCAGGGAGTTCGTCTACCACGACATCGCCATCGAGACCGGCTTCGACGGACCGCTGGTGCGCGCGATGGCCGACGCGCTCCTCGCCGAGGACCCGGGCGCACTGGCCGTGCCGTACACGCTGTCGGGGGGCACGGACCTCAAGGCGTTCAGCAGGCTGGGCATCCGGGGATTCGGCTTCGCGCCGCTGCGGCTCCCCGCCGACCTGGACTTCTCCGGGATGTTCCATGGCATCGATGAGAGGGTTCCGGTGGATTCGCTCCGGTTCGGGGTCCGGGTCCTTGACCGTTTCCTGGACGGCTGCTGAGCCTTTACCGGGAAAACCGTTGTGTTGACTCGTTGTGGTGCTAACGTAACTCTCCGTTGAGGGATGGTCCGTGTCCAAGCGGGCCCGTCCAGGAGTTTTGGGGAGGTCACGTGGCACGCGTGCCGCACGAGCAGTGGAGGGCGTCATCGCCCGCTGTTCGACGCGCGCCCGTGACTCTTCCCGTCGACGACACGATCCCCGGCCGGGCTGACCGGATGGCGCGGTTCGCGGCCGGCACTCGGTGGGGTTTCATGCGAGCCCTCGCCATCGGTGGTCTCCTGGCCGCCGCATGGCTGCTCGCGGTCGTCTTCGGGCTCCTCGGTGCCGCTCCCGCGGTCGCGGACACCACCGCGACGACAGGAGAGGCCCACTCCCAGACCCCTCACACAGCCGCTTCCGGACCGGCCCTCGGGGCCGGTGTCTTCCCCACGGTCGGCGGCGGGCCTTCGGCGACGGAAAACGCCGAGGCCATGGCGGGGCGAGGTGTGGACGGGCTCACCAGCCAGTCCCAGCCGGGGTTCCCGGCACCCGCCACCGTCGAGCACGGCTCTGGCGCGAATGGATTCGTGCCCCAGAGCGGTAGTGGATCCGGTGCCCCAGGGCCGGGTCCGGGGGATGTCGCGTGGTTCGCCTACGACCCGCGGCCGACGACGCAGCGTGTTCCGCCTGCGTTCGTGCTTCCCCCCGTCGTCCGCACAGCGGCGGACGACCCTTCTTTCTCTCCTGACTGATCTCGTCTCGCGGACCGGCCCATCCCCTTTCTGGTGATCCGCCGGTCGCGGAGCCTGCCTTCATCCTCCGTCCCCAGGAGAACCGCTCCGTTCGGTGAGCGATCAGCAGGCCGAAGAAAAGGCAATTGCCATTCCTCGTGACGGCCCTCGGGGCCTCCGCTGTGCGGGCCTTTCCGGCCTTCCCACGGCTTCGCACGCCCTCACGAGGGTCAGGTCCCCCCCGAAACTGCTAGGAGCTTCAATCATGCGTACGTGGGTTACGGGTACGGCCCCCGCGGCACTGCTCGCACTGGGCGTCATGGCGATGGGCGGCGGTACGGCCTTCGCCGACACCGACGGCGACCATTCGATCGGCGGCGGCAACCAGGTCAACCTCCCGATCACCCTGCCGATCGACATCAGCGGCAACTCCGCCGCCGTGGCCGGGGAGTCGTCCGCCTCCTCGGAGGGCGGCGCCTCCGTCGAGAGCGACGCCGGCGGTGCGGGCGCGGGTGGCAACACCACATCGGGCCGGGGTTCGGTGCTGGGCGGCAACCAGGTCGTCGCCCCCATCACCGCACCCGTCAACGCCTGTGGCAACGCGGTGTCGGTCTTCGGCCGCTCCGAGGCGGGCTGCCGGGGCGGCTCCTCGGTGCGGAACGAGGGCGGGAGCGGCGGCGGAGCCGGCGGCAACCGTACGAACGGTGACCACAGCATCGGCGGCGGCAACCAGGTGGTGGCGCCGATCACCGCGCCGATCAACGCCTGCGGCAACTCCTTCGCGATCTTCGGCGGGGCGACCGCCGGTTGCCGGGGCGGTGCCTCGGTGAGCGGTCAGGGCGGTGCCGGTGGAGCCGGTGGAAACCGCACGTCCGGCCGGGGTTCCGTGCTGGGCGGCAACCAGGTGGTGGCGCCGATCACCGCCCCGATCAACATCTGCGGCAACTCGGTCGCCGTCGTCGGCGAGGCCTTCTCCGGTTGCGAGGGCGGCGCCGAGGTCGGCGGCGGCACGCCCGATGGCCCGGGTGGCCCCGCTGGTCCGGGCGGTCCCGGCGGTCCTGGCCACCCTGGCGGTCCTGGCCACCCGGGTGGTCCCGGTCACCCCGGCGGGCCCGGGCACCCTGGCGGGCCTGGGCACCCTGGCGGGCCTGGGCACCCCGGTGGTCCGGGGTGGCCGGGTAAGCCTGACGGTCACGGCGGACCCGGCCACGGCGACCACGGGAAGCAGGGGCCGCGTCCCGGCGGCGGCTGGGACCACGGTCCGCGTCCGGGCGGCCACGGCGACGACTGGGAGCGCGGTCCCCGTCCCGGCGGCCCCGGGGGCTACGGCCGGCCGGGGAACGACACCGACGGGCGCTTCGGCGCCGGTAGCGGCAACCAGGTGGTCGCGCCGATCACCGCGCCCGCCGAGGTCTGCGGCAACAGCGTCGGCAACGGCCCGGCGGGCTGCCCGGGAGGGACGTCGGCCGGGACGGGCCGGGGTGGCGGTGCGGGCGCGGGCGGCAACGTCACGTCCGGCCGGGGTTCGGTGCTTGGCGGCAACCAGGTGGTGGCGCCGATCACCGCGCCGATCAACGTCTGCGGTAACGCGGTGGCCGTCCTGGGCGGGGCGTTCGCCGGTTGCCAGGGGGGCGCGTCCGTCGTGGGCGGCGGCGGTGGCGCCGGCGCGGGCGGCAACGTCACGTCCGGCCGGGGTTCGGTGCTCGGTGGCAACCAGGTGGTGGCGCCGATCACCGCGCCGATCAACGTCTGCGGCAACGCCGTCGGCGTGCTCGGCCAGGCCGCGGCCGGGTGCAGGGGCGGCGCCTCGGTCTCGGGCGGTGCGGGCGCGGGTACAGGCGCCGGTGACAACCGCACCTCGGGTCGGCACTCCGTGCTTGGTGGCAACCAGGTGGTGGCGCCGATCACCGCGCCGATCAACATCTGCGGCAACGCCGTGGCGGTCCTGGGCGACGCCGCCGCGGGCTGCCTCGGAGGCTCCCGCGCCGGTGGCCCGTCCGGGCGTCCGGGCGGTGGCCAGTGGGGCGGTCCCGGCGGTGGCCACCGGGGCGGCCCCGGTGGGCACGGCGGCCCTGGTGGGCACGGCGGTCACGGCGGTTACGGCAAGGGCCACGGTGACTGGGACTCCAAGCCCGGCAAGCAGAGGACGAGCGGTCTGCTGCCCGCGTTCCCGGCCGTCCCGGCGCTCGGCGGCGCGGCCGGACAGGCGTCCGCCCCCGGCCTGTCGCCGACGGCCGCGGACCGGTCGCGGTTCCCGGCCGCCGAGAGGCTGCCCGAGTTCCCCGCCGCTCCCGCCGTTCCCGCGGCGCCCGCGAGCGAGGTGAGCGACCGGGCCGCGAAGGCCGGAAAGGGCTTGTCGGCTCCCGTCGCCGACCTGACCTCCTCGACCCCGGCCGGAGCCCTGCCGGTCGGTGACCTGGGCCTGATGAGCGCGGCCCAGCCCGTCGGCGTGACCGGGATGAACGTCGGTTCTCTGGTCACCCTCCTGATCGGTGCGCTGGCCGCGGCTGCCGCGACGGTCTTCGGCACCACCCGCCGGATCCGTTTCGGCAAGAAGTAGGGGAACGGGAAGCAAGGCGGGAAGTAAGACATTAGTAACCCATTGGACACGCTTTCCCAGGACCGCTGAGGAAGGCGCCTAGACGCCTCGAAGGCGGCGAGACAGGACGGCCGCGCCCTCGTGGCGCGGCGTCCGCTCGGCCTGCGAGGCACGGAAGCTTTGCCCGTTCCGGGGGCGCGGCCCGGAGCGGGCAAAGCCATGTCCGGAGTCACCCGGAGTTACATCGTCCTGGTCACACGTATTATCTTCCGGCGCAGTCGAACGTCTCGGCGGCCGTCGGGATACAGTCGCAGGCGGTCGAGCTCCCAGTCGCCGTATTCTGCATGTTCGGTCAGTATCCGCCGGGCTGCGTCCCGGGATGTGCCACGCGGAAGGTGGAGGACCAAGTAGGAGTAGTCGAGCACAGCGATTAGTCTCCGAGGGTGAGCCGGGGGACGTCGACACTCATAGGGCTTTATTCTGCGTCCTTGCGGCTTCCCTTGGGAGTGTTCTCGGTCGAGACCGGGTAACCCGAGGGGAAGAAAACGGGGAACGAATGCGAACAGCGAGGTAGGAAGCAGCGTGCCAGCCAAGAACGGCAACGCCGGTGGAACCCGCCTGGTGATCGTCGAGTCGCCTTCCAAGGCGAAGACCATCGCCGGGTACCTCGGCCGCGGCTACGTCGTGGAGTCCAGTATCGGACATATTCGCGATCTCCCTGAGAAGGCCGACGACATCCCCGAGAAGTACAAGGGGGAGTCCTGGGCACGCCTCGGTGTCAACGTGGATCACGAGTTCGAGCCGCTCTATGTCGTCAACCACGACAAGAAGGCGCAGGTGAGCAAGCTCAAGCAGCTGCTCAAGGACGCCGACGAGCTCTATCTCGCCACTGACGAGGACCGCGAGGGCGAGGCGATCGCCTGGCACCTTCGTGAGGTGCTCAATCCCAAGGTGCCGGTCCACCGCATGGTGTTCCACGAGATCACCCCTCGGGCGATCCAGGAGGCGGTGGCCAACCCCCGCGCCCTGAACCTGAGACTGGTCGACGCCCAGGAGACCAGGCGCATCCTCGACCGCCTCTACGGCTACGAGGTCAGCCCGGTCCTGTGGAAGAAGGTCAAGCCCCGCCTGTCCGCCGGGCGCGTGCAGTCCGTGGCGACCCGGCTCGTCGTGGAGCGCGAGCGCGAGCGCCTCGCGTTCACCAGCGCGAGTTACTGGGACCTGCAGGCGCTGCTCGACACCGGCCGCGACGAGATCCCGCACGAGTTCACCGCCATGCTGACCGGTGTGGGCGGTAAGCGCGTCGCCCAGGGCCGTGACTTCGCGAGCAACGGCACCCTCAAGAACGCCGACGTGCTCCACCTGGACGAGCAGGCGGCCCGTGCCCTGGCCGGGCGCCTCGCCGGGGTCTCGTACAAGGTCAAGTCCGTCGAGCGCAAGCCGTACACCCGCAAGCCGTACGCGCCGTTCAGGACGACCACGCTGCAGCAGGAGGCGAGCCGCAAGCTGGGCTTCTCCGCGAAGTCGACCATGCAGGTCGCCCAGCGTCTGTACGAGAACGGCTTCATCACCTACATGCGAACCGACAGCATCACGCTGTCGGAGACCGCCGTCGCGGCGGCCCGCAGCCAGGCGATCAAGCTGTACGGCGCGGCGTACGTGCCCGACAAGCCGCGCGTGTACGCGAGCAAGGTCAAGAACGCGCAGGAGGCGCACGAGGCGATCCGTCCCTCGGGTGAGGAGTTCCGCACGCCGGGCGAGACCGGGCTGAGCGGCGACATGTTCCGCCTGTACGAGCTGATCTGGCAGCGGACCGTGGCCTCCCAGATGAAGGACGCGGTCGGCGAGTCGGTCACCGTCAAGGTGAACGGCACGTCGAATTCGGGTGAGCTGGTCGAGTTCACCGCCTCCGGCCGGACGATCACCTTCCACGGTTTCCTGAAGGCCTACGTCGAGGGCGCGGACGACCCGTCCACCGACCGGGACGACTCCGAGAAGCGCCTGCCGAACCTCACCGAGAACGACCCGCTCACCGCGTCCGCGCTCAACGTGCTGGCGCACGCGACCAAGCCGCCCGCGCGATACACCGAGGCGTCGCTGATCAAGGAGCTGGAGGACCGGGAGATCGGCCGCCCGTCGACGTACGCGTCGATCATCGGGACGATCCTGGACCGCGGTTACGTCTTCAAGAAGGGCACGGCCCTGGTGCCGTCCTTCCTGGCGTTCGCGGTGGTGAACCTGCTGGAGCGGCACTTCGGAAACCTCGTCGACTACGACTTCACCGCCGACATGGAGAAGGTCCTCGACGACATCGCGAACGACCGGGCGGAGCGGGTGCCCGAGCTGCGCCGGTTCTACTTCGGCGCGGAGGGCGACGAGGGCCTGAAGGAGCTGGTCACCGACCTCGGTGAGATCGACGCCAAGGAGATCAGCTCGTTCTCCATCAGGGGCACCGACATCATGATCCGGGTGGGGCGCTACGGCCCGTACCTGGACCGCGACGGCGCCCGGGTGAACGTGCCGGAGGACCTCGCGCCCGACGAGCTCACCGCCGAGATGGCCGAGGAGCTGTTCTCCCGTCCGACGGGTGACAGGGAGCTGGGCAAGGACCCGGTGACCGGGCACGTGATCGTGGCCAAGGACGGCCGTTACGGCCCGTACGTCACCGAGATCCTTCCCGAGGAGGCGCCGCCGGCCGAGGGCGCCAAGAAGAAGACCAAGAAGGCCGACGCCGTCAAGCCGCGCACCGGCTCGCTGCTCAAGTCGATGTCCCTGGACACCGTCACCCTGGAAGACGCCCTGAAGCTCCTCTCGCTGCCTCGCGTGCTCGGGGTGATCGACGACCAGGAGGTCACCGCCCAGAACGGCAGATTCGGGCCTTACGTCAAGAAGGGCACCGACTCGCGCTCGCTGGCGTCCGAGGAGGAGATGTTCACGATCACCCTTGAGCGGGCCAAGGAGTTGTTCGCCCAGCCCAAGGCGAGGGGAAGGCAGGCCGCGGCGGCGCCCCCGCTGCGCGAGCTGGGCGAGGATCCCGTCTCCAAGAAGCCGATCGTGGTGAAGGAGGGGCGGTTCGGGCCGTACGTCACCGACGGCGAGACCAACGCCTCCCTGCGCAAGGGTGACGAGGTCGAGCAGATCACGACCGAGCGCGCCGCCGAGCTCCTCGCCGACCGCCGCGCCCGTGGCCCGGCGCCCAAGCGTCCCCGCACCACCAGGGCCAAGGCGAAGGCCTGACACTTCGTTTTCGGGGTCCCTGGGAGCTTTCAGGCCGGCCTTCCAGGGTTCTGTGAGCTCCCAGGGCCTTGAGGGCTTTCGGGGTGTTGAGTTTCCAGGGTCCTGAGCTTTCAGGGTCCTGGGCCTCCAGGTTCCGAGTCTCCGGGGTCCTGGGCTTCCAGGGTTTTGGAAGTTCAGAGCCCTGAACCGGCGTGCTTCTGGGCTTCCGAGGCTCTGGACTTCCGGGGTTCCAGGTATCCGGGAACGCATTCGCCATCCCGGGCGTTCTTCGGAGCGCACCGGGAACGGCCGGTGGGCGCGGGAGAGGCGAGTGACGGTTGTGGGTTTCGTGTCGCTGGTCATCTGCGCGATCACGCTGGTCCACTTCTATCTGTGGCGTCGCCTGGTCGGTTCGACCACGAGGCCCGGCCGGACCCGCCGGGTGCTGACGTGGGTTCTCGTCGCCCTGGCCGTGCTCGCCCCGGTGACGTTGGTCGCCTCCCGCAGCGAGTGGGGCCACTTCCTGGCCTGGCCGGGGTTCTTCTGGATCGCGGTGATGTTCTACCTCTTCGTGTTCCTGGTGATCCTGGAGATTCCCCGGGGTGCGGCCCTGCTGGTCCTGAGGTGGACGGAGCGGCGGGCGGAGGGGCCGGATGTGGCGGACGCTCAGGAGAAGCGGGCCGCGCTCATGGCCGCCCAGCCGGTGCCCGCCGTTCGACCCGATGTCGCCGACCGGTCCGCCGTCGCCGGTCGGTCCGGGTTCGAGGCGGGGTCCGAGGCGGGGTCCGGGAGGAGGGCCGAGGCGAGTTCGGAGACGGGGACCGAGATCGGTGGCGTGATCGTCGTTCCCGGTGCCGGGGACGCGCGGCGCGACGGAGGGTTTCCAGGAGGACCGTACGGCCAGGCCGGGATGAGCAGGAGGCTGTTCATCGCCCGTACGGCAGCGGTCGCCGCCGGGGCGGGGGCGCTGGGCACGGTCGGGTTCGGGGTGAGGACGGCTCTCGGTGACCCGGTGATCGAACCGGTCAGGGTCGTCCTGCCCAGACTGGATCCGCGCCTGAGCGGCCTGCGGTTCGCGGTGGTGAGCGACATCCACCTGGGCCCGCTCACCGGTACGGAACACGCCCGTCGCCTCGTCCGCATGATCAACTCACTGGAGGCCGACGTGGTCGCCGTCGTCGGTGACCTGGTCGACGGTACGGTGGCCGAACTCGGCTCGCTGGCCGTGCCGCTGAAGGACCTCGAATCCCGCTACGGTGCCTACTTCGTCACCGGCAACCACGAGTACTACACCGCCAACGGCCCGCAGGAGTGGATCGAGGAGCTGCGCGGGCTCGGCATCCGCCCCCTCGGCAACGAGCGCGTCGAGATCGCCCACGGGGGAGCCGTTCTCGACCTCGCCGGGGTCAACGATCTCGGCGGTGTCGCCTCGGGTGACGGCCCCGACTTCGAGCGGGCGCTGGGCGGTCGTGACCGTTCCCGGTCCACCGTCCTGCTCGCCCACCAGCCGGTCCAGGCCGTCCAGGCGGCGACGTACGGCGTGGACCTCCAGCTGTCCGGCCACACGCACGGTGGCCAGATGGTCCCCTTCAATCTGGTCATCCCGATGCAGCAGCCGGTCGTCTCCGGCCTCGGCGAGGTGGACGGCACCCAGGTCTACGTGACGCGGGGCGCGGGCTTCTGGGGGCCGCCGGTCCGGGTGGGCGCACCGCCTGAGATCACTCTTCTGGAAGTCCGGAACGAGTAACCCTGGACACCCGGCCTGGGGCACACCGTTCAGGAAGTTCGCGGTGAGCACCTGGGGAACTCGGCAGGGAGACTTCCTCGGGAAGTTCACGGCGGGCACTCGCGAGAACTCGGACAGGAGTGCTCCTCCGGGAGTCCGCAGCGAGCACCCGGGGGAAACCCGGCAGGGAGACCCCTCGGTAAGTTCACGGGGAGCACCTGGGGAACTCGGACGGGAGTGCCCCTCCGGAAGTCCGTGGCGAGCACCTCTGGAAATTCCACCGGAGGCACTTTGGGGGGCTCCAACGGCAGCACCTCTGGAAACAGTCGTACCGAGCGCCTCTTTTCGCGGGTGTGACCTGCGGGGCGCGGGGCCGGCGTATTACCCTCGTGCGACGGGCAGCCGGGTATTTCCGCCTGGCTCGTGTTTTCCCAAGCCCAGCGAGCATCTGGATACGCTGACACTATGACCACCCCTGGCCGGAGCACCGCGCGACGTAAGACCCCCCACGTGCTGGCCAACGCCCCGTTCCGCAAGCTGTGGACGGCGATGTCGGTATGCAGCCTGGGAGACTGGCTCAACCTCCTCGCGCTGACCGCCCTGGCGGGCAATCTCACCGCGGCGTCGGGCTACCAGGTTCAGAGCCTGGCCATCGGCGGCGTCTTCGTGGCGAAGATGCTCCCGGCCATCCTGCTGGGACCGCTCGCGGGGGCGTTCGCCGACCGGTTCGACCGGCGGCTGACGATGTTCTTCTGCGATCTCCTGCGCTTCGCGCTGGTGCTGTCGATCCCGCTGGTCGGCAGCTACCAGTGGGTGATCATCGCCACGTTCCTGGTCGAGTGCGTCAACCTCTTCTGGGTGCCGGCCAAGGACGCCACGGTGCCCAACCTGGTGCCCAAGGAGCGGCTGGAGGAGGCCAACCAGCTCAACCTCCTGGTCACGTACGGCACCGCGCCCGTCGCCGCGCTGCTGTTCGCGCTGCTTTCCGTCGCCGACGACGTCCTGGGCAGGCTGGTGCCGTTCCTCGCCCAGCGCGAGACCTACCTGGCGTTGTTCATCAACGCGCTCGCCTACCTGGTCTCCGCCGTCATCATCTTCTCGCTCAAGGACATCCCGAAGAGCGGAGCGCGGGCCACCTCCACGCCGTCGGTGCTGCGGCAGATCTTCGAGGGCTGGCGGTTCGTCGGCGGCAACCGGCTGATCCGCGGTCTGATCATCGGCATGCTGGGCGCGTTCGCCGCCGGTGGCGCGGTGGTCGGGGTGGCCAAGATCTACGTGGAGGCGCTGGGCGGCGGCGACGCGGCGTACGGCGTGGTCTTCGGCGCGGTCTTCGTCGGTATGGCCTCCGGCATGTTCTTCGGGCCCAGGCTGCTGAGGGAGCTGTCGCGGCGGAGGCTGTTCGGCCTGTCGATCGTGGTGGCGGGGCTCGTCCTCGTCGCGGTCGCCCTCGTCCACAACCTGGTGATCGTCGTCCTGCTGACCGTGCTGCTCGGCGCGTGCGCGGGAATCGCGTGGATCATCGGCTACACCATGATCGGGCTGGAGGTGGACGACAGCCTGCGGGGCCGTACGTTCTCCTTCCTGCAGTCGCTAGCCCGGGTGACCCTGCTGCTGGTGGTCGCGGTCGCGCCGACCCTGGCGGGCCTGTTCGGCGAGCGCCAGATCAGGGTCGGTCTGGAGCCGGTCTACCGGTTCGACGGCTCGAACCTGGTCTTGCTGGTCGGCGGGCTGCTCGCGGTGATCGTCGGAATCGTCGCGCTGCGGCAGATGGACGACCGCAGGGGCGTCTCGATCGTCGCCGACCTGCTCGCCGCGGTGCGCGGGGAGCGCTTCGCCCCCGAGAGCCCTGAGCAGGGGCGCGGGATGTTCATCGCGTTCGAGGGCGGTGAGGGGTCGGGGAAGACCACCCAGTCCAGGTTGCTCGCGATCTGGCTGCGCGACCAGGGCTTCGACGTCGTGCAGACCCGTGAGCCCGGCTCGACCAAGGTGGGGATGCGGCTGCGGGCGATCCTGCTCGACGCCGTGCACCAGGGACTGTCGGCGAGGTCCGAGGCGCTGCTGTACGCGGCCGACCGGGCCGAGCACGTGGAGAAGGTCATCCGACCGGCACTGTACCGGGGTTCGATGGTGATCTCCGATCGCTACGTCGACTCGTCGCTCGCCTACCAGGGCGCGGGCCGCGCCCTGGACACCGGGGACGTCACGATGATCAACAATTGGGCCACCGGCGGGCTCGTCCCCGATCTCACCGTGCTCATCGACACCCCGCCTTCGGTGGGGCTGGCCCGGCTGGGCGGGGCCGCCGACCGCATCGAGTCGGAGCCCCTGGAGTTCCACGAGCGCGTCCGTCGTGAGTTCCGGGCACTGGCCGCCGCCGAGCCCGACCGCTACCTGGTCGTCGACGGGACCCTGCCCCAGAGTCAGATCTCCTCGATCGTCCACGACCGGATCCGCGAGATCCTGCCCGACCCGGTGCCGCAGGAGTCGGAGGACGTCACCGGGACGATGCCCGCGATCCGCGACTGAGCCCGCGTCCCCGACGGTAGGTTGGGGGCGTGGGAGTCTTTGACGATCTTGTGGGGCAGGAACGGGCCTCCGCGACGCTCCGCCGGGCGGCGGCGGCCGGGGCCGATCTGCTGGCCGGAGGGCGCGGCGCAGGGATGACCCACGCGTGGTTGTTCACCGGGCCGCCCGGATCCGGTCGCGAGGAGGCCGCGCGGGCGTTCACCGCCGCGCTGTTCTGCCCGGACCAGGGGTGCGGCCACTGCGACATGTGCCACCAGGTGGCGGTCGGCTCCCACCCCGACCTGGAGATCGTCCGCCCGCAGGGGCTCTCGTACGGCATCAAGGACACCCGGCGGCTCATCCTGCGCGCGGCCGGGGCGCCGACGCTGGGCCGCTGGCGGGTCGTGCTGTTCGAGGACGCCGACCGGGCGACCGAGGGGGCGTCCAACGCGCTGCTCAAGGCCATCGAGGAGCCGCCGCCGAGGACGGTGTGGCTGCTCTGCGCGCCCTCCCCGGACGACATGATGATCACCATCAGGTCCCGATGCCGGATCGTCACGCTCGTCACCCCGCCCACCGCGGCGGTCGCCCACGTGCTGGCCACCCGCGAGAACGTGCCGGTGGCGATGGCGGAGTTCGCGGCCAGGGCCGCCCAGGGGCATATCGACCGTGCCCGCAGGCTCGCCCTGGACGGGGACGCGCGTGCGCGCCGCGAGGCGGTGCTGTCCATCCCCCGGTCGCTGACCGGTGTCGGGGAGTGCGTGATGGCCGCCGAGCGGCTGGTGAAGACCGCCGAGGACGAGGCCGCCGCGGTCACCGCGGTGCTGAACGAGTCGGAGATCACCGAGCTGCGGCAGGCCTACGGCGAGGGCTCCACGGGCAAGGGGCTCAACAGGGGCCTGATCCGCGGCGGCGCCGGGGCGCTCAAGGATCTCGAGGACCGCCAGAAGTCCCGGGCGACCCGCACCAAGCGCGACGTCATCGACGCCTCTTTGCTCGACCTGGTGGCGTTCTATCGCGATGTGCTGGCGGTGCAGTTCGGCGCGTACGTGGAACTGGCGAGTGAGGACCGCCGCGCAGACCTGGACGAACTGGCCCGTGCCTCCACGCCGGAAGACACCCTGCGCAGGATCGACGCGATCATGCGCTGCCGGAGGCGGCTGGCGTCCAACGTCAGTCCGCAGATGGCGGTCGAGTCGATGACCATCTCGCTGCACCGGCCCGGGCTCTGAGCCTCGGCCGTCCCCGAACCGTACCGGGCGGGATTCGCCGACCCCGAACCGGCCCTGAACCGGCTTGATTCGGCCCCGAATCGGCCCCGAAACGATCCTGACGTCGTACCGGGCCGATTCCGGACCGGTCTTATCCGGTCGTACGGGGCCGTCGGACCTGGCTGTGAGGTCACGCGAGGCTCTCGGGTGCCGTTTTCAGGAGCCGCAGTCCATAGAGCCGGTTCCACGCCGCGAGGGCCCAATCACTGCCCGCCGTCCCCGGGCGCGGATCGACGGCGCGATGCCCGCTTGTTCGTCGCGGTGTCCGGGCCGGGGCCGTTCGGAGAGGGCTCTGACCGATACCGGACATTTTCCAGTTTCCTTGGCCGGCGGCTGAATATCTGCTGGTGGGAGGGTAGTTGGTAACCCTCATCAAGTAGTCGCTATCCGTCTGTTTCCGATTAGGTGGAACCATTCATCGCTAAGTCGCCTCAAAGTACGAGTACGGGTCGTTAAGATTAACCGGCAAAATAGGTTATTTCGTTATAAATCGGTGGACAGTGTCCTGCTCTATGGGGATGAGCAGCGAAGACCGGGGGACTCTTGGTGAGCATTGGGGCACGGTACGGCGGGATTCCGCCCGCGAAGGAGCGGGCCGTCACGAGCCGTGTGGGCGACGACGACACGCTGAGAATCGAGTGGCCGCAGCCGATCCACGGGGGCGACGGGAACGATCCCGGGATCGTTCTGCGGCACGTGGAGACCGGCGAGGAGTGCGAGGCCACGAATCTGAAGGCACTCTCCGCGGGCATCTGGACGGCGTCGCGAGGCGGTGAGCCCATCGCCACCGACGACCCGGGATTCTCGCTCGACGGCCTGTGGGCCTACGCGGAGACCCCCAGAAACCGAGAGATCAGGGCGTTTCGCACCGCTGTCGGGACGCTGGGCCTGCGGGTCCGCGAGGTCGAGCCGTACGTCGAGGTGATCCGGGTGACCGCGGAGGACGGGGTGATCGAGGTCGAGGGCGCCGTCGCGTACGGCGAGCCGATCCGGGGGGCGGCGAAACTCGTGGCGGTGGCCCGCCGGGGACCCGAGCCCGTGAGCGGGCCCGCGAACTTCCAGGGGCGGTGGTTCGACGGCGGGATCGAGATCGCGCCGATGGCCGAGACGCAGGTACGGCGCCGGGTCTTCTGGGATCTCTACGCGGAGTTCTCCGGAACCCGTCTGCCGCTCGCGACTCGCCTTGATGACATAACGGACAAGAAAACCAAAATTCGGTTCCCGGCCCAGCGCGTGGGACAGGTGAGGGTCCGGCCGTACTACACCGAGACCGACAGCCTCGCCGTCGCGCTCAGCGTCGAGGAGGAGAGCTCGTGAAGATCTCCTTTCTCATCCTCAACGCCTACGGCATGGGCGGAACCATCCGCGCCACCTTCGACCTGGCCACGGCGATGTCCGAGCGGCACGAGGTCGAGATCGTCAGCGTCTTCCAGCACGCCGACGTCCCCTTCCTGCCGTTGGGCTCCCAGGTTCGCCTGCGTTCACTGGTGGACCTGCGGGAGGGGGCCAGGGTCCGCTGGCCGTACGCGAAGAAGGCCGAGCGGCTGAGCGCGCGGGAGAGCGCGCTGATCCACCCCGAGGAGCGCGCGTACGCCTCCTTCAGCGCCTGGAGCGACGAGGTTCTCGTCCGCGAGCTGCGCAGGCTCCGCAGCGACGTGCTGATCACCACCCGCGCGGGGCTCAACATCATGGCCGCGAGGTACGCGCGCAAACGGGTCATCACGATCGCCCAGGAGCACCTGCACTTCGAGGCACACCAGCCCGGGATCTTCGAGGAGATCCGGACGTGGTATCCGAGGCTCGACGCCGTCGTGACCCTCACCGAGGCCGACGAGCACGACTACCGGAAGATGCTCGACGGGGCGTCCACCCAGGTGTTCACCATCGGCAACGGGCTGCCCGGCGGCCCGCGTCCGCGCTCCCGGCAGGAGAACCGGATCGTGCTGGCCGCGGGCAGGCTGGTGCCGGTCAAAGGGTACGACCGCCTGCTGAAGGCGTTCGCCCGGGTGGCCAAGGAGCGCCCGGACTGGAAACTGCGCATCTACGGCGAGGGCCGGGTCGGCGACAAGCTGATCAAGCAGTCCGTCAAGCTGCGCCTGCACAACAACGTCACGTTCATGGGGCCCACGGGAGACATCGAGGGCGAGCTCGCCAAGGCCTCGATCCACGTGGTCAGCTCTCGTTTCGAGGGCTTCGGCATGACCATCATCGAGGCGTTCGCCTCCGGGGTGCCGGTGGTCAGTTTCGACTGCCCCCGTGGGCCTCGCGAGATCATCACGCCCGGGATCGACGGGCTGCTCGTCCCCGCGGACGACGTGGACGCACTGGCCGCCGGGCTGATCCAGATGATCGACGACGAGGAGGGCCGCCACCGGATGGCCGAGAACGCCCTCCAGACGGCCAGGAGCTACGACATCTCCATGATCGCCGACCGCTGGGAGAAGTCCTTCGCCGAACTCGGCCGCTGAGCCGAGCCCGCGCGCCGGGCGGAGCGCACCGGATGGGACACGTGGGCAGGAAGGGGCCACAGGCGGAAAGAGCGCGGACGGGGCGGAACTCGTGGGTCGAACGAAGCAGCAGAAGGCCCGGCACGGCGTCTCTGTGATGTGGAAGTCGAACTGCTCTCCCACGGAGAGCCCCTCGCCAGGGACCGCGTCGACATCGCGACGCTGTTCGCCGAACATCACCTCGGGCTGGTACGGCTGGCGCTGCTCATGGTGGGCGACCAGGCCACCGCCGAGGACGTCGTACAGGAGGCGTTCACCCGCACCCACGCGGGACGGCGCCGTCTGCGCGACCCGGGCAGGGCGCTGACCTACATCCGTTCGGCGGTTCTCAACGGGTCGCGATCGGTGCTGCGCCGCCGCGCGGTCGCCTTCCGACGGACCGCGCCGTACGAGCCGCCGGTCTGGTCCGCCGAGCACGTGGCGCTGCTCGGTGAGGAACGCCGAGAGGTGCTCATGGCCCTGCGCGCGCTGCCCAGGCGGCAGCGGGAGGCGCTGACCCTCCGCTACTACCTGGACCTGTCCGACCAGGAGATCGCCGAGACGATGGGCATCGCCGCAGGCACCGCCCGTTCCACCCTCGCGCGTGGGCTGGCCGCCCTCGCGCGGATGCTCAAGGAGGAGTCATGACCGACATCGAGAACCGCCTCCGCGATGCCCTCTCCACCGCCGCCGCGACCGCCGAGAACGTTCGCCCGCTCACCGTCCCCGCCCGCCGCCGCTCCAGGGCACCCTTCCGGATCGCCGTCGCGGCCCTCGCCGTCGCCGTGACGGTCTTCGGAGTCGTACGGCTCAGCGCGATCTCCCAGCTGTCGAGGGAGAACATCGTCGCCATGGCGATGAGCGGCCCCGAGCAGTCGGGATACGCCGATGTGTCGGTCTTCCTCTGCAAACAGGACAGCCCCTTCCCCATCTGCGACCATGCGGCGACAGAGGATGAGCAGGAGGAGATCCGCCGGGCACTTGAGGTCCGGCCCGATGTGGAAAGGGTCTTTTTCAAAGATAGCCAGCAGGCATGGAAGGAATTCCAGAGCCAGTACGCGGACAATCCCGCGCTGCGGGAGGCGATAGCCGTCGAGGACATGCCGGAGTCCTTCCGAGCCTGGCTCAGGCCGGGGACGGATTCCAGGGCCGTCGCCCGCGCCATGGGCGAACTGCCGGGGGTGTCCAACGCGGTCGATACGCCCTGCATGCTGAGAAAAGCATCGCTGTGGTCGCTCATCACGCACTTCCTTCCGTGGTCGGGTGAGCCGGAGCAGTGCTCCTTCCCGGCGTTCAAGCCCCCGGGGGCCTGAGCGGAAGCGGACCGAACGGGTTCGGGCCGGGCGGGTGACGGCGGCTTGAGCGGTTCGCGAGTACGGCCGGGCGGTGTCGCGTGCCCGGCTCGACGACGCCGGGGTCGGGCGGCTTGTCCATGATCGCCCTTGGATGACACCCCACATCCGAGGGCATGACGCATAAGGTGAGCACGAGCCGTACCCCCAGGTTTGGAGCCATATGGGCATGATCATGGCGGTGAGTTTCACCCGCTACGGCAGGCTGTACTACCTCGATCCCGGTGAGCACACCCCCAAGGTCGGAGACAAGGTGCTGGTTCCCACCGACGCGGGCCCCGAGGTGGCCGAGTGCGTCTGGGCGCCCCAGTGGACGAGCGAGGAGGTCGGCGGGCTGCCGGTGTGCGAGGGCATCGCGACCGAGGAGCACCTCACCCGAGACGAGGGCAACAAGCGGCGCCGCGCCGAGGCCCGCAGCGTCTCCAAGCGTCTGATCAAGCGGCACGCGCTGCCCATGAAGGTCGTCGGCGTCGACTACACCGACGCCGAGAACGTCTACACGGTCTATTTCTCCGCCCCACAGCGGGTCGACTTCCGCGCCCTCGTCCGCGACCTGGCCCGCAACCTGCGCGCCCGGGTGGAGTTGCGCCAGATCGGCCCCCGCGACGAGGCCCGCCTCCAGGGCGGCATCGGCCCCTGCGGCCGCGACCTGTGCTGCGCCACCTTCCTCAAGGACTTCGAGCCGGTCTCCGTCCGGATGGCCAAGGACCAGGACCTGCCGGTGAACCCGCTGCGCATCGCGGGGGCGTGCGGACGGCTGATGTGCTGCCTGAAGTACGAGCACCCCCTCTACCTCGACGCGCACAGCAGGATGCCCCGCCTCGGGCTGAAGGTCGACACCCCCGAGGGGGCGGGAACCGTCGTGGGCCGCAACGTACCCTCCGACTCCGTCGTGGTCCGCCTTGAGGAGGGCGGCCGCCGCTGCGCGTGCCCGTCGGCGTCGGTGTGCTCCCCGCGCAAGCAGCACGACGCGGCGTACGGGGACGCGGTGAAGGTCGCCGACGGCGGCCCCGAGGGGTGACCGGAGGCCCGCGGGCGCCCGGGTTTCAGCGGCCCCCGAACCCGCGCGGTCGCCGACCGCTTGAGCCCGCACGAGGGCTCGGGTTCGACGGCTGCGGAGCCTGTGTGGTCGCCGATCGCTTGAGCCTGCACGAGGGTTCGCGTTTCGATGACCGCTGAGCCCGTGTGGCGCTCGGGTTCGACGGCCGACTGAGCCCGCGCGGGCGTAGGATGCGAGCGGTCAGCCTCTCCGCGCGCGTCGGCTCCCCCCGCCGGACCCGCGTGCGATCCCGACCCACGGACTACGGAGCGGACAAGGCGTGAAATCCCATGTGGCCGCCGTACTGGCGGCGGTGGCCCTACTGGCGAGCGCGTGCACCGGCACGGGCGCCAACGCCGGCTCCGGCAGCGGCGACGGGGGCAGCGGTACGGGCGGTGGTGAGGTAGGGGGGTCGTCGCTCACCTGGAAAGACTGCGGGGACGGCTTCGAATGCGCGAAGCTCCCCGTTCCCCTCGACCACGGCAAGCCGGACGGCGAGAAGATCGAGATCAGCGTGATCCGGCTTCCCGCCTCCGGTAACCGGATCGGCTCGATCCTCATCAATCCCGGCGGCCCCGGCGCCTCCGGGGTTCAGTACGCCCGAAGTGCCCGCACGGCGGTGAGCAAGGCCGTACGAGACCGCTTCGACGTCGTGGGCTTCGACCCGCGCGGGGTCGGCGACTCCGAGCCCGTCCGGTGCCTGTCGTCGAGCGAGCTGGACACCTACGTCGGCCTCGACAGCTCGCCCGACTCGCCGGGAGAGGTCACCATGCTGGAGGAGGGGTCGCGGCGGTTCGCCTCCGGCTGCCAGGCTCGTTCGGGCAAACTCCTGCCGTACGTCGGCACGGCCAACGCCGCCAGGGACATGGACCTGCTCCGCGCCGCCGTCGGCGACGACCGCCTCACCTACCTCGGCAAGTCGTACGGCACCCAGCTGGGTGCGGCCTACGCGGACCTCTTCCCCGGCCGCGTCCGCGCCCTCGTCCTGGACGGCGCCGTGGACCCCTCGCTCGGCCCGCTGGAGATGAACACCGCGCAGGCGCGCGGTTTCGAGGTCGCCCTCGACGCGTTCCTCGAAGACTGCCTGGCAGCCACCGACTGTCCCTTCCGCGGCTCCGTCGCCTCCGCCCGCGAGGAGATCGCCGCCCTGCTCCGCCGCGCGGACACGACCCCCCTGAGCAACGGGACGGGCGACGGCCGTACGGTGACCGAGGCATGGACCACCCTTGGCCTGATCACCCCGCTCTACGACCGGCAGGCCTGGCCGGTGCTCAGGCAGGCGCTCGACCGGGCGCTGAAGGGTGACGGCACCACCCTGCTCCGCATGGCCGACCTGTTGATCGACCGTGAGGCGAGCGGCGAGTACACCAATCAGACCGAGTCCAACCTCGCCGTCAACTGCGTCGACGCCCCCTACCCCGCCGACTCGGCCGCCTACGCCGCAGCGGCCCGTGAGGCGGCAAAGGAGGCCCCTCTCTTCGGCGCGTACGTGATGTGGAGCTCGCTGCCCTGCGCGTACTGGCCGGTCAAGGGAGGCCCACGGGAGAAGATCGACGCCCCCGGAGCTTCGCCCATCATGGTCGTCGGTACCCTCCGCGACCCGGCCACCCCCTACCAGTGGTCCGAGGCCCTCGCCTCCCAGCTCTCCTCCGGCGTTCTCGTGGGGTTCGACGGCGACGGGCACACCGCCTACCTGACCGGTTCGACGTGCGTGGACCGTCTGGTGGACGGCTACCTGATCGATCTGGCCGTCCCCAAGGACGGGACCCGCTGCCCCAAGATCGGGTGATTCCAAGGCGCGAGAAGGCTTCGGGAGCCTGTAGACTGCCGTAGGCCGTGGTGAACACGGCACGCCGCCTTAGCTCAGTCGGCCAGAGCACTTCACTCGTAATGAAGGGGTCTGGGGTTCGATTCCCCAAGGCGGCTCCAGCTCAAAGGCCCTCCCGGATGATCAGGGAGGGCCTTTTGCATGCCGTGCAGCAGTGAAATACAGCAACGAGGTCAGCCGTCCTGGTTCGAGCGCGACCACCGCGCAGACGGGGCCGCCACCGGCCACGATCACCGGCCAATGCCCGGACTCGTCCTCGGCATGCCCCGATGCGGCCCTGCCTTCGTCGATGAGCTTCTCGCCCAGGCGCGCACCATATCCCCGTCACTCGTGTAGTCGAACGCCTGCGAAATCGACTGTAGGGAGCACGGGACGATAGGACTATGACAAACTCCGCGACCGACTCATAGCCAAATGACGAAGGGACGGTTGGCGTGGCGCCGGGCCTCGGCTTCGTCCGTCAGTCTCCGGCGGCGCTGAGAGTCCGCAAGATGTCGACCAGTGTCGTCATCTGCTGGGAGGTGAGCGGCTCGAACAGCTCTTCCGCCGCCCGTTCATAGCCGGCCGTCCAGTCCTCGGCCAGGGCGGCCCCCTGTGCCGTCGCCCGAAGGAGCACGGACCGGCGGTCGTTGGCGCTGGTCTGGCGTTCGAGCAGTCCGTCGCGGACCAGCGCGTCGACCAGGGTGGAGGCGGTCCCTTGGGCGATGCCGACCGCGAGAGCGAGCTCGGTGAGCCGGACGGGCTGTGAGCGTGCCACCTCCACCACCAGGCGGGACCTCGGCGTCGACACCCCGTGCTCGCCCAGGCGCTCGTTGAAGTGACGGACGAGAACCTTCGCCGTGCGACTGAACTCGTCGGCGACCTGTGCTGCGGTGACGCCCTTCCTCGCGTGCGGCATCGCCCACCTCCCACTTGACGCATCCATCGTACGGGAGGTTACATAGACGTAGATGCATTGGCATCAAACTATTCGATTACGATGCATCTATGAGGAGCGGCCGGGGTCGCGCGCCGAGCAGCACCGGAACCGGGTGCGCACGAGGGGTGCGCGCTCAACCACAAGGAGTGGAAACGTGAAGGTTTTCGTCACTGGCGGCAGCGGTTTCGTCGGCAGCACTCTCGTCCATCGCCTCGTCGCCGAAGACCGCGAGGTCACGGCACTCGCCAGATCGGATGCGAGCTTTCAGCGCGTACGCGCGGCCGGTGCCGATCCCGTACGTGGCGATCTCGCCGACCTCCGCGAGGTCGGCTCCCCGGCACCGAGCTGGCTCGCCACGCTGCGAGAGGTCGACGCGGTCGTGCACGTCGCGGCGCACATGGAGTTCTGGGGGCCCGACTCGCTCTTCGAACGGGCCAACCACGTGCCGACGGTCGCCCTGCACGCCGCGAGCGTCGCGGCCGGGGTACGACGCTTCGTGCTCATCAGTGCCGCGTCCGTCTCCACGGGCAGCCAGCGTCTTCCTGTCGTGGACGAGTCGACGCCGGAAGGCCGGCCGAACATCGCCTACAGCCGCGTCAAGCTGGCCACCGAGCGCGTGCTCCTGGAAGCCCGCAGCGGAAGCACCGAGCTGGTGGTGCTCCGCCCGCCGTTCATCTGGGGTCGCGGAATGACGACGATCACCGAAATGGCCGAGGTGGCCGAGGCCGGACGGTTCGCCTGGATCGATCACGGCACGCACATCGTCGACTTCGTGCACGTCGGCAACCTGGTCGGCGCCGTGCTCCTGGCGCTCACGCGGGGCTGCCACAAGGGCGTCTACTACGTGACGGACGGCACGCCGATGCCCATTCGCGACTTTCTCACTCCCCTGCTGGCGACCCGCGGCGTGGATCTGTCCAAGGGTCGCAGCGTCCCGCTGGCGATGGCGGCGCCCCTGGCGGCGATGATGGACCGCACGGCCCGCCTGCTCCGCCGGAAGTCGGCGCCCCCGCTGACGAACTGGCTCGTGAGCTTCACCGGCCGGGACCGTTCCTACGACATCACCGCCGCGAGGACGGAGCTGGGCTACTCGCCCGACGTGACCCTGGAGAAGGGCCTGGCTGCGATGAGCTTCTCCTGAGCCGGGCGACGTCAGTAGGTGTAGAAGCCCTCGCCGGTCATGGCGCCGAGTCACCGGACGACATCAGCCGCCCGGCGAGCGCACACTGCGTCGTATTCCGGCCGATCTCGACGGTGACGAACTCGACACCCAGATCGGCGGGTTGTGCCGTGATGGACGCACCGATCGGTTCGCGAACCGGCGCCAGTCCACGGGTATGCCATCGTCTCGGGGTCGCCTGCTCTATGGATCTTGGATCGCGGGGGATCCTTACGTTGAATCGACTTGCGCGAACTTTCCAGGTGAAAGTCCGAGGCTAGGTTGGGGTCGTCGTGGGGAGAAGGAGGGTGGGGGAGGCTTCGATGAATCGCAGGGGGACGGGGCCGTAGCGTTCGGGGAGTTCGGCGGTTGCCTTTTGGAGGTCGGTGGTGCCTATCTCTACGGCGGCGCCGTCGAAGCGGGCGGCCACCGTGGTGATGGGGACCCCCCTGCGGGTCCAGTAGTCGATGTCGTCGGTGATGCGCTGGGCCAGGGCCTCCAGGCGGCGAGCGGAGTGGGCAGCGTCGCGGAGTTCGACGGGGGCGGCGGGGAACCTGCTGCGCAGAGCGCTGTCCAGGGTGGAGGACGGGACGCGGTAGACGATCAGCTTGGAGCCGTCGACGGTTATCCCGGCGTACTGGTCGGGGTAGGTCTGGCGTAGGTACTCGCTGACGCGGTCGGCCAGGAAGGGCGCCTCGGCCTGGCCCGTGGGTGTGGAACTCACGGCGGCGGGGTGGGGAACGGAGGGCGTGGGGCCTTCGGGGGTCGCGGCCGTGTCGTCGCCGGGGGCCGCGCATGCCGCCATGGTGGTGGCCAGGCAGAGGGCCGCGCCCAGGACGGTGGCCGTGGTGCGGATGTGATTCCTTGCACTCATGAGGACGCCTCCGATCATATTGTCCGACAAACAGTAGAACGAAAAGTGGACGGGATGCGTTCGAACCGGGATTGAAAAAATGACCCCCGTTTCCGGGAAACGATCGGCTCATGGCGCGAAAAATGGGTCGGCGCTGAGCGCCGACCCCTTTCGGTCATTGCATGTCACACCCAAGTCCGCCGATCGTCCGGTGACGATGGTCATTTCAGGGAAGGCCGCGATCACGTTGCTCCACGGGGAGTGGTACATGCGCCAGGCGCAGGTACGGCCGGCGTTCACATAACCGGTGCACGGGTACGGAGGTGCCGTTGTCGTAGGCGGAGGTCACATCGGCGGCGTACACCTGGGTGTTGTCGCTGGGGTTCACGACCTCGACCGGGCCGCCGCTGTCGCCCTCGCTGATCGCGTTGGTGAACGCCCGCTGCTCGGCCCGGATCATGCCGGAGAGAAATCCTCCAGGGACGCTCGGAACATTGAGGGTCACACCCACCGTGATGACCCGGACGTTGCAGTTGGTCCCGGAATAGGCGCCAGAGGTGCAGACGAAAAGGCCGACGTAGGAATTCTGAGTGCCGGTCGCCGGGTTGCTGTATTCCGTGAATATGTTGCCGGCCGGATGAGGTCCTCCCTGCGGGAGTCGATGAAACGGAAGCGTTCGGGTGGAAGGACAAAGGGGACCGGAGCCTTGGCCCCGGTCCCGATCACTCGACTCAGAAAGGTGTCAGGTCGGTCATCCAGGGATGATGGCGATGCCGGGGAACGCCGTGGTCGCGTTGCTCCACGGGGAGTAGTAGATGCGCCAGGTGCAGACGCGGCCGGTGGGCCGGTAGCCGGTGCAGGGGACCTGGGTGCCGTAGTCGGTGGCGGTGATGGTGCCGACGGCGTAAACCTGGTTGGTGTTGGCCGGGTTGGTGACCTCGACCGGGCCGCCGCTGTCGCCGCCGCCGGCCGCGTTGGTGAACGCCTGCTGCTCGGCGCGGACGGTGCCCTGGATCAGCCAGCCCACGTTGATCGTGACGTTGACCGCAGTGATCTTGATGGTGCAGTTGGTGCCGGAGAAGCCGCCGGAGGTGCAGACGAACTGGCCGACGATCGAACTGGTGGTGCCGACCACGCTGCTGCTGAACTCCGTGGCGACGCTGTTGACGGGGTTGTTGAAGACTCGGCCCCCGGCATTGGTGTCGATGAGGAGCACGTCACGGGAGGAGTTGCTGTGCGTGACGGTGCCGATGACCTGGCCGGTGGGGTCCGCAGCGGTCTGGCCGACCGACGCGCAGTGCGCCGAGGTCAGCATCTTGGGGACGCCCTGGTAGGTCACCGCGAAACCGGTCGTGCAGGCGGGTGACGGAGTGCCCCACACCGAACCGCCCCACCACGGCGGGCTGTCGTTCCAGCGGCTGGCGACCTTGGGTTGCACACCGTGCTCAAGGGTGACCGGCACCGCCGCGTCGGAGATCGCCGTGCGGGTCGCGCCGGCCGAGGCAGTGGTGGCCTTCAGGCCCGAGCCGTCCTGAAGGGGCTCGATGGAGGTGATCAGATCGCGGTTTGCCCGGATGAGGCGATTCGCCTCGCCCTCCAGCTCACGCGCCGAGTACCGCGCCGGCAGCACGCTGATCGCCACGTCGCGCCGCAACCGGCCCACGAGGTCGTTGATCGCCTTGGCGGGCTTGCCCTTCCAGTACACGCGCAGTTCGCGGTTCTCCGGCGCCGCGACGACGCCCGCGTAGCCGTCGCCGTCGCCCGCCAGTGCGGCGGTGATCCGGTCGGCGGCCTTGACCATCTTCTGCTGATCGAGCAGCAGGTCCTTCCACGAGGCGTAGCCACCCGGCACCGGTCCGGTGTGCTCCACGGATCCCGTGGTCCAGGGCTTGGCCGGGTCCGGTGCGCCGGCGGCCTGGGCGGTGCCCATCCCGGCGACGGCGATCATGACGCCGACCGCCGTGGCCAGGTAACGGAATCGAGTTGACCTGCGGGTTCTCAGGGGGATGTGCACTTTGGATTCTCCTAAGCGACGTCCTCGGCACTTCCGGCAAGCGACGGCCGATCAGTACTTCGTCCACGTCGGCTGGGGCCTGGCCGGCCGCGTGCGGGCGACGATCAGGGACCGGCGCCTGCGCACCGGCCCCTGATCGCTCGAATCAGATCTCGTCGATCATCCGAGGACGATGGCGATACCGGGGAACGCGGCGGTCGCGTTGCTCCACGGCGAGTAGTACATCCGCCAGGCGCAGACGCGGCCGCTGGTCACGTAGCCGGTGCAGGACACCGCGGTGCTGCTGTCGATCGCGGTGTTGACGCCCGCCGCGTACACCTGGGAGGTGTTGGCCGAATTGATGACCTCCACCGAGCCGCCGCTGTCGCCCTGGCCGACCGCGTTGGTGCGCGCCGACTGCTCGGCCCGCACCGTGCCCGTGATCAGGTAGCCCACATTGATCGTGACATTGACCTGCTGCACCTGGATGCTGCAGTTGGTGCCCGAGTACGCGCCGGAGGTGCACACCCACAGGCCCACGTAGGAACTGGAGGTGCCGATGACCGGGTTGCTGAACTCCGGCGAGGTGGAGCCGGGGTTGTTGTTGAAGACCCGGCCCGCGGAGGTGCCGTTGATCAGCAGCACGTCAAGGCCGTCGTTGTCCGGCGAGATCGAGCCGATCACCTGGCCGGTCGGGTCGGTGGCCGTCTGACCGGCGTTGCCGCAGTGGCCCGCGGACAGCATCCTGCTCGTCCCGCCGTAGGTGACGGCGAAGCCCGTCGAGCAGCCGCCGCCGGTACTGGCGTTACGCCAGGCCGCGCCGCCCCACCAGGGCGGGGAGTCGTCCCAGCGGGTGGTCAGCGTCGGCTTGACGCCGGCCTCCACGGTGACCGGCACCGCCGAGTCGGCGACCTTCGAGCGGGTGAGGCCGTGGTCGGCGCCCGATACCGTGAGGCCCGAGCCGTCGACGTTCGGCGCGATCGCCGTGATCGCGTCACCGGACGTGCGGATCAGGCGGTTCATTTCCCGCTCCAGCTCGCGGGCCGAGTAGGCGGCGGACAGGACGCTGACGGGCACCTCTTGGCGCACCTGGCCCAACAGGTCGCGGACGGACTTGGGGGTGTTCCCCTTCCAGTAAACGCGGAGCTCATGGTTCTCCGGCGCGGCCACGATGCCGGCGAACCCGGCACCGCCCTGAGCCTTGACCGCGGCGGTGACGCGGTCGGCGGCCTTGACCAGTTTCTCCTGGGTGGCCAGCAGGTCCTTCCAGGAGGCGAAACCGCCCGGGATCGCGCCGGCCGGCTCGATGGGCCGGGTGGTGGTGTCCTTGACGGGGGCGGGGGCGGGGGCCGCGACGGCCTGCCCGGCGCTCATCCCGACAAGGACGAGGGCGGCGCTGAGCGCCACTGCCAGACGACGAGGGGATCGTGGGGATCTTGTGGTGGTTGGGGGGATTTCCACCGGAATGCTCCTCTGTGACTCGCTTGTTCGGATGCATCCGGTATTCCATGCATTAAGTGGTTAATCAATGACTTGACTCTTGTTATTGAGACTGGTAAAGCATCGGCCTCATGCTGGTTTTCCGGCTTTGTGTCCACGGGGAAGTGATAGCGCTAACTGTGACTTGACCTGCGGGTATGGATTTACAGACCGTCATAATTCCAGCCAATAGCACATGTCATTAGTTGTCCGCTTTTGGACATGGCGGAAAAGCGATGATCATCGATTTAGGGCGCCCCTGGGCAGCCCGGCGTATAAGAAAGCCGTTACCGGCAGGTAGACCTGGCCCACTGGCCTCGATGTTTCGTGAGGGTGTTTTGGGTCGCGTACTGAGCGCTTTTCAGCCTGCTTCATGGATCTGCGGGACGTGAATTGCTTGATCGGCCGGCCTGCTCTTTTGGACGGCAGCGTGACTTCCGCAGTATCCGCCGACTCTTCAGCTGCGCACTGAACGTTTTTCATCCCCCTGTGACGGTCTGGCTGATCACGGAGTGGCCGCAGACTCGGTGTTTGCCTGACGAATGTGGAAAGCTCCTGGTAGACGGGTTGATCACCACAACCAGGCCGTCGGAACCAAGAGCTTCGAGTGCTTTTCCAGCGCGCCGCCGTGGGTTTGTCGCGTTCGACGCTGAACTACGTGGCTGGGCTGATACGCCGGCGGCGCAAAGCGATCGGGTCGCTCTGGCGCCGGCTCAACCCCGGACAGCAGGCCATGCCAGTCCTGGTCCACCTGCGCAGGGGGGAGACGTTCGCCGAGGTCGCAGCCGGATTCGGCAGGTGATCACCGATCTGCTCCACCGCGACCGCCAGGGCAAGCTTTCCGGTCTGCACGGCCTCGGAAGCGGTGGGCAGTGTCTCGTAGTCGCGGGCCAGGCGGCGGTGGTGCGTGAGCGGCCGAAGGTGCGCTCGACGACCCACCGGCGAGGCAGGACGATGAATCCGCGAGTGGCGGGGTCTTGGGACACGACCTGGGCATCGATGCCGAGGGTGGCGGCATGGTCGATGAAGTGCGTGCGGTGGCCGCCATCGATCCAGGCTCTGGCCGGTGGCGAGTTGGTTGAGCAGGGGTGTGCCGGCGACCGAGTCCTGCACGTCGGTGGCGGTGACCAGGACGGCGAGCAGTAAGCCGAGCGTGTCGGTGGCGATGCTGCGTTTGCGGCCGACGATCTTCTTGGCCGCGTCTGTGCCCTGGCCGGTGGCAGGGACGTTGGTGGAGGTCTTGACGCTTTGCGCGTCGATCACGCACGCCGATGCTTCGGGGTTGCGTCCTTCGGCCTGGCGTACCTGGCGGCGGGCGCGCCAGGCGGTCAGGACGGGTTCGATCAGCTGTCGGCGGGCATCGGGCAGATCGCTGGGACAAGGGGGAGGTCCAGCCATGGCAGTGGTCTATCGCCGACCAGATCGTCGAGCCCAGAGACTTGCAGGTCGAGCCCAGAGACTTGCAGGTCACGACAACGAACTACAGCGCCACCGCCAGCCACAAAAAACCCACGACGGATCATCTTTAAACCAGACGGGAGAAAAGCCGTAGATCACTGTCGCATCCACACCAGATGTCACTATGGGTACCGACTTTCCCAGACGTTTCACTCCCTGTACTTTCCGCTGCTTGCAGAAACAAGCACAAAACACCCTACTTATCAGCCAAACGCTCTCTGAGAGGTCAGCCGAAGGCGGCGTGTGGTGCGCTGGTGCCCTGGGGTACGCGGAACGGGCCGGACGCGCCGGGGCGGATGTCGAAGTCGAAGATCGCGGTTGGCAGGTAGACGGTGGCGCAGGAGTTGGGAATGTCCACCACCCCCGACAGCCGGCCCTCGATCGGCGCGGCGCCGAGCAACAGGTATGCCTGTTCGGGGCTGTAGCCGAACGCCGTCAGGTAGTCGATCGCGTGCAGGCAGGCCCGCTGGTAGGCCAGCTGCGAGTCGAGATAGCGCTGCTCGCCGTCCAGGGTGACGGACACCCCGGAGAAGGCGAGCCACTCGCTGTACTGGGGGGCGGTGCGGCCCGGCATGAAGATGGCGTTCTCGTCGACGCGGTACGTCCGCATGCCCTCTTTGATGACGTCGACCCGCAGGTCGATGAAGCCGCCCATCTCGATGGCACCGCAAAAGGTGATCTCGCCGTCGCCCTGCGAGAAGTGCAGGTCGCCGACCGACAGGTTCGCACCGGATACGTACACCGGGTAGAACACGCGGGATCCCCGGGTGAGGTTTTTGATGTCCTGGTTGCCGCCGTTTTCTCGCGGTGGCGCGGTGCGGGCCGCCTCGGCTGCGATTCGGTCGAACTCGGAGGAGGAGACAGAGCCGAGGATGGCGTCCTGAGGCTCGGGAGGCAGGGCCAGCGGCGGCACTCTCTCCGGGTCTGTGGCCCTCAGCGCCGACTCTCGCGTGTTCCACTTCGACAGCAGCGCCGCTGACGGCGCGGTGCCCATGAGTCCGGGGTGGGTGATGCCGGTGAACGACACCGCCGGGATATGGCGTGATGTGGCGATCTGACCGGAGAAGTCCCAGACCGCCTTGTAGGCGTCGGGGAACTGCTCGGTGAGGAACCCACCGCCGTTCTTGGTGGGGAAGATCCCGGTGTAACCCCAGCCTTGACCGGCCAGCGGGCCGCTGTCCTCCTGGGAGATGGGCCCCAGGTCGAGGATGTCCACGACCAGCAGGTCACCCGGCTCGGCCCCCTCGACCGCGAACGGGCCGCTGAGCGCGTGCACCGTCGTCATCGGGGCATCGCGGATGTCCTCGGCGGAGTCGTCGTTGTGGATCGCACCGTCGAACCACTCCCGACAGTGGACCCGGAAGCTGTCGCCGGGCTTTACCCGTGCCACAGGCGGGATCTCGGGGTGCCAGCGGTTGTGACCGATCTTGGCCTGGTCGGTGAACCTTCTGGATGAGTCGAGCGGGAAAATCAGCTCCGGCACGGTTCGGATTCCTTTCGGCGCTGTGAGACAGAGACGGTCACGGCCGCGGCAGGCGGCTGGTAGCGGGATGGGCGGTCACCGCGCGTCCGGTGCGGCGCCGCGGCAGGGACGTGACGACTTCGGGCTCGTGGGCGCTGCGCTCCGCGCGCTGCAACAGGGTGGACACGGCGTCCGGGGAGCGCGCCAGCATCGGCGCCGAGAACATCCGAAGCGAGACCGCGCCGCAGTCTGGGCACCGCACCGCGGCGGATGCCGTTCCGATCGGAAAAGTGACCTCAATTTCGGAGCAGTAAGGGCACCGATAGGCATATACCGTCATAGCGTGCGCCCTTCGAGCGGCTTCGAACCGGTCCTCTTCGGTCGTGCATCCCTCTCTGTCGCTGTGACCTGGGAAAACAGTCTCAGAGTCGGATGTATTCGCAATTTAACGCGTGAATGGAATGCAATCCATCTCGCTTCCGTCAACTTGCCCGCACAGTAAGGTAGATACCTTGGTCTCCGGGCAAAAGTGCGAGGATATGTTCCCTTGCGATAAACGCATAAATATATTTCTGTTTGCCGACCGCCCCTCCTGGAGCGGGTGGCCGGCTACCTGCGAGGTTCCCCGGTAGCCCGGCACCGGCGCTGACTCCGGCCGCCCGACATCCGTCGTGCCGGCCTTGAGCCAAGCGATAGTCGGCCCGATGTGCTCCAAGCCGCGCGCCGAACCGTCCGATCGGCTCTCGCCACACGGAGAGAAGTCCCTGGTCCCGTCAAAACGACGGGACCAGGGACTTCTTCGAGAGTCCGAGCCATCTGTTTCTTTGTCCGCTCAGCCGATCCACCGCTTTCCCGTTCGAACCCGAAGGTACGCGGTGGATCGCAGCTGGTTCGCGGCCCCGTTGCAAACCAGACTGTCTCTCCGATGCCGGCCCGGGTCCTGCGGGAGATCCGAGCCGGCACGACGGTGGCCGGTCCGGGTCCCGCGGCGGAACCGGGCCGGCACGAGGGCGCCGGTCCGAGCCCTGCGGGAGATCCGAGCCGACGCCGTGGTGCTGTGAAGGATTCTGCGGTGACCCGGTATAGCGGCGGTATAGCAGCCGCGCATCGCGCGTCCTCGTCGTCGGCCCGCAGGTCGAAGCCGTTCTCGCCGGACTGTTTCCGGCTCCGGGTTCCGGCTTCGAAGTCCTGGCCGGAAAACGGGGTCGAGGCGCTGCCGGGAAAGTCGGGATGGTCGGGAACCATGGGCGCGGGGGGTCTCGCCAAGGTTCCGCTTCCCGGAAAACCGCCGCTGAGCAGGTGATATACAGCCGATATACATGTGCTCCATACTCTGGCGCAGCGTTTCGCTAGCGGGGCCTGGCGGCGCGTCGAGCAAGGAGACACTCATCATGTTGCGTAAGCGCTGGGCGACGCTCGCGATGCTGACCGTATTGGCCACGTCACTGTCCACCGCGGTTGTCGGTTTGTCCGCTCACAGTGCGGCCGCCGAGGTTCCTCCCCTCGAATATCCCGAGCCGTACGACTGGTTCAGGCCCGTCATCGCCGAGAACCGGTCTGGTCCGGCCATGGACGACTGCTACCTCTACGGCATCTGTCCCTGATCCGAACCAGTGGAGAGCCTGCCGTCCTCCGGGGAAGGACGTCGGCTGCGCGGTTTCGCCGCGTTCGCCGACGTCGAGGACGCGCATTCTCCGCTCCAGGGTGCGGGAACGGCCCAGGGCACGGGAAAAACCCAGGGTATGGAGAAGGTCCGGGGTACGGGAGGGGCCCGGGGCAGGGGAACGACCCGGAGGGCGGGGACGGCCCGAGGCGCGGGGACGGTTCGGAGTAGAGGAAGGGCCCGAGGCGCGGGAACGCCGGGATCAGCCGGTCAACTCCCGCGAGAAGGGGGCCCCGATCTCCGCGTAAAGCTCCGTGGCGAGGCGTTCCTGGGTTTCCGCGGTGGTCGTGTCGCCGTTGTCATGCGAGATCGCGGAGAGTACGACCCAGGTCTGGGCCTCGCCCATCCGGTGCCCGGTCGCCCGGTGGTTGTCCAGGGCTCGACGGCCGTACTTCTCGGCTTCCGTCAGGAGTCCCCGCCGGTGGCAGGCGTAGGCGAGCACAGTGAGCGCCCGTCCTTCGACGACGCGGAAATGAGGTTCGCCGACAAGTTCCAGCGCCTGCTCGGCGAGGTCGGCGGCGGCTGTGTGGTCGCCCGAGCGGTGGTGGGTGATGCCCAGCGCGAGGAGCGCCTCGCCCACGAGGTGGCGGGCGTTGATCTCCCTGGCGATGCCCAGCGCGGTCCGGTGGAGACGCAGGGCCTCCTCGGGGTTCCCGGAGTGGTCACGGATGGAGGCGAGCGTGTTCATCGCCTGGACCTCGGTGAATCGGTCGCCGATGTCCACCGCTATCCCCAGCGCGGCCTCGGCGGTGTCGTGGGCCTGCTCCAGCCGGCCGGAGTCACGGCGTACCAGGGCGAGCCACGCCAGCGTGTCGGCCTCGAGGTATCGGTCGCCGAGTTCCCGGTGACGGGCGAGGGCGGTGGTGAGGTGGTCGGCGGAGGCGGCGAGGTGGCCGAGTTGGTGGTGGAGTTCGCCGATGGTGGTCATCGCGACCGCTTCGGCTCTCGGCGCCGAGGTCTCGCGGATCAGCGTCAACGCCTGGACGGCGTGGTCGAGCCCTTCGCGGAGCCGGCCGGACTGTCTGCAGGCGTTCGCGAGGTTGTTCAGGATCTTGGCGCGTGTCTGCTCGGAGCCGAGACGGTCGTGGAGTTCGAGCGCTCTGGACAGAGGGCGGGTGGCTTCGTCGGGGAGGCCGACGAACATGAACGTGGTGCTCAGATTGCTCAGGGCGCTCGCCTCGCCCTGCGTCCATCCCGTCTCGTGGCTGAGGGCGACCGCCCTGTTCAGGTAGGCGATCGAACGGTTGTAGCGGGCGAGGCAGTGGTAGGCGTGGGCGAGGTTCAGGAACGCGGACGCCATCGCCCGCCGGTCCCGTTCCGCGTGGGCCGCGGCGAGTGCGGCACGGCCGGTGGCGAGCCAGTCGACCATGCGTCTGGAGAAGTTGTGGTAGCCGCGAAGCCTGTCTGCCAGGAGCCAGGCCATGGGTCTGGGACCGTGCCGGACCGCGTGATCGATCGCCGCGACCACGTTGTGGTGTTCGGCGCTCAACCACGCCATGGCGGCGGCGGGGTTGTCGATGGCCGGCTTCCGTGGGGTGGCGGGGGTGTCGACGGTCGCCGTTCGTGCCGCGGCCGGGTCGTCGATGGCCGCCTGTGCCGCGGCCGGGTCGCCGACGGTCGCCGTTCGCATGGTGGCGGGGGTGTCGACGGCCGCGGTCCGTGTCACGATCCCGTCGGGCGCGGGGAGCTGGAGCATGTCCGGGTAGAGCACCTTCGCGGCGTCGCCGGCCATTGACAGGTACCACTCGAACAGCCTGCCCGTCGCCTTCGTCCGTTCCTCCTCGCCGTCCTCGGCGGACGAGAGGTCGTCGGCGTATCGGCGGAGCAGGTCGTGCACGGTGAAGCGGCCGGGGCCGTGCTGGTCGACCAGGTGGACGTCGGTGAGCCGATCCAGCGCCGCCGCCGCCTCCTGCTCGGAGACGTCCGCGAGGGCCGCCGCCGCGGCCGGGGTGAAGTCGGGGGACGCGACCGGCCCGAGCCGCCGGAAGATCCGTCGCACGTGCTCGGGCAGGAGCCGGTACGACAGGTCGAAGGTGGCGCGGACGGCGGTCTCCTCGTCGCCGTCGATCGTGAGCGCGTTCACCGGACTGCCGGTGCCGAGTTCCGTGACGTAGTCCCTGATCGGGAAGTTCGGGCGGTCCAGCAGGCGCGCCGCCGCTATGCGCAGCGCGAGGGGCAGGTGGGCGCACACCTCTCCCAGCCTGGCGACGGCCTCGGGTTCGGCCCGTACGCGGTTCGCGCCGAGAAGGTGGCCGAACAGGGCTTCGGTCTCGGCAGGGGCGAGCGTGTCGAGGGTGATGCGCTGGGCGCCCTCGCGGACGACCAGCCCGGTGAGCCGGTCGCGGCTGGTGACGAGCACCGCGCAACCGGCGTTGCCCGGCACCAGGGGCCGGACCTGTTCCGCCGAGCTCGCGTTGTCCAGCAGGATGAGGATCCGCCGTCCCGCCATGAGCGAGCGGTAGCGCGCGGCGGCCTCCGTCGCCTCGACGGGAACCTGTCCCGGCGAGACGCCCAGCGCCCGGAGGAAACCGGCGAGCGCGTCCGCGGGGTGTACCGGGGCTCCGGGCGAATACCCCCGCAGGTTGAGGTAGAGCTGCCCGTCGGGGAACCTGTCGGCCACCCGGTGCGCCCACCGCACCGCGAGGGCGGTCTTGCCGACGCCTCCCATCCCGGTGATGGCCGAGATGGTGATCGGGTCGGTGGCGCCACCGGGCAGCATCCTGTCCAGAGCCTCGAACGCGTCCTCACGCCCGATGAAGCCGGGGATGTTCGTGGGCAGTTCCCTGGGCACCGGCGGTGTCGTACGGGTGGCGTCCGACACCGTGGCCGTCGTCGCGGGCGCGGCGCGCTCGGGTGCGGGGGGCCGGTCGTCACCGCGAAGGATGTCCTGGTGCAGCCGCTGGAGCGCGGGGCCCGGTTCCACACCGAGCTGCTCGTGGAGCAGGGCGCGTGTCTGCTGGAAGACCTCCAGTGCCTCGGCCTGGCGACCGCTGCGGTTCAGCGCGACCATGAGGTGGGCGCGCAACCCCTCGTGGTACGGGTGCGCCAGCGCGAGCCGGGTCAGTTCGCCGATCAGTTCGCCGTGCCTGCCCAGGGCGAGTTCCGCCTCCGCCCACCGCTCGTGGGTGACGAGCCGGAGTTGTTCCAGCTGCGCCGCCTCCTCGGAGATCGGTTCGCAGTCGCCGAACTCGGCGAACGCCGGACCTCGCCACAGGTCGATGGCGTCGCGCAGGATGCGGCCGGCCCTCGCGGGGTCGGCGTCAAGTGTCCGGCTTCCCTCGGCGGCGAGCCTACGGAAGCGGGTGGAGTCCAGGCCGTCGCCGGTGACGATCGTGTATCCGCCCGGCTGCCGGATGATGCGGTCGTTGCCGAGCACGCTCCGCAGCCGATGCACGTACAGCTGGATGTTGCGTCGTGCGGAGGCCGGAGGACTGTCGTTCCAGACGGTGGTGACGAGCTGGTCGACCGAGACCGTCTGCCCGGCTCCGCGGGCGAGGAGGACGGCGAGCACGAGCCGGGGCTTGTACGCGGCACCGACGAAGACCTCCTGGCCGGCGTGGGTCACCTGAAGCGGTCCCAGCACCTGGAACTCCATCAATGGCCACCCCGCTTCCTGGCTTCACGTGGTGGCCGGCCTTCGGGTTCGACGGCCCCGATCGTCTCTCGGAGGGCGTCGGTGTCCATGAGGCGTGATCATGGCATTTACCACCATCCGTGTACAGCTCATCCTGATGTGTGAAACAGCACCTCGCGCACCTCGGCACTGCGGTTGTGGTGCGAACCCAGCGGAAAACCGTGCCCGGATGACCGGGCATCTCCCGCCACGGTGACCGGGAACGACTGCCGCGAGGGCGGTCGGGTATCGCGGATTACGGCGAGGAGCACCTGGAAAATCCCATAATCTATGGCTTATGTCTGAACGGGGTGAAGGACAGTCAGGGGTCGCGTCCAGTGTCGGGCGTCTCGCCGCCATCGCGGCGGCGGCGGGTCTGCTGGTCGCGGGGATCGCACTACCGGCGGTGGGAGGCGCGGGCCTCGGCATCGTGTCGGCGACCAACGAGCTGAACCTCAGGCCTGAGGATCTCAAGGAACCTCCGCCGGCGGAGGTCACGGTCGTGCAGGACGTCAAGGGCAACGAGATCGCGCGGTTCTACGAGGAGTACCGCAAGGTCGTCAAGATCGACCAGGTCGCCGAGATCATGAAGACGGCGATCATCTCGATCGAGGACTACCGCTTCTACCAGCACGGTGCGATCGACCTTGAGGGCACGATCCGCGCGTTCGCCAAGAACCTGCACGCGGGCGGGGTGAGCCAGGGCGGCTCCAGCATCACCCAGCAGTACGTCAAGCAGGTCCTGCTCAACTCCGCGGCCACCGACGAGGAGAAGGACAAGGCGCTGGAGGCCAGCTACGCGCGCAAGCTCAACGAACTGCGCTACGCGATGGCCGTGGAGGAGAAGTACTCCAAGGACGAGATCCTGGAGAAGTATCTGAACATCGCCTACTTCGGCGCGGGCGCCTACGGCGTGGAGGCGGCGGCGGACCGGTTCTTCGGCGTCACGGCCGCGAAGCTCACCCTGCCGCAGGCGGCGACGCTGGCCGGCGCCGTGCAGGACCCCAACGCCACCGACCCCAACCTGGGCAAGAAGTATCGCGACCGGTTGCTGCACCGGCGCAACGTCGTGCTCGACCGGATGGCCGAGCTGGGCAAGATCACCCCGGAAGAGGCGAACAAGGCGAAGAAGGCGAAGCTCGGTTACAAGGGGACGAAGCTTCCCGGCGGTTGCGAGTCCAGCAAGTACCCGTACTTCTGCATCTACGTCCGTCAGGAAATCCTGAACAACCCCGACTTCGGCAAGACGGCCAAGACCAGAGGGCAGTTCCTCAACCGCGGTGGCCTGACGATCAGGACCACGCTCGACCCGTCCATGCAGGCGGCGGCGGACAGGGCGATCAGGAAGTGGGTCTTCGCCTCCGACAACCCGGTGGCGGCCGAGGCGTTGGTCCAGCCGGGCACCGGGGCGATCAAGGCCATGGCGGCGAGCAGGAAGTACGGCGGGGACGAGGACAAGAAGGAGATGTCCTACAACGTCGTCGCGGACGCCGCGCACGGCGGCGGTGTCGGCTTCCAGGCAGGCTCGACCTTCAAGACGTTCACGCTGCTCACCGCACTGAAGCAGGGCATGAAGGTGAACGACGGCTTCAGCGCCGGTGCCGGTTTCCGCGCCTCGGGCTACTCGGCGTTCAAGAACTGCAAGGGCGAGAACATCGGCGACCCGAACCACACCGTCACCAACGACGAGGGCGCCCCCGGCTGGAAGACCCTGCAGACCGGCACCTGGAGTTCGGTGAACACGTTCTTCATGGAGTTGGAGCAGCGCGTCGGGCTCTGCGAGACGATCAAGACCGCGAAGTCGCTGGGCATCCACCGCTCCGACGGTCTCAAGCTCCTTGAGTACTCGACGTTCACGCTCGGCACCAACGAGATGGACCCGGTGACCGTGGCCAACGCGTACGCCGCGATCGGCGCGCGCGGCAAGTACTGCGCGCCGATGGCGATCACCCGGATCACCGACAGGAACGGCAAGGTCACCGACTACAAGCCCAAGTGCCGCCAGGCCCTCGACCCCGAGGTCGCCGACGCGGCGGCCCACGTGCTGTCCGGCGTGTTCACCAAGGGCACGATGCGAGCCGTCGGCGGCATCGGCCGCGACGCGGCGGGCAAGACCGGCACCACCGACAGCTACGCCACCGCGTGGTTCGCCGGGTTCACCCCGGACCTGGCCGGCGCGGTCAGCATCGGTGACCCGCGCGGCTCGCAGAAGTACAAGCTGAACGGCGTCACGATCGGCGGCCGTTACTACGGTTCGGTCGTCGGCGCCAGCATCTCGGGCCCGATCTGGAAGGAAACGATGCTGGCGGCGCTGAAGAACGTCGATCCGACGTCCTTCACCCCGCTCAACACGGAGCGGTTCGGCGGGTGCGGCCAGAGCTGCCAGCCCGCGCCGCCTCCGTCGAACAACGACGGCCCCGACAACAACGCCGACGGCCCCGACGGCGGCGGCGATGAAGTGCAGGTCCCCATCGGCCAGGGCGAGTAACGGCCGGCGGCCGAGCGGGGTCGGGGCGGCCGTCCCGACCCCGCTCGGAGCGCATCGGTCAGGCGTCGCCGGACCCTTCGTCCCGGGCCCAGCTCGGGAGCGCGTCGATCAGGCGTCGCCGGACCCTTCGTGGCGCCACAGGCGCAGTTGCAGGTCGAGCACCACCCTGTCGTCGGGGTCGTCGAGGCGGTAGCCGCCCACCTGTTCCAGCCGTGCCACGCGATAGCGAACGGTGTTGGGGTGCACGAGCAGTGAACGCGCCGTGGCGCCCACGTCGCCGAGTGCGCCGAGGTAGGCGGCGACGGTGTCGATGAGGCTGCTGCCGTGGCTCCGGTCGTATTTGACCAGGCGGCGGAACCGGTCGTCGGCCAGCAGATCCGTCTCTCCCAGAGTCGTGAGCGCCTCCGACAGCAGCACCGCCGTGCGCTGGCCGTCGAGACTGATCACCGGTCGGTCGGGGGTATGAGCGACGGTCTCGCACACGCGGTCGGCCTCCGCGCGGGCCGCGGCCACGGTCGGCACCGACAGGGACGAGGCGATCGCCGCACGGAAGGTGGCTCCCCGGTGCCGCTCGAACGCCGCCAGGGTGCGGCGGGCCCACTTCAGGTAGCGGTCCACCTCGACCTGGCCGGGGAGGACGGCGTACAGGCGGAGCCCGACCGGGGCGACCATCGACTCGTCGCGGACGGAGTGGGCGTGCACCGTCAGCATCGTCACCGCCTCGGTGGAGGACAGCCACTGGCGCGCGTCGGCGTCACCGACCGCCTCGAAGGCGACCACGGCGAACTCCTGGGGAGCGTCGAGGCTCAACTGCCGCACGAACCCGGTCTCGTCGCGTTGGGAGCCGGGGGCGAGCATACGCTGGACGAACTCGGTGCCCATGGTGTGGATGAGACGGCTCTGGCCGACGAGTCGCGCGGCGAAGATCGAGGCCGCGACGAGGTGCTCCTCGGTCTGTTGGGAGAAGGGCCGGTTCGTCTCCTGCATCCAGATGGTGCCGAGGTACTCGCCGGACCGCGGATCGTGCATGCCGACCCCGAGCCTGCGCCGGAATCCGTCCTTCTCGTTCAGCGTCACCGTGGCACGAGGGCGCCGTAGCCGGTCGTAGACCCGCATGGCCTGCAGTTCCGCCATGTGTTCCGCCGGGGGTTCGCGCCCGAGGATGGTGAGACGCCGGATGTCGTCGGCCTGGTCGCTGTAGGGGGAGAAGGCGAGCACCCGTCCCTGCACGTCTTCGATGGAGATCAACGTGCCGGTCATCATGCCGAGCGCCTTGGCCAGTCCGAAGAGGTCGTTGTGCTCGCCGAGCGCGGGACCGGTCCTTCGTGCGAGCCGCTCGTATCCATCGGATTCCTGGACGAAGCGTTCGACCACGGTGACCAGACGCCACCACGGCGTCCGGTCGGTGATCCCGATGACCGGGACCGGGAGTTCGCGCAGCGACCGCGGGTCGGCGTCCTTGAGCTTCACGACGAGCGCTCCGGGCCGGTGGCGGGCGAGATCGGCGGCCGCCGCGACCGCGTCAGGGCCGCGGACGCCGAGGAGCAGGACGACGGCGCCGTCCATCTCGTGGTCATCGGGCGGGGGCATTCCGTCGGACACGTCGAGGGTGACGCAGCCGCCGATGGGGACGTCCAGGCCGCCGGGTGCGTGGACCACCGACACGAAGGGGTCGCGCACGACGTCGAGGAGTTCGGCCAGGGTGGATGACCAGCGCGGATACGCAGATTTCACAGGACTCCGCACTCTGTGACATGGATGTTATCTACTTGGCCAACTATCTATCAAACAGGACAAAAATATATACATCCCCACAAAGCTTGTGAACAGTTCGGCGTTTTAGGGTGACAGCACCCCCAACGGTCGACCGACCGAAACCCCCAGAAACCAGGAGGACCAACATGGCGTTGGTTCGCATCCGACGCGCTCTCGGCGTTGTCGCCGTAGGCGTGCTCGGCACCACCGTCCTCTCGGCGTGCGGCGGTTCCTCGACGGAATCCGTGTCCGCCTCCGCTCCTGCCTCCGGTACCTCCGAGTCGCAGGTCTACGTCATCCCTCAGCAGGTCGGTGTCCCGCCGTACAGCTTCCTCGACGACGGCGGCAAACTCGCCGGGCTACTGCCCGACCTGTCCACCGCGCTCGGCGAGGAGATGGGGGTGACCGTCAAGAACGAGCAGGCGTCGTTCGAGAACTCGCTCCTGGGCCTGCAGCGCGGCGCCTACGCCTGGGTGCCCGGCGCCGACGTCACGGCCGAACGGCTGAAGAAGTTCGACTTCGCCACCACCCTCATCGAGAGCTACGGCTTCCGTGTCAAGGCCGACGGCATCACCATCGGCGACTCACTCGACGACCTGTGCGGCGTCTCCGTCGCGGTGACCGCGGGTTCGAGCCCGGTGTCGACACTCAAAGACCAGTCCAAGAAGTGCGAGGCCGCCGGGAAGAAGCCCGTCGACGTGCAGACCTTCGCCGACCAGGCGACCGCCGACCTCGCCGTCAAGAGCGGCAGGACCGACGCCTCCACGGCGACCTCCAGCGGCCTGGGCTACCAGACGCGTACCGAACCCGGCGTGTGGAAGATCACCGGACCGATCTATCAGGCGATCGACATCGGGTTCGCCTCGATGAAGGGCGACGGCATGGCGGCCAAGCTGCAGCAGGCCACCGAAGCGCTGATCAAGAACGGTACCTACGCCAAGATCCTCGCCAAGTACGGTACCGAGAACATGTCGATCAAGAGTTCCGTGATCAACCCAGAGCCGCACGCATGAGTGAGGTCAGCACGGCCGGGTTCCCCTCGGAACAGGCGGGAAAGGACGGGACGCCGGAGGACTGGCGTCGCCGGATGGAATCGATCTCACGGCTCCCCCACGGACGTCCGCTTCACCTCGGCCGGCTGACCTTCGCGGTACTGATGGTGGCCGCCGTCGCCGGCCTCGCGATCAGCGTCGCCCGCAACCCCGCCTTCGAGTGGGGCACGGTGGCCGACTACTTCTTCTCCGAGCAGGTCATGAACGGCCTGGTCAACACCATCACGCTGACCGCACTGTCGATGGGGCTCGCCCTCGTGGTGTCGGTGGTCATCGCGAACATGCGGCTCTCGGCGAACCCGGTCCTGCGCGCCGTCAGCGGGACGTACGTCTGGTTCTTCCGGTCCATCCCGCTGCTGGTCCTGCTCATCCTGTGGTTCAACGTCTCGTTGATCTATCCGACGTTCAGCCTCCCCAACCCCTTCGGCGGCGACCTGTTCGCGCTGGACACGCGCAACCTCATGACCGCCTACTGGTCGGCCGTGCTGGCCTTCGGCCTTCAGCAGGCCGCCTACACCTCGGAGATCATTCGGTCGTCGCTGCTCGCGGTCCCCCAGGGGCAGCGCGAGGCGGCGCTCGCGCTGGGCATGACCCCGCTGGACACGTTCCGGCGCATCGTCTTCCCCCAGGCGATGAAGATCGCGGTGCCGCCGGTGAGCAACGACCTCATCAACCTGCTGAAGGCCACCTCCCTCGTCGCCTTCATCTCGGTCTCGGACCTGCTCTACAGCGTCCAGCAGATCTACAACCGTACGTTCGAGGTCGTCCCGCTGCTCATGGTGGCGACCATCTGGTACATGATCCTCGTCAGCCTGCTGTCGGTCGCCCAGTACCACCTGGAGCGCACGCTCGGCCGCAGCACCGCCACGACGCGCCGCACCGGGTGAACCGGGATGAGTGAGAGCCAGGTCATGACGACGCCGCTGATCAGCGCACTGAACGTCCGCAAGTCCTTCGGCCGGCACACGGTCCTGCACGACGTGTCGCTGGACGTCCACCAAGGGGAGACGGTCTGCCTGCTCGGACGCTCCGGCAGTGGCAAGAGCACCTTCCTGCGCTGCCTCAACCTGCTTGAACGCACCGACTCGGGGGTGATCATGCTCGACGGTGAGCTGCTCGGCTACGAGGAACGCGGCGGCAAGATCCACCGGCTGTCGGCGCGGCGGGAGGCGAGGCAGCGCCGACGCCTCGGCATGGTGTTCCAGCAGTTCAACCTGTTCTCGCACAAGACCGTGCTGGAGAACGTCATCGAAGCGCCCACCCGGGTGCTACGGCGTCCGGGCGGGGACGCGCGTCGTGAGGCGCGCGAACTGCTCGCCAGGGTCGGTCTGGCCGAGAAGGCCGACGCCTACCCGGCCCAGCTCTCCGGCGGCCAGCAGCAACGCGTCGCGATCGCCCGTGCCCTCGCGATGAAGCCACAGGTGCTGCTCTTCGACGAGCCGACCTCGGCGCTCGATCCAGAGATGGTCAACGAGGTGCTGCAGGTCATCCGCGAGCTTGTGCTCGACGGGATGACCACCATCATCGTCACCCACGAGATCGGGTTCGCCCGCGAGGTCTGCGACCGGTTCGTGTTCATGGAGGACGGCCGCATCGTCGAGGAAGGCCCGTCCAGCCGGCTGTCCGGCGAGGCCGAGCATCCGAGCACCCGCGACTTCCTCAGCAAGGTCCTCTAGCCTCGGCGCCCGCGAGCGCCGCACATCGTCGTGCCCCGGCACGAGCCCGACAGACATCATCGTGCCCCGGCACGAGCCCGACAGACATCATCGTGCCCCGGCACGAGCTCGACAGAGAGAGGCAGTCATGCCATCGACGGGCGGAGCCATGCCCTCTGTGGCCGTGATCGGTGGCGGTTTCGCCGGACTCGCGGCGGCCCACCAGCTGAAGCGGCACGGGTACTCGTTCACCGTGTTCGAGACCGAGGACGGACCGGGCGGCACCTGGCGCGTCAATCGTTTCCCCGGTGCGGAGGTCGACACCCCGGCCCCGATGTACTCGTTCTCGTTCGCCCCGTACGACTGGTCACGCTCCTACCCCGGCCAGGCGGAACTGCAGTCCTACCTTGAGCACGTGGCCGACCGGTTCGGGCTCAGGGCCCACTTCCGGTTCGGCACCACCGTCCGGCGGCTGGTCTGGGAGGAGGACGGCCAGCGCTGGGCCGTGCACCTCGACACCGGTGAGGTGCTGCGTTTCACGGCCGTGGTGACCGCCGTCGGACTCCTGAACGTCCCGAACGAGCCCGCCTGGCCGGGCCGCGAGCTGTTCACCGGCGACATCTTCCACACGGCGCGGTGGCGTTCCGACGTGGCGCTCGACGGACGCCGGGTGGGAGTCGTCGGCACCGGTTCGACGTCCGCCCAGATCGTCGCGGAGCTCGGCGGCCGAGCCAAGCATCTGACGGTGTTCCAGCGTCAGCCCGCATGGGTGGACCCGAAGGTCTCGCTCCCGTTCACCGAGAAGGAACGTGCCCGACGGCGTCACCCGGTGACGCGGCGACTCATCCGGTGGCGGTTGTTTCTGCAGCTGGAACGCAAGTGGCTCGGCGGCAGGATCATCCGGCCCGGCGGGACCGTCGACACCCGGGCGGTCAAGATCTGCCAGGACTACCTCGCAGAGGTCTTCGCCGACCACCCCGACCTCAGGGCGGCTCTGACACCGACCTCGGCCTACCTGGGCAAACGGGCGATCCACAGCTCCACGTTCTACCCGACCCTGCTGCGTGACGACGTCACCCTCGTTCCGCACGCCGTGGAACGAGTGACCGAGACCGGCGTGGTCGACGCCACCGGCCGGGAGCACGAACTCGATGTCGTGATCACCGCGACGGGATTCCGTGCGGCCGAGTTCCTCTGCGGCCTGGAGGTCCACGGGCGCGCGGGCCGCGACCTGAGGGAGAAGTGGGGCGACGACCCCATGGCGTTCCTCGGCATCATGGTGGACGAGATGCCGAACCTCTTCATGATGTACGGCCCCAACACCAACTACTACGCCCCGGTGTTCAACTTCGAGCAGCAGGCGAAGTTCGTGGTGCGCTCCCTGCGGGAGATGCGCCGCCGCGGTGCCAGCGCGGTCGAGGTCAGGCCGGAGGCGGTCAGGCGGCTGAACCGCTGGCTGAAGCGTCGCCTGGACGCCAGCTCGTTCGCCCAGGCACCGAACTACTTCCGCTCGGCGAGCGGCCGGGTGGTCACCCAGTGGCCGGACGGCGCCTCGGTCTACTGGTTGCTCACCCGGACCCTGCACGCCCGATCCGCGCGGTTCTTCCGCGCCCCCAGCGCGTCGGACTCCCCGGACAACCGGCACCTCTCCGTGCCGTGAGGGCCTGTCCCGGATCCTGAGAGGGCGACGTCCCGGCCGTGAGAAGAACCGAACGGCCCCCGCGGCCCATCGGGCCGTCGCGATACACAAACGCACCCCGGACGACGTTCCCCGCACACTCGTCGGGGACACCATCCGAGCCCGCTGACCGGTTCCCCGCCCGGTTACGCCGCGAGGAACGTTTCGCCTGGTGAAGTGCTGTCTTCTGGCGGGAGAGCCGCTGTGCGCGGGTCATGGATCGCCCCCACGTCCAAAGATCTCGGATGTGGGAGAGGCGTGTGCCCGGGGTGTGGAGATCGCCCGATGAAGGATTCAGGCCCGGCGCGGTAAGTACAGGTGACCGCATACGCCAGGAAAGGCCGACATGTATGACAATCTCCCGCGAAGACGTCGGGGTCGATGACGCGGCCCTCATCGAGCGGTCGTTGAACGAACCCGAGATCTTCGCCGTCCTGTTCGACCGGCACGCACCACTCCTGCACCGCTACGTGACCAGGCGACTGGGACCCAGCGAGGCGGAAGACGTCGTGGCGGACACCTTTCTCGCCGCCTTCCAGCGCCGGAGCGATTACGACAGGGGCCGCTCCGACGCCCGCCCGTGGCTCTACGGGATCGCCTCCAATGTGATCGGCAAACGGCGACGCACCGAGAAGAACCTCTACCGCGCCTACATCCGCAGTGGCGTACATCCGGCGGAGATCCCCGGCGTCCAGGTAGAGGACGGGATCAACACCCTGGCCGTCAACCGGCCGCTGGCGCAGGCCCTGTTGAAGCTCAAACGGGCCGATCGCGACGTGCTGCTGCTCGTCGCCTGGGCCGAACTGAACTACCGGGAGGTCGCCGACGCGCTCGCCATCCCGGTGGGGACCGTGGCCTCGCGACTCAACCGAGCCCGCATGCAGATCCGTCAGGCCTTGAACCAGGAAGAACGAGGAGAATGACGATGGACGCACTGAAGACCATGTGGGAGACCGTCCCCGCGGCCACCGAGAGCGAACTCGCCGGAGCGCGACGGCGCCTGATGAGTGGGATCCACTCCCGGCGGCGCCTTGTCACCACCCCCCGGCTGCTGGTCACGGCCGGTGCCGCGGCGACGGCCGTCGCGACGGCACTGGTCCTCGGGAGCGGCGCCCCCGCCTACGCGGTGGCCGAGAGCCCGGACGGCACGCTGACGGTGACCGTCAACGAACTCCACGACCCCGACGGGCTGGAGGCGAAGCTGGCCGCTGCCGGCGTCAAGGCGGATGTGACGTTCCTGGCGCCGGGCATGCTGTGCGCGCCTCCCCGGTTCACCGGTGTGGACGCGACCTACGGCGGGCCGCCCGCCGGCGGACCGGGGGATCTGCGGTCGGCCACGAAGGCGGCGCGTTCGTCCCAGGCCGCCACGGTGACCTCCGTACGGACGATCCGGATCGCCCCTGAGCACATCAGACCGGGCGAGACGCTCGTCATGGAGTTCCGCGACAACCTGAACGCACAGGTGCCCTGGCACCTCGGCATGTGGCTCGCCAAGGCGGGCAGCCCGGTGAAACCGTGCGCGCCCATCAAGGAGATTCGCTGACCTCCTGCCGACGACCGGAGTCGACGACGGCGGTGACGCGGATCTCGACGCGCATCCCCTCGCGGCTGTTCGGGGCTTCGCCCCCGAGAAGGCCACCGTCAAGGTAGCCGGCCACTACGACGGCGCGGTCCTCCAGGTTTGCGACGCATAAGGGAAACTGCTCCGAAACACGTTCAACCAGGTCCACAAGAGTACGGACTGTCGCACGGCCGGATGGATTTTGGGCGCTTTCGGCCGTGCGGCGCTCGTGGACAGGTCAGATCTCTCCGCTGCGGATGCCCGTCAGGAAGTCGCTCCAGGCTCTCGGGGAGAAGGTGAGCATCGGACCGGACGGGTCCTTGCTGTCGCGTACGGCGACGAGGCCCGGCAGGTTCATGGCCACCTCCACACAGTCGTCTCCGTTGGGGCCGCTGTGGCTACTCCTGATCCAGGTGAGGTTGGGGCGAATGGATTCCATGATGTTCGCCTCTACTTAAGTTGATCAATGTCGTCGGCCTGGTTATGTCAGAGGCAGGAGTGAGACCACGTCGGCATCGGGATGCACGCGTTCTGCGTATTCTGCGGCCAGCGCTCTGCTTGACGCGTAGTTGAGCCGCTCCTGAGTTTTGCGTAGACGCTCTTCGCACATATCAAGAATCTGCCCCCAGCGGAAGACCCACAGGCCGACCTGTCCATCGTCCTGGGCGCAGTTGGGCGGAAGGTTGAGGCCCTTTATCTGCCATTCCAGGGCCGGGTCAATGGTGTTGCCGATCAGCCAGAAGTCCCACCGAGTCTTCTCGTCATGTTTGTATCGATCATCGGAAACCACTGCAAAAGCGTAACTGCGGAGCTGGGCGAGCTCCTTTTCTGTGAGGGTAAGACTCGGCCGCTTCAGCTCCACAACGAGATGACGCTTGTTTTTGTCCGCACCGGTGACTCCGGACAGCATGAGATCCAGGCGCCCTGACCTCCCGTCGGCGCGACGAACCGGCCGCCGGGAGTTTCGGCGAGGGGCTGCTCCTTCGAGAATCGCCAGGTGTCGCTCCAGGGCTTCGGTGAGTCCAGTTTCTGAAACAGCGCTGGAGAACTCATCGCCAAAAACCCAAAGCTCTTTTTCCAGCATCCGATGGAGCTGAGTCCGCTCGCGCAGCTCCCACTTCGCCTCCGGCTCATAGAGCAGGCTTCGCAGTAACGCCAGAAAGTCAACTCGATCGACGGCTTGCGCATTGGCGGCGACGATGTTTCCCAGGCTGGCACGACCCACCAGCCTTTCGATCTGTTCTTTCTGTGCCGCAGAAAGGCTGAACAGATCTTCGAGCACCTTTGATATGGAAGTCGGCTGCCTGCGGAGCGCTTCACTGAGCAGGACCAACTGCGTGCGTCGAGCTTGCTTCCCGCCCTTGAGGTGACGACTGAGCAACACTGCGACATCATCGAATGTGGCTCGCTCAGCGACTTCGACGTCCGACTCGGGCGAACCGTTATAAGGATAAACGCCCTCTTGTATCCAGAGCTCGATCTGCTCTTTGGTCCGCTCGCTCTCCCGCATACGGAAATGTAACCGCATTTGGTCGCGTGCCGCCTTCGCGACTCGCCCAAGTGGTGTATCGTCTATCTCAAATTCGCCGTCAAGGGAGTCGTATTCAGACAGGTTGCGAAGGCGATGCCATAAGATGTAGGCGGTGAAATTGAAATCGGGTGCCTGAATTCCTGCCGAAAGCGTCAGCCGGTGAACGCCCTGATCATCACATATCAGGAGTTCTCGCTTTTGTGGCTTGATCGACCATTCCACGATGCGTAGCACCGGTCCGGCGCTTTCCTCGTCCGTCGCGACTTCCGCATCGACGCCATCCAGGTGAAGCGCATATTCGTCCTGGCGGCGGATGACTTCGGACGGATCGAGTCGTCGCCCTCGCCAGCAAATTTTTACATCAGGGTACTTATCCAGATAGACAGCGAATCGGCCTGTGAGCTCAAACCTAACGCGGTCAGAAAGAAGCCGGTTTTTCCTGGGGGCATCCCCGGTAACGCGGACGGTGGTCCCGGTTTCTTCCTCGGTGAGTCGGCTGTCGTCCAGGTCGAAGACGCTGGCTCCATCTGAGAACCGTACGGTGGTGCGCGTGCGAGCGGTCGGCCCGTCCGCGACCGTTACCCAGCCGGCGGATGAGCCAAGGGCAAGGACCCGGAACCGACCGTAGCCGTGTCTGCCATGCAACTGTCGCCCGAGATTGCTTGTCTTTTTGGCCTTTTTCTTCCACGATCCGCCCATTCCACTGAAGGCCGGACGTACCGAGTCGGCGGGAATTCCGTGACCGGTGTCTGTGACCGTGATCGAGTCGACCCCGTCCAGGTCGTTTAGCTCGATCTCTGCGAAAACCTCTTTTGCATCAGCGTCCAGGCCGTTCCAGATGAGCTCTTCCATGGCCCCTACCGGGTCACCTCGCCGGGCCACACGCTCAATGAAGTCTGGCTGGACTTCGACTGGAATATGCACACGGGCATCATTGCCGATCACCGTATGTGGCGCAACAATTATCCGGATGTAGGTCACCGAGGCTGGGCTGTCGAGGTCAAGTTCGGCAACTTTAGGTTATCGATGATGATTTGCGGCTTTCCGGATACCTTATAGTCGACATTCCGAAATTATGGGGTATCCGGAAGATGGTGGACTGACCGCACGAGGTCATCGCAGCGACTTCTCGGAGGAAGGATCACACTTGTCGAATGACTGGGTGGCCTCTGTAGGGCCTCGGTGGTACGACGCTTGCGTCGGTCAGATCTCTCCGCTGCGGATACCCGCCAGGAAGTCGCTCCAGGCTGTCGGGGAGAAGGTGAGCATCGGACCGGACGGGTCCTTGCTGTCGCGTACGGCGACGAGGCCCGGAAGGTTAGTGGCTACTTCCACACAGTTGTCGCTGCTTCCGCCGCTGTAGCTGCTTTTACGCCATACGGCGGTGGTCAGGTCAGAGGGGGGCATGGTCACTCCTTACCGCAGCAATGAACGCCGCAGACTTCTCGGGGGACAAGCACACACCGGCAAGACGCTCGAATGTCAGCTTAAGGTTCTTCACCTGATCCGTCGCCTCTACATAGACGTCTCCGCCTGGGCAGCCGGTGTAGCCCACCTCCGGATCTTCGGTATCGAACGCCAGCAGAGAGAAAGCGCCCTCCAGGCCACAGTGCGCACCGATCCGAAGCGGAAGTATCTGAACGGTGATGTTGGGCCAGTCCGTGATGTGAAGGATGTCTCCGAGTTGGCGGGCCATGATGGCGGGCGAGCCAACAGGGCGGCGCAGCGCGCATTCGTCCATGAGCACGTGCAGCGAGGGCGCCTTTGAGCTGAGAAGGCTGATTTTGCGTGCCATCCGAGCTGCCACATACCGCTTCAATTCTGTGGGTACCAGTTCCGGCCGTGACGTGCGGATGAGTTCACACGCGTAGTCCTCGTTCTGCAGAAGGCCCGGCACCAGCAGCGGTTCCCAGGTGTGGATGGCGGTCGCCTCGGATTCCAGGCCGACGTAGGCGCCGGCGAACACATCGCTGTAGGCGGTCCACCAACCCCGCTGACCGGCATCCTGGCCGAGTTGGATCAGCCCTGCCTTCGCCGAGGGGTCCACAGCGTACAGATCGCAAAGATCAGCGATGTCCGTGCTGCTGGGCATGGTGCGGGCGTTCTCGATGCGGCTTAGCTTGGCTGTGGACCAGCGGAGCGGAGTGGACACCTCCTCCAGGGTGAGATTCGCTATCTCGCGAAGTCTTCGCAGCTCACGGCCGAGGCGGCGGTGCCGGACGGTAGGACTCGCAGCAGCCATGCCGACCAGCATGCCTGATCACTGTCGTCGTGCGCCGAGCAAATTCATACAAGGCGCTTGTGATCATGTAAGTTGCGCGCCACACTGTAAGGAGTTGATTGAATACCTAGAGTGATGGCAGGGTTGAAGTGTCCGGGGCGGCATCGTAGCCGTCGTTGATCGCCGCTGCGCCGATCAGTCGGCGGGCGAAACGTCGTCGGGACGCGAGGGCTCTGCCTGCGGGTCGATGTATGTTCCTCTTCCGACCACGGTCCTGATCAGGCCGCGCCCGCGCAGTTCCCGCATCGCGCGCCGGACCGTCAGGTATGCCACGCCATATTCGGAGGCGAGATCGCGCTCTGCCGGGAGTCGCTGACCCGGCCGTAGGTCGCCGGCATCGATCAACGCCTGGATGTGATTGGCCAGCCGGACATACACGTATTCCGGGCTGTCCTCTTCTGGATCGAACGGCGAGACGCTGCTCATGAATTCACCGTATGGCTATGGTGACCTGCTGAAATCCATGGGTAGCCATACATCGCTATACATGGCTACACTCCATCGCGTAGCCTCTGGCCCAGTACGAAAACGGGATCCGCAGGCGCTCGCAACGCCGCACGGATCCCTTGACCAGGAAGGCGCTCCTGATCCATGAGTAACCCTAGTACCCCGGTTCTCGACCGAGCCGCGGTGAACGACTGCGGCTGTTTCGCCGAGGTGCCGCCGATGCCGATGGGATGTGCCACCTGCGGGCACGCTCCCTACGCACACGGTTGCCCCGATCAGGTCGCCGACCACGAGTACGCTCAGCCGTCCGCCGCGCTGATGGATGTTCGCCTGCGGGTCCGCCGCACCGGAGACCGCTCCCCGTCCTGCTTCGAGTCGCCCGTTCGCGTGGTTCCTGTCGAAGAGGCTCCGCCGATACCGGCGCAGCGTCGCTCCGAGCACGACTCGGCCGCCGTGCCTTCCGTACCGGCATCATCGTCCTGCCGTCTTCGCCCGGCGCTCCCGTCCAGATCCATCCATCTCGGGCGGTCCCAGTCCGGCGCCGTACGTCGCCTCGCGGCCCGTCCCCGGAGATCGGCCGCCTGCGTCCTGCACCGTGTAACGGTCACCCCGTCTCCGTACCGGCCACCCGGCCCGTACGGCACACCCCTCCGCGTCTTCGCCCACCGTACGAAGCGGGCCCGTCCACCGCTACCAACGACCGGACGGGCCCTTGATCGGATCGAGGTCCAATCAATGAACGATGGTGGGTCCATCAGTCCCGAGCCCAGGCGGGAATCGACCATTCCCGGCTGGCGGCTCATCCTCAGTGACGCCGGACGGTTGTGGGCCAGTCGTGAGCAGCCCTTCTCCTTGGCCGCGTTCCACGCCGGAGCCGAGCGCACCGTCGACGCCGACAGTCTGGAGGCCCTGCGGGCTGAGACCGACCGGCAGGAGATCATCGCCCAGGAGGCCGATGCCCAGACCGACCCCGTCACGGAGACCCCGGTCGCGGAGAGCGCTGTCGGGCAGGTGGTCTCATGATCCGGCGACGGCCCATCCGCTCTCGCGGACGCCACCGCGACGGCCAGGCCGCCCTGCCCGTACCCCACCACACCTGGGACCACGAGGCGCGTGCCGAGGCCGCGATGCTGGAGATCACCCGGCCCGGCTGGTCCGTCCTGTACGGCACGGGCAGCCGCCTCTTCCACGCCATCGCCACCTGGCCCACCCCCGAACCGCTGATCATCTGTGACCGTACGGTCGAGGGACTGAAGGCGCAGATGCGCGAGGCCGAGACGACCATGCTGCATCGCTGGGCACTGACCTCCACCTCGGTCACCATCGGCCACTTCTGACGAACGGGCACGGCGGCCCCATCCCTTCCCCGATCCGGGGCCGCCGTGCCGTCACCGGCGTATCGTGCGAGGGCGAAACGTGGTACGTGAGCGCGTCATAGCTCTGGCACGTTGGCTTCGACGAATGCGGGAGCCAACAGTCGGATGCGTCCTTCCTCCAGGTCGCCGGCGAGCGCGCGCACGGCCATCTGTACGCCGGTGGCGCGTGCAGAGCCGAACTGCTCCCACAGGAGTTCGCAGCCTTCGGCTACGACGTCGCGGATCTGCTCCTCCTGGGATAGCCGTTTGAATGTCGAGCGCAGGCTGTCGCCAGTGGCCATCATCAGTCGCACGACGTCGCCGGCGTCCTTGTCGGCCAGGCGGTGAGGTGGGGCGGCGCGGTCGTTGAGCCTGTCGCGAAGCTTGAAAGCTTTGGCGATCAGCAGCGAGGTCGGACCGGCTACCTCAATCGCGAGTTCTCGTGAGTCGCTCCCCGGTTCGAGGCTTGGCACCTGCAACGAGGAGTGATCAAACAGAGTGGCTTCAAGTCCGAGGACATGCCGGGTGGCGTTCTTGTCGTGGGGTGGTAGGTGCGCGCTGCGCCTACCACGGTTGGGGGCGAGCGTCTCCGGCACGAGAAGGTCCACCTCAACGGGATGGCTCTGGCCATTGATCATTTCCATACGGGTCCAGAGTCCTGGGCTGTTGGGGATGGTCAGCTCGAATCCCGCACCGCGCATGGCCTCGTTGAGCAAAGGCTCGTCCCGGATGAGCTTGGGGTTGAGGCTCAAATCAGCGTCGCTGGTGTAGGGGGAACCAGTCAGTACGACGCCGGTTGTCCGCAGATGCACTGCCTGGGCGCCGACCAGGACGATGGCATTGGAGTGTTCGTAGAGTGCCTGTAAGGCGTCCAGGAGGACCCGGCGGGCCACGACGGTGAGTTCATTAAGATCAACACCTTCGGGAATGCGCGCCATAAGGTTCCTCCGGATCGTCGAAACCCCAGCTCACCCCCATAGCTGAGGTCAGGATGGGGGAAACTCTATGCTGTCAAGGTCGTCCAGGCGCCAGTTTTCCTCATGGTCACGCATGTAGTTCAGCACTGCCTCTCCAGCAGCGGGTAGTCGACCAGGCCCCGATAGGGAGTCCAGCACCAGTTGGCTCAACGCCACGTGGGGCAGGCCGTCGACCTGGCGAACTCCGGAGAATACGCTCGTATCGGGAGGTTGGAGCAACAAGACGTCGGCACCCTGGTTCACCGGGAAGAGACCCTGACCTTCCACCAGACGAGCGGTGGCCTCCTCGGTGGCATAGAGCATCGCCTGACCGCCGATGGCCAGGGGAGCCACCCCTGTAGCCGCGAGTGGCCCGGTAAGGGCCATTGAGGTGCGGAGTTCCTGGTGTTCGAGCAGCCTGCCGATGAAGGAGTCCAGGCCGTTGGGGACCAGGAACCCGAGGAAGCGCCCTGGTCTCAGCAGAGACGTCTCCGAGGCGCGCAGGCGTAGGAGGGCCTCCCAGTCGACCTTCACGACAATTCTGTTTCGGCGCCTGATGATCGCCTCTTCTTCCAACGCGTCCAGCAGACGCGAGACGTAGGCACCGCTTAGGCCGGTCGTCTCCGCCAGTTCCGCCGCCCGGTAGGCAGGGCGGACATCGGCCAGGACACGGACCAGGCGCCCGGCGCGTGCGCCGCTCAATCCGCGCTGAGCACCAGCCGTACGTGGTCGTGGATCCCGTGCGGCGCCCTGGGTTTCAAGCACTATGGCTGGTTGATTCATCCGGAAAGAGACATTGCCGGTCAGGTCGATGTAACCGCAGCCCCAGCGAGACAGCAGGGCGCGCGTCTGTGGACTGATCCATGGAGCGATGACCAGCACAGCGGCGTCCTGACTGAGGCGGCGCATCAACGAAACCCGGGGCAGTAGCTCTCGCTCCAGGAGAACCGGGGTCCAACTCAGCTTGGTTTCCACCAGGACGCGCCTGGTGAGGCTCCGGTCAGGGCTTGTGATGGTGATGAACGCGTCATGCCCGAGGTCCTCCGCCCGGCAGGCGTCGGCTTCCAGCGTCACCTCCCATTGCTGCCCCAGCATCTTGCGCAATCGGTCGATTCCCAGCTCCAGAAGTTGCTCTGGAGTGTTGGGGAATCCATTTTCATGGGTGCGCGCCATGACTCCAGGGTGACATGGCAAGTGCCGGGAATCCATGCTGAGTTGCCAGAAACAGCGAGTTGCCAAAACTTGGCAACTCGCTGTTTCTGGCAACTTTGCCCAATCGGGGTAGCCTGGGCAGCCGCAAGAAGTTGGGCGCGATGGTCAGTGGGCGGGGTGAGGGCCAAGATTCTTCGCAGGTCAGGGATGATCCTCGTTGTTCTCGCCGCTGGGCCGCCCGAAGTAGTAGCCGGTGATCCCCGGGGGATCCGTGCCTTGCTCGGGTTACGCGTCGAAGCGGCGGCGGGAGTCCTCGATGTGGCCGAGATATCGGCTGGTCCAGTCGCACATGCCGTCAACCGTCTTGCGTAGCGCCTGGCCCGACTCCATGAGGGTGTACTCGACCCGTGGCGGCACGGTGGGGTGCACCTCCCGCTCGACCAGGCCGTTGCGCTCCAGCATGCGCAGGTTCTGGGTGAGCATCTTGTGGCTGATGCCGTCGATCTCGTTCCGCAACTCGCCGAAGCGCAGGGTGCGGTCCCCCAGGGTCTCGATGATCAGGAGTGCCCACTTGTTGGCGATGTCCGAGAAGATCTCCCGCGCCAGGGAGTCCGCGCGGGTCAGGTCCGCGTCCTGGGGCGAGCCGTTGAACTGCTTGGTCACCATAAGGTTCCCCAGTCACTGAAAAGTGCGTTCTTCCATGTCAGTGAACACTCTCCTATGGTTCCCAAGTAACTACAAGAGACCGAGAGTGATCGGGGCCGCCGGAAGCGAGCCCGAGGACTCTCCTGAAGAGGGAGTGGGCAGCATGGCCATCACCCTGGTGAACCCCGCCGGACTGCCGGAGATCGATGTGTACCGGCAGGTGTCGATCGCGACCGGGACGAAGCTGGTCTTCGTCGCCGGGCAGGTCGCCTGGGATGCCGGCGGGGTCACGGTCGGCGAGGACGATCTCGCGGCTCAGGTCGAGCAGTGTTATCTCAACATCGGCACGGCCCTGGCCGAGGCCGGCGCCTCCTTCGGCGACGTGGCGAAACTGACCGCCTACGTCGTCGGCTGGACCCCCGACAAGATGCCGTTGTTCCTGGAGGGGGTCGCTCGGGCGGCCGCGAAGCTGGGGGTCACCCCGGTCGCTCCGGCCACGCTGCTGGGTGTCGCGGCGCTGGCCGTACCCGACCTTCTGGTCGAGGTCGAGGCCACCGCGATCATCGACTGAGTTCGGCGCGACAGGGTACGGATCGCCGTGTCATGGTCCTCGGACCACATCCCGTCCCCGCTTCGCGGGCGATCCGCGTGGGGCGGAGGTCAGGTGCGGCGTGCGGCCCAGACGGTGCGTTCGGTGCGTACCGAGAGGTCGTCGCGGCGCAGGAGGCTGCCGGGACCGCTCGTGTCGAGCAGCCGGTCGAGTGCGGCGAGGTCATCGGCGGGGAGCGTTTCCGCGACGGCACCGCGGACGCGCCGAAGGGTGCTCAGGGCGTAGCGACCGACGGCTTCGTTGTGGGTGCCGTCGATGTTCACGATGACGGTGCGCTCGCCGTCGAGGGTGAACCCGGCGGCGGTGAGCATCGGTCCCCAGTCGGCGCCCCGATGGGGCATGTGCTCGGCGTGGAAGCGGTCGGTCGCGGCGTGGCTGCGGTCCTCCAGGCCGGGCCGCTCTTCGGGGGCGTCTTCCGGCAGGAACCGGGGAAAGCCGGCCAGCTCGACGACGGCGAACAGGCCGCCGGACGGGAGCATGTCGTGGACGTTGCGCAGAGCATGGCCGGGGTCGGCCATGTGATGCATCGAGGCCGAGGCCCAGACCAGGTCCGGCGTACCGAGGTCGGGCCAGTCGGCGGCGTCGAGGTCGGCCTGCACGGTGCGTACGCGGTCGTCCACGTCCCGGGCGCACGCCTTCCTGCGCAGGCGATGCAGGTGTTCGGGTGAGGCGTCGACGGCGATGACGTGAGCTTCGGGGAAACGGTCGAGGAGGGCGAAGGTGCCCGTTCCCGTGCCGCAGCCCAGGTCGGCGATGTGGCGCGGGCTGGTCTTCAGCGGCAGCCACGCGGTGATGGACGCGATGTGCTCGGCGAGGACTTCCGCGTCCAGGTCGAGGATCTCCGCCTGGTCGGCGTCGTCCTCCCGGTGGTGGTCGTCCTGCCGGTGGTGGTCGTGCTGCGCGCCGTGGTCGTGCTGCGCGCCGTGGTGGGAGGCATGCGAGTGTGCTTGGGTCATGTCGTCACCGTAAGGCGGGTTTGCTTAGAAAGCATGATGACTCCCAGAATGCGCAAGAGACCGGTGTGAGACGGTGCCTCACGCGCAAGGCGCACCCGTACGCGGAGGGTGCGCGTCGCCGTCATCGGCGGAGTTCGGGGGTGTCGCCGTCGTTGTCGCGCTGGTGTCCTCGGCGGGCGTCGCGGTCGAAGATGCCCAGAAGTTCACACGGTCCGCCTTCGGCGCCGATGGCGTGCGGCAACATGGTCGGGAACTCGGCGGCCTGGTTGGTCTCGAGGCGGAAGCGCCGGTGGCCCAGCATGAGGATCGCGGTGCCGGAGAGGACGACCAGCCATTCCCGGCCTGGGTGGGCGCGCATGCGCGAGGGGTTGTCGGGCGGCGGCTCGGTCATGCGCTGGCGTATCACGCTCATGCCGGGGTCGCTCTTCACGGGCCAGCGCATCCGGCCGTGAGCGCCGTCGACGATCGGGCTGATCACGACGTCGTCGGCGGCGTTCTCGACGAGCTGGTCGAGGGTGGTGTCCAGAGCGCGGGCGAGGGTGACGAGCTGGTCCAGGGCGAGGCGGCGCTGTCCGTTCTCGATGCGGCTCAGTGAGGACTGGCTGAGGTTGGCGCGGCCGGCCAGCTCTTCCAGGGACCAGCCCTGTGCGACGCGCAGGGCACGGATGCGTTTGCGTACGAGGCTGTCCAGGTCTCCAGTTTCTTGCGTCATGGGCAGCATAGTATGCCCATGACGCAAGCAGGGATGACGCCGTGCGCAGAAGGCCGGCGCCGAGGCCGCCGCCCGATAACGGCACAATCGGAGAGGGAGAAAATCGGATCCGCGACTTCCTGACCTCGGAACCGCCGCGTCACGGCTGAGCCGTCAACGCCGCCACGGCGGTCCCGCCGGGCTTATCACTGAGGCCGGCTGAGAAGTGGTATCCAGAGCACGTTTCTCAGTCAGCGCTCAATGGTGGTGTTCTCCCGCAGGGAGTCACGTCCTGCCGGGGGTGATCCCGTAGCGCCGGATCCGTTCGGCCTCGCCGACGTGGCCGAGTCGTACCAGCAGGCCGATCGCCTCGCGCAGGGCGCCGGGCAGGCCCAGCTCGGCGGCGCGCAGGTGGGCGAGGACCGCCCTCTCCGGGTGACCCGTCTCGCGCAGCAGGACGGCGAGCCAGGTCAGGGCGCCGGTGTCGCCCGCCTCGACACGGGCGCTCAGCCAGGTGATCGCCTCCGTCGCCCCTCCTGTCTCGTACATCAGGTCGACCGCGTGGCCCAGAGCGCGGGCGTCGCCGTTCTCGGCGCGGCTGCGCAGCCAGGTGATCGCCTCCTCCGCACGGTCCAGCTGGTGCAGCAGGGTGGTGAACCGCCCGAGGGCTTCGGTGTCGCCGTTCTCGGCGCGGCCGCTCAGCCAGGTGATCGCCTCCTCGGCCCGGTCCGTCTCCTGGAGTAGTTCGACCGCCTTCCACAGGGCGTCGGCGTCGCCGTTCTCTGCGCGGCCGCGCAGCCAGGTGATCGCCTCTTCGGTCCGGTCCGTCTCCTGGAGTAGTTCGACCGCCTTCCACAGGGCGTCGGCGTTTCCCGCCTCGGTGGCGTCCCGGTACGCGGCCAGCGCCTCCTCGATACAGCCGGTCTCCTGGAGTAGTTCGACCATCCCCCAGCCGGCACCGAGGTGCCCGGTCTCGGTGGCGCGCCGGTACGCGGTCAGAGCCTCCTCCAGCCGGCCCTCCCGATGCAGCAGGACGGCCATCGGCCAGCGTGAACCGTCGTTTCCCGCCTCGGCGGCGCGCTGATATGCGGCGATCGCTTCCTCGGTCCTGCCCGCCCTCTCCAGAAGGCGCGGCAGCAGATCGAGGGCGGGGCGGTCACCGGTTTCCGCGCGGGCGTTCAGCCAGGTGATCGTCTCTTCGGTCCGGCCCGTCTCCTGGAGCAGTTCGACCATCTTCGAGATCGCGCGGTGGTCACCGTTCTCGGCGCGGGTTCGCAGCCAGGTGATCGCCTCCTTGGTCCGCTCCGACTCCCGCAGCAGCTCGACCGCCTCCCAGAGGGCGTCGGTGTCGCCGTTCTCGGCGCGGATCCGCAGCCAGGTGAGCGCCTCCCCGGTACGTCCCATCTCCCGCAGCAGGGCGACGGCCTGCTTGAGGGCGTGGCCGTCGCCGGTTCTCATGGCGCGACGGCAGGCGACGATCGCCTCCTGCGTGCGGCCCGTCCTGTACAGCAGGGACGCCAGCCACTCCGGGGCGTCGACGATCCCCGCCTTCGCGGCGCGCAGGTAGACGGTGAGGGCCTTCTCGTGGTGTCCCATCCTGTCGAGGAGTGCCGCGGTCCAGAGAGGAAGGCCGGCGTCGTCGAACCAGTCGCGGGCACTAAGCCAGGTGATCGCCTCCCTGATCCTCCCCTCGTCCACGAGCAGGGTGATCGCCTCCTTCGCGGCGTCGGGGTCGCCCGTCTCGGCGGCGCGCAGGTAGGCGGCGATTGCCCTCTCGCGGTGTCCGGCCCCGTCGAGGACGGCGGCGATCGAGGCGAGGGTCCGGGCGTCGTCCTGGCCGCTGTGGACCCGCAGCCAGGTGAGCGCCTCCTCGGTACGTCCCGTCTCCCCGAGCAGGGCGATCGCCTGTCGCGGGGCGTCGGGGTCACCGGCCGTGGCCGCGGCCCCGTACAGCAGGAGTGCGTGGTGGTAGAGACCGCGGGCCCGTGCCTGGGCGGCGAGGCGCGGCAGGTCCTCGGGGGCGGCGTGGGAGATCAGCGCGTCCCACAGGGCGGCGGGGACGGGACGCGTACGGCGCTCGGCGCGACCGAGTTGTTCCAGGTGGTTCGCGAGCCGGTAGCGGGGGGAGGCGGACGGCTCGTCGTGGTGGGGGTGGACGCGCGTGAGGGGGCCGTGGACACCACAGGCGTAGGCGAGGGCCCGTTCGAACCAGTCCCGGGGCAGGGCGCCGTACTCGTAACCGGTCAGACAGTCGAACGCGGCGGTCTTCAGGAGGGAGTGGGAAAGGGCGGGGCCGTGTCCCGCGCGCCTGGCGTCCATGGCGGCCTCGATCACGGCCCTGGCCGGGGCGGGCGCGTTGCGGTAACGCTCCACCGTGTCGGGCACGCCGGTCAGGTACTGGGCGATCCTGCCGTCGCGGGTCCCGGCGTACGCGCGCTCCAGACGCGGGTCGCCGCGCGCCGCCCCCAGGTGGGAGCCGGTGAAACGGTCGGGGACGTGGATGGCGGCGCCGGTCACCAGCGCCCGCGCCTGGGTACGGGGGTCGGCGCCGCCCGCGGCGGGAGTCTCGGTGAGGGCGGTCCAGTACTCGGGCCAGAGGGTGCCCAGGACCAGCACCGGGCCGCGCTCCGGGTCGCCCACCAGGGCACGCAGCCCGGCGGCGACGCGCTCGCCAAGGCCGCTCGCCGGGGTGAGCAGGTAGGACTGCGACTCGTCGAGCCACACGACGGTCCGCGGCGCGAGGGAGCCCAGGGCCACGGCGACCGCCTCGGGAGGGCCGGGAGCGGCCGGGTCCCACAGTCGCCACCTGCCGGGCAGGAGCCGCACGGCCTCCCAGCAGGCCCGGGTCTTGCCGGTCGACGAGTCGCCGACCAGCATCGCGACCGCGCTGTGCCCGGCCGCCGCCCGCCGCACGACGGCGGCCAGGTGGTCGTCGTGGGGGCGGGTCACGTAGACGGGCAGGTCGGCCATTCCCGCGGCCTCCGCGCCCGCGTCGATCGCCCGGTGCACCCCCAGCGAGAACGGGTCGGCCAGCGAGCGGATCGGCAATCCGGCCGACGAGACCAGGCGGGCTCTCCTCCACAGCTCGCGGCCCCGGTCGGCTGCGTCGGCCGGGGCCCGCCGGGCCAGGCGGGCCAGCACGGTGAGTACGGCCGTCAGGTCGCCCTGGCGGGGAGGCGTCTCCGCCGAGGCCAGTATCCGGCGGACGGTGTCGCGTCGGGGAGCATCCGGGCCCGGAAGGTCGTCGGAGATTCCCTCGGCGATGTCGTCGAGAGTGGGGGAACCGGCTTCCAAGTACAGCTCGTGCAGCAGATCCTTGAGGTCACGCAGCGGTCCGGGAGGGATCTGCGAGCGGGTGGTCAGGAGCGGTCGCCGCCGCACCTGACCTTTATTTTCATCGCCGTTTTTCATCTTTCGTTGCCACTCATCGCAACATCATCGCTCGTTATGCGGGCTGCGAAAGGTCGCGAGCACCAATAAAATGGTGACAAATATACTTCTATCGGAAGTTGAATCTTGGTCCGGCGACGGGCACTCCCGGGGCATGCTCCGATCAGGGCATCATTCGGAAAGGACGCTTTCCACTGTGCGAGCCGATAACCAGGTGTTCAGACGTTTTCAATCTCGGCCCCGCCTGGTCGGCTTTCTCGCGGGTCGACGTCCACGGATGGCGAGCCGCCGGGCGGAGGCGATCACCTACGTTCTCACTGATGAGAGCCGCCGGGCGCGCTCCCGCGGCGGACTCGGTGCCTGGTGGTCGCCGACACGCAGATGGACCGGGCCGAGGCGGTCCCTGCCGATCGGGAAAGGTCACTTTTCATCGTCTGAACCGATAATGAGTATTTAGGCGTTTTAATGCAAGATCGGGGGATATTTATGGGTTTGGTGTTCGAGTCCCGGCCTCCGCCTCCGGTGAGGGCGGGCACCCGTCGGCGAGCCGGGCGTCCGATCTCGCGGTGCTACCGGCGGTATCTGTCGAGCATCTGGCTCCCGACATCGACATAGCCGGAGAACAGCCCGATCACATCTCTGAGCCGATCCTGCGCGGGACCGGGACTCACCAGGGCCTCGCCGTCGCGCAGTGCGGCGATCAGGGTCCTGGCCCGTGAATGGCTCGCCTCCAGCAGCGACTCGATCCCTCCCGTGGCCTCGACCAGGAGCCTGCGGCTGCCGGGCTGCGGGATCACCTTGGCGAGTCCCCAGGAGTCCAGCTGCCGCACCGCGGTGCTCACCGCGCCCTTGCTCAGTTCGAGCTCGGCGGCGATCGCGTCGAGGGAGGTCGCCTCCTCGGTCACCAGCAGCAGTCCGTAGACGCGGCCGGTCGCGTGCGGGAGGTTCCACGAGGCCAGCAGGTCACCCACCGAGGTGATGAACGCGCGACGCCTGGTCGCGCTCACCGCTGTGCCCGCCTCATGCCGAGATCCTACGCAAGAACGCCTCGATCGCCACGTTCACCGCACGAGGGTCGTCCTGGTTGGCGATATGGCCCGCGCCGGGGATGACGACCTCCTCGACGCCCTCGGTCCTGGCCCACCTGGGCATCGCCGAGGCGATGTTGCCGGTACGGTCTCGTTCGCCGCGAATCAGGCACAGAGGCACAGGCGTGCGATAGCCGGGATCCGGGTCGAGGAGTTCGACGGTCGCCCGCCACACCTGGACGAACTCCTCCTTCGACAGCTGGGAGAACGCCCGTCGCGCGTCCGCCCGCGCCTTCTCCGTCACCGCCGAGGCGTTGGCCATCATGCCGGGAAGGCGTTTGGTGGAGATCATCGACAGACTCGGCGCGGCCGCCTTCAGCAGCAGACGCTCATTCCATGACAGCGGCGCGGTGTTCCACGTCGAACCGATGACGATCAGCGCTCGGGCGAGGTCCGGACGCCGCCGGACGACGGCCTGGCCGAGATTGCCGCCGAGGGACTGTCCCACGAGCACGGGACGGTCGAGCGCGAGATGCTCGACGAGCGCGCACAGGTCCGCGATAGCCCGCTCGGCGGTGAACGGAGCCCCGGCCGGGCGAGAGCGGCCGTGGCCGCGCATGTCCCAGGTGACGACCCGGTATCCCCGGGCGCGCAGGTATTCGCTCTGGGCGTCGAACATCACGTGGTCGGCCCCGGCGCCGTGTGAGAACACCAGCGGCACACCGTCGCCACCGCTGTCGGCATGGCGGAGAGCGCAACCGTGCAGCGAGAGCACCGATGCTAGATTCACCATTTGCTAAATATAGTGAATATGTCCGGCGGGCGCACACCGGTCCCTCGGGCTCGCGAAGGTCACAGTGACGCCGGAGCAGTCGCCGACGGCTCCAACTGGACCTGGGTCTCGGAGTCGGGGAAGCCCACCGAGCGGTACACGCGGATCGCGACGTAGGTCGGATCGGCTGCTCTCGCCGCCGGGCCGGCTCGGGGTCCCGATTCGAGCGGCGTCGATCATGCGGTGCCGGTGACGGAGACGAAGCCGGAACCGGGCCGGTAGTCGGGGGACTGGTGCCTGAAGTAGGTGTTGTAGACCTGGCAGTAGTGGCCACCACGAGCCAGCAGCGTGGTGTGGTCGCCCTCCTCGACGATCCGGCCGTGATCCAGCACGATGATGCGGTCGACGTGCTCGATCGTGGAGAGCCGGTGGGCGATGACGATGGAGGTGCGCTCGGCCAGCACCCGGTCCAGGCCCTCCTGGATCTGGGCCTCGGTCAGCGGGTCGACGCTGGCGGTGGCCTCGTCCAGGACCACGATCGCCGGATCCTGGATGAGCAGGCGGGCCAGCGCGACGAGCTGGCGCTGGCCCATGGACAAAGCGCGGCCGTGCTCGCCGACGTCGGTACGCAGGCCGTCCGGCAGAGCGTCGATCCAGTCGCCCCCGCCGACCGCCGCGGCGGCGGCGAGCACCTCCTCGTCGCTCGCCTCCGGTCTCGGATAGCGGATGTTGTCGGCGACGGTGCCGCTGAACAGGAACGGAACCTGCGGCACCGCGCCGATCTGCCGCCGGTATCCGGCCAGGTCGAGTGTGCGGACGTCGCGATCGTCGATCGTCAGCAGGCCGTCCTGGAACTCGTAGAACCGGGTGATGAGCTTGCTGAGTGTCGACTTGCCCGCCCCGGTGTGGCCGACCAGCGCGACGCTCTCGCCCGCCTCGATCGTGAGGTTGAAGTCCCGAAGGACGGTGTTCTCCGCTTCGTAGCCGAACCTGACGTCTCGGAACTCGATGCGGCCCGCGAGCCTGCCGACCGGCTGGGGGTCGATCTGCACCACCCGGGGTGGCGCGTCGATCAGGGCGAAGACCCGCTCCGAGGCGGACAGGCCCTGCTGGAACTGCGACCAGAACGCGGCGATGGAGGTGAGCGGGAACCAGAAGAGCGCGACGCCCTGGAGGAAGAGGAACCAGTCGCCGCCGGACAGGGTGCCGCCGAGGACGGCGGTGCCGCCCAGCTGGACGAGCGCGACCGTGGCGAGCCCGGCGACGACGAAGAGAACGGGGAAGATGCCGGAGAAGACGAAACCCTGTTTGAGTGTGACCTGGTAGCTCTGCCGGTTGATGGGGCGGAACTCGTCGTAGACCCGCTGCTCCTGGCGGAAGTTCTTGGCGACGGTGATCCCGCCCATGGTCTCCTGCAGGGTGGCGTTCACCCGGCTCAGCGAGCGTTGCGCCTGGCGGGTGCTGCTGCGGGCGACCCGCCGGAACAGCAGGGCGATGCCCATCACGATCGGTGCCACGAGAAGGGTCAGCAGGGCGAGCTCGACGCTGCGCAGGAAGAGTATGGCCGTGACGAAGCCGACCATCAGCACCTGGCTGATCAGGTCCATCGTCAGGGTGGAGACGGTGGCGAAGTCGTCGGTGTCGGAGGTGACCCGGCTGACGATCTTGCCCGACGGGGTCTCGTCGTAGAACGACAGGTCACGCTTGAGTACGGCGTCGAACGCGTCCTCGCGCAGACGCAGGACGACGTCGCCGGTGACCTTCGCGCTGTGCCACTGGCGGACGAAGTTGAACAGCCAGCCGAGCATCCCGGCGATCAGCAGGCCCGCGGTGAGTTGCCACCCCACGTCGGCGATCGTGCCGCCCTCGATTCCGTCCACGCCCCAGCTGACCAGCAACGGAATCGCCGCCTGGCTCAGTGAGAACAGCACGATCATGACGGCGACCAGGATCATCGACCCCAGCTTCGGCCGGAAATAGGACAGGATCCGGCGAAGGAGCTCACGATCGCTGTAGGTGCGGTCGTAGTCCTCGGCGTCGAGGCCGTCCATGAGGAAGCCCATCAGCCCTGCCCTCCCTGCTCGCCCGCGAGGACCACGGCCGGATCGATGGTGTCGCCGGTCACGTCGGCCTCGTCGTAGTGGGCGAAGATCCGCCGGTAGAGGCGGCTCCTGGAGAGCAGCTCGTCGTGCGTTCCGTAGTCGACCAGCTCGCCTCGGCGGAGCAGCAGGACCTTGTCCGCCCACCGGATCTGGGAGAGCCTGTGGGTGATCAGCAGGGTGGTGCGCCCGTCGAGAAGGCGGCCGATGGCCCGCTGGATCCTGTCTTCCGTGGCGGAGTCGATCGCACTTGTCGAGTCGTCGAGCACGAGGATCGCCGGATCCGTCAGCAGCGCCCGCGCGATGGCGAGGCGCTGGCGCTGGCCGCCGGAGAGGGTGATGCCGCGCTCACCGATGACCGTGTCGTAGCCGTCGTCGAGCTCGCCGATGAACTCGGCGGCCTGGGCCTCCTCCGCCGCCCGGACGACGGCGTCTCGCTCCACTCGCTGGCCCAGCCCGAAGGCGATGTTCTCGGCGACCGACCGGGAGAAGAGCACGATGTCCTGCTCGATGGTGGAGATCTGGGAGCGCAGCGAGTCGAGGTCCCACTCACGTACGTCCACGCCGTCGACCAGGATCCGGCCCGCGGTGACGTCGTAGATCCGGGGGACCAGCTTGGTCAGGGTGCTCTTGCCGGAGCCGGTCTCGCCGACGATCGCCACGGTCTCGCCCGGCTTCACGGTGAACGTCACGTCGCGCAGCACGGGATCGTCGTCCCCGTAGCCGAACGTCACGTTCTCGAAGACGATCGCCCCGTTGATCGGCGCGGTGTGGCCGTCGTCGGGCTGCCGGAGCTCGGTCTCGGTGTTCATGATGCTCAGGATCCGGCGGGAGGACACGATGCCGATCTGGACCAGCGAGAAGGTGAAGATCGACATGTTGGTCGGGAAGCCCAGCATGCCCATCAGGCCCATGAAGGCGACCAGGTCGCCGATCGTGATGGCACCCGCCGTGTGCAGGTGGAGGCCGTGCCAGAGCGAGCCGGCCATCGCGAAGGCGAAGAGCAGGGTCGGCAGGTAGCGGGCTTGGACCAGGCCGTTGTGGACGAAGGAGTCGCGGTAACGCCGCGCGCGTGTCTGGAACCGCCGCCGCTCCTGGCCCTCCTGCGCGGTCACCTTGATGACCTCGATGCCTCTGACCGCCTCGTTCAGCCCGGCGTTGAGATCGCCGAACTGTTCTCGCATACGGGTCGCCACGGGGTTGAGCCGTCTCATGTAGTGCCGGAGCGCGAAGACGAAGGCGACCGCGAAGACGCCGGGCACCAGCAGCAGTCGAGGGTCGATCGCGGCGATGAAGACCAGGGGCACGAGGCCGGTCAGACCGGAGTCGACGATGAGGTCGACGCCAGGACTGATCATGGTGGAGAGCTGCCGGATGTCGTTGGCCGCCCGTGCCATCAGGTCGCCGACCCGCTGCCTGTTGTGGAAGGTCTGGCTCTTGCCGAGCAGGCTGACGTAGAGCTCGTCCCTGGCGTCCCGCTCCAGTCGCTTGGCGAGGACCTCGCTGGCCAGACGCGCGACGACGTCGAAGAGGCCGCGGGCGAGCACGATCGCCAGCAGCGCCAGCGAGATCATGCCCAGCGCCCGTGCCCCGCCGCCGTCCTCGCTCAGGACGGCGTCGAAGGCGTCACCGGTGAACCCGGGGACCATGGCGTTGAGCACGACCATGATCAGTGATGCGCCGAGGAATCCGACCAGCTGGAGCGGGTGGCGGCGAACATGGGACCAGAGCCAGCGCACCGGCCCCCGCCTGTCATGCGGGCGGTCGGAGACGGAGAACTCCGAACTGCTGGTGGTCACGGGCTCGCTCCCGAGCAAGTCGAGGATGAAAGTCGAACTTGCTTTCTATCACCGGGCGCCGACACTTCCCACGCATTTTCTCACCCCCGCCTGTTGCGGGTCGCGGCCCGCCGACCGGGACCCCGGACCCGGGGGGCGTGTGCCGATCCGGACCTCGGATCCGTGGGGGCGTGTGCCGATCGGGACCTCGGGCACATGGGGGCGAAGTGCCGTCCGCCGTGCTCACACAGCGGGTCGGCGGTCCACCGCCGCCTCGACGGACGTGGACTCGACGACGGCGGACCCGCCGGTCGCGGACTCGACGTTCATGGACTCGGCGGACGCGGACAGGTCCGTACGGAGCGCGTACGGCACGAAGACGCACAGCACGGCGATGGCGAGTCCCGTGGCGATGCCGAACACCGCCCGTACCCCCCACAGCTCCGCCGCGACTCCGGCCAGTGCCGCGCCGGCGGGAATCACGCCCCAGCTGAGCATCCGGGACGCGGCGTAGATACGTCCCAGCAACTCCGGCGGCGACAGGTTCTGCCGGATCGTGGCCACCAGGATGCGCCAGATGCTCGACCCGGCGCCGGCGATCACCGCCCCCGCGGCCACAGTCCAGGTCGGCCCGCCCAGCGCCACGGGCGCCACCAGCAGCACGGTCCCCGCGGCGTCGACGATGAGCAGCCTGGCCACCCCGAACCGGCGCCGCAACGGCTCCACCACCGCCGCCGCGAGCAGCCCGCCCACGGCCATCGCCGTCAGCACCAGGCCGTACTGGACCGTGGTGAGGCCGAGCGGGCCGGGGCTCACCGCGTACACGACGAGCAGGGCCGTCGCGACCGCCCAGGGGATGTTCATCACGGCGGTGAAGAGGGTGAGCGTTCGCACCACCGGCTGCCGCCACAGGTATCGGAAGCCCGCGGCCACGTCGCCGTTCCCGGTGGTGCCGGCCTCGGCGGGTGTCCGGCGCAGGACCATCATGGCGATCCCGGCGACGGCGAGGGCGTACAGGAGCGCGCTCGCGCCGGTGGCCAGGGCGAGGGTGAGGCCCGCGAGCAGCCCGGCGAGCGGTGGGCCCGCGAGCTGGTTGGCGATGTTGACGGTCGCCTCGATGCGCGCGTTGGCCCTGCCGCGCCCGGTGGGTTCGACGACCACGGGGATGGTCGAGGTCAGCGCGGTGTCGACCAGGGTCTCGGCCACGCCGAGCAGCACCGCCACGGCGAGGAGCAGGGGCAGCGACAGGGTGCCGGTGAGGTGGCCGAGGGTGAGGCCGGACAGCGCCAGCGCGCGGAACAGGTTCACGCCGCTCAGCAGCATCCGGCGGTCGACCCGGTCGACGATCCAGCCGGCGTGCAGGCCGAAGATCGGCCATGCCAGGGTGAGCGCCGCCGTCACGGCCGCCACCCCGCCGGGGGAGGCGTCGGCGGCGATGGCGAGCAGCGGCAGGACGAACAGCGCCATGCCGTCGCCGAGGTTCGCGGCACCGGTGCCGAACCACAGCGCGTTGAACGGCCGGCCCAGCGAAACGGGGAGGAGGCGCATCCGTTTCTCACCTTTCAAATATGTTTGATCGGTCATAGCGTGGCCGATGGCACCTAACCTGTCAACAGACTTTGATCGGTGAGATACTCATGCCATGACTGCCGTCGAGCTGGTTGGAAACGCGCTGTGCCTGGACTTCGCGAACACGGTCAACGCCCGTCCGGTGGCCGGGCGAGACTGGTTGGGCACGCCGGATGAGGCAGTGACCTGGGCCGCGGCGGCGGGGCGTCCGATCGAGGAGCCGGACGGGCTCGCGGCGGCCCTGCCGGACGCCCGCGAGCTGCGTGAGGCGGTGTTCCGGGTGTTCCGGCCCCTCACGCGGGGGGAGCGGGCGCCGCGACCGGATCTGGACACCGTCGTCGCGCTGCACGGTGACGGCATCGCCCGTGGCCGGCTGGAGGAGGCCGACGAGAAGTTCCGGTTCTCCTGGGGGGCACCGCGTACGGCGCGAATCCTGCTCTGGGAGGTCGCGGCCTCGGCGGTCGAGCTGCTCACCCATGGGCCGTTGGACCGGCTTGGCGAGTGTCCTTCGTGCTGCTGGTTGTTCCTGGACGTCAGCAAGAATCGTCGCCGCCGGTGGTGCAGCATGGCGACGTGCGGCAGCCGCGACAAGTCGCGGCGCTACTACGCGGGGCGCTCCTCCTGAGGTTCTTGGGTCTTGGGGCTCGAGCCTGGGACTCCTGGGTTCGAAGGGCTCGGGCGGGAGGGGCCGGCCCGGTGGGTCTCGGTTCGCCGGAGCCTCGGTCCGATGGGGCCCGGTCCGGCGGGGCCTGAAGGTCGGTCGCGGGTCTCGCGGGTCTCGCCGGGCCCGGTCAGGTTGGCCGACATCCGCGTCAGGACGTCGATCGTGGCCAGATACTCCTCGGCGCTGATTCCCTCGGTGAGGCGGGCGCGGTCGGTGTCCACCCGCCGTCGCAACTCTTCGTGCGCCCGGATCCCGGCGGTGGTGAGGGAGAGCCGCTCCGCTCCTTCCAGCCAGCCCCGCTCGCGCAGACCGTCCACGAACGGGCGCAGGGAGGGGAACCGGTCGTCGAGGAAGGGAGCGAGGGCGGTGTCGAGGCCGGCGAGGGTGGGGGAGTCGACGGCGACGACGTTCAGCACCTGCCAGTGGCGGCGGGTCAGCCCTTGGTCGGCGAGGAGGTCGTCGAGAGAACTCTCGACGAGGCCGTGGAGGTGCTTGATCCAGTAGCCGATGGGACGCCTCTGGCCGGTGATCCGGGAGGTGTTCACGGTGCCGCCTCTCCCTGCTTCTCGATCTTCGGTAAATACATGTTCTTTGACAATAACATGTATTAATGCATGTATTATCGAGAGATGGAAGACCCTCAGGTGGCCGCCGTCGAACGGGCGATGGTGGCGATCCGGCGCAGCCAGACCCGCCGAGCCCTCCAGCGCCTCGCGGGTGACGTCGAGCTCGACCCCGCGCTCTTCGGGGTGATCGACGCCGTGGAGGAGGAAACGGAGGCCGCGACGGTGACCTCCGTCGCGGGCCGGATGGGCGTCGACCAGCCCCGTGCCAGCCGCCTGGTGGCCAGGGCCGTCGAGGCGGGGCTGGTTCGCCGGGTGGCCGACCCGGCCGACGGCCGCCGCAGCACGTTGGAACTCACCGAACTGGGCGTCGGGCACGCCGAGCGGGTCCATCGCTTCCGCCGCGAGATCTTCGACGCGGCGATGCGTGACTGGTCCGAGCGGGAAAGGAAGGAGTTCGCCCGCCTGCTCACGGCCTTCGTCGCGGAGCTGGGCCGACGCCACAGGGAAGGCTGACCGCGCTGACCCTGCTGACCCTGCTGACCCCGCTGACCGCGCGACGGCGCGGGAAGGGGCTTCGCTGGGAAGGGGACCAATCCGCCGTCCCGAGGCAACCTGATCGGTGGGATACGCATGGAGCAGGCATGCAGTCTGAGATCAGGAGTGTGGTGGAGAAACCGCCGCCGGAGCCTCACGCGGCGGCCGCTCCGGCCGACACCGTCGTCACCGATTTGTTCATGACCCACCGTCTCGGCCTCGTCCGCTTCGCCTTTCTGCTGGTGGGGGACCGGGAGACGGCCGAGGATGTCGTGCAGGACGCCTTCGCGGCGATCCACCGCCGGTGGAGCCGGTTGACCGATCACGACCAGATGCTCCCCTATCTGCGGACGGCGGTACTCAACGGTTGCCGCATGGTCCACCGGCGCCGGATGATCACTCGGCGTTTTGGCGGTGATCGGAAAGTGCCGTTCTGGTCCGCGGAGACCGAGGTGTTGCTGGGGGAGACCCGGCGAGAGGTGTTCCTCGCCGTTCGAGCACTGCCGCGCCGTCAGCGTGAGGCGGTGGTGCTGCGCTACTACCTCGACCTGTCGGAGGGGGAGATCGCCGATGTGATGGGGGTCAGCCGCGGAACGGTGAAGTCGTCCACGTCCCGAGCCCTCAGGACGCTCGCCACGAAACTGGAGGAGGACCGATGACCCCGCAGACCGAAGACCGGCTCCGCGACGCCTTTGCCGCCGGTGCCGAGCTGGTGAGCGCCGAGACCCTGCGCCCCGCCGACCAGGCGGTACGACCGAGGGCCACTCGTCGCCTTCCTGGTTCTCTTCGTATGGCTCCGCTGCTGGCCGCCCTGGCGGTCGTGGTGGTGAGCGTCGCCGTCGGGACCGGGTTGCGCGGTTCGGGTGCGGTACAACCCGTGACGGAAGGTCCGCCCGGCCCCGGCTTCCTCCTGGTCGCGAGGAACGACGGGTTGATGGTCCGCGACGCCCACAGCGGTAAGGTCACCGACCGGGTTGTGATGCCACGATCCCCGGAAGGGAGCACCCGGGGTGTGCGCGGCGGATATCTGCTCGCCGGAACCGGAGAAGGCAGAACGTTCTACGTCGCCCAGAGCGTGCTGTCCCGTCAGACGGCGGTGAGCACCACGTGGTTCTACCGGATACGGATCGACGAGCGCGGGAGGGTCGCGGAGTTGGCGCGCGACGTGATCTCCCCTGTGACAGGTACGGCCGCGTCATCCCTCGCCGTCACGGACGACGGCACCCGACTGGCCTACAGCGTCGACGGCGAGGTGTGTGGCAAGGACAAGACGCTGCGCTTCTGCCCCGGTGCCCGGCTCACGGTCGTCGACCTGCCCACCGGGAAGACGCGTACCTGGACGACGAACGCCACCGGAGACCTTTGGAGCCTGTCGTGGGCGGCCGACCGCCGCACGCTGGGCTTCGTGACCATGTCGCAGGCCCGGGTCCTTGACACGACCGCCGCCGGTGACACGCTCAAAGCCGGCCGGACGGTGGTTCAGGGGGTGGATGCCCCGGATGCCGCGACGATCAGCCCAGACGGTCACAGGATGCTGGTCGGCCGCAGGTACCCGTCCGACGGCCGGGGACCGCACCGTTACACGATCGAGGAGTACTCCGTCGTGGACGGCCGGAAGATCGGCACGCTGTTCGGCGCGGAACACGCCGGCAGGAGCATTCCGCGGTGGAAACTGTTCCAGTACGACGCCACCGGGCGCCACCTGCTCTTCACGGGAAACTTCTACCCGCTGAGCAGGCTGGACGAGAACGGACAGGTGACTGTCCTCGTTCGTCAGGAGCCCTTGGACTCCCTCGGGGCCTCGCAGGAGATGTTGGCGGCCTGGTAGCGACGGTCCGTCCCGACTCATGATCGCAAACCGCGCCGACCCACCTGGAGGGGGCGACTGAGAACCGGGTGACGGAGAAACCTCGTCGGTCACGGCAAGGGACGACGTAGCGCCTCCCGGCGGGCTCCGGTGCACCGGGTCACCGCCGGGAGGCGCTGGATCAGTTCGTCACCTGGAGGTCACTGCCAGCTGTCCAGTCGGCAGCCGTCGGTGGTCTTGCCGTTGTTGCAGTGGTTGAGCTGGAGGGCGTCGAGCTGGTAGACGAAGGTCTGGCCGGCGGGGCTGACCACCGAGATCTGGACGCTGGTAGCTCCGGTCGGGGCGGTCGCCCTGTGCCGGTATTCCGTCCAGGTGCTGGTCAGCGCGGTGGTCGGACCGTCACTGGTGGAGATCAGGGTATTGGACGAGTTGTACCACGACAGGCGCAGTTTCACGTTGCCGGAGGTGGCGGTGGTCATCTTGGCGAAGAACTTGTAGGTCTGGCCGGCGGTCACCGCGGGTTTGCGGGTGACCGATACGACGCCGTCGGCGTGCGACTGCACGTTCATGGTGAGCGACCGGCGGCCGTCGTAGTGCTTGGCCGAGATCTGTGACGTCGGGCCGGGCGGGGTCACCTGGATCCAGCCGCCGCCCGAGACGCTGAACCCGGTCGGGGCGGCGTACGGCGCGTCGGCCTCGACGGTGCGTTCCTGCGCGGTCAGCAGGTCGTTGCTGTAGCCGATGTCGCAGCAGGTGGGGGTGGTGAAGTAGGGCCAGGCCGCGACGTTCACCTTGCGGGTGTCACCGGCCTCATTGCCGGTGTAGAAGGTCGCCGTGGTCTCGCTCGGGTCGTAGTAGTTGTTGAAGTCATGGTCCAGCTGCCAGTCGGAGGTCTGGCTGGACATGACGTCGGGATAGCTGAGGTAGTTGACGGTCTCGGTGACCTTGGGATGGTCCACGTAGAAACTGTCCGCGCCGAGGTGGATCAGTTCGTGCAGCAGGGTGGCGCTGGACCATTCGTCGGCGGTCGCCGCGCACGTCGTCGTGCACCAGGCGGTCGCGGTCCCGTTGAAGTCCTCGAACACCACGTACTTGCGGTTGGCGTTGTCGTATCCCGCCGTGCCGAGATCATCGGTGATCTTGTCCACCGTGGTCTCGCCGCCGATCACGCCGGCCTCGATCTTCTCCGGTATCACCAGCGCGCGGGCGTAACCGGAGTAGGTGCTGGTGTCGTAGCCGGTGCGGCAGCTCAGCTTCAGGTGCTGGTCGTAGTCGGTGGACTCGTCCAGCTCCAGGTCCATCCGGTCGACCAGCTTGGCGATCTGCTCGACCTGGGCCTCGTAGTTGTTCCCTCCGCCGTCGTGCCAGGCGTAGATCACCTGGATGGCCGGGGTGCTCCCGCTCGCGTCCTTGGGGTCGGACAGCGTCGTGGTGCAGCCACGCTTGGGCACGTTGGCGTCCACCGGCAGTGTGTACGGACCGGTGGGTTCGTTGATGTACGGCGGCGCGAATGCGGCCGCCGGACTCGCCATCGTCAGAACGACGAGTCCCCCCGCGGCGATCGCCGACATGATGCGACGCAGTTTCAATGACAAAGGTGCTCCTCCCGTTGAGAACCCATGATCGGGAGAGTAATCAGCACCGCTGACGAAACAAATACCTCATTGCAAACATTTTCAGACTTATGAATAAACGTACAGTCTTGCTCTGGTATCGGATTGGCCGTAACTAAAAGTGTAATACCGATAATGGTTCCGCTTGACATCTTTTTCTGACAAAAATCCCGATAGGGAACCTTAAGTGGATTCAATGATGCGTGTCCACAAAAGGATGGTTTGTGCATTTTGCGCCATATGGCGGAGTCGACGGACCGATAGGGGGTCCCGTGGCAAACAGCGAAAACCCAACGGATATGGCTCTGAGCTGGGGTTGCCGAGGGTTTTTCAGGAAGGTTGTTGATCTACTCGGCTACATCCCCAATGCCCCCTGGAGATTCCGCAGGCGGCGTTGCTGCGGTTGGCGGGCCAGATGGCGGTGTTCCCCGGGATGCTGGAGGCATACGACCGGTCGACGTGGAAGCGGCCACCCGGAGGGGCTCTCGACGGAGGGAGACGGGATGCTCGTCCGCGAACGCGGCGGGGGCCCACGCGGGATCCCGTACGGCTCGGCGGCGATGTGTCTCGGGAAGAGTTCACCGGCTCACGAGAACTGGGGCGATCTGCTCGCCGTGGGCATGACGACCGGATCGTCAGGCCGTACCGGCTGGAATCGGGATGCCGGACCTGAAACCGGCATGTAGCCTGCGCGGGGACTTGGAAAGAGGGAAGCGCAGTGGCACATGTTGAGGTCGGGCATCTGACGTACGTTCTGCCGGATGGGCGGCCGCTGCTGGACGATGTGTCCTTCCGGGTCGGCGAGGGGGTCAAGGCGGCGCTCGTCGGGCCCAACGGGGCGGGTAAGACGACGCTGATGCGGCTGATCGCGGGCGACCTGCAGCCGGTCGACGGGAGTGTCGCCAGCTCCGGTGGCCTGGGCATCATGCGGCAGTTCATCGGCAGCATCCGCGACGGCAGGTCCGTCCACGACCTGCTGGTCAGCGTCGCCCCGCAGCGTGTTCGGCAGGCGGCCGAGCAGCTTGAGGCCGCCGAGCTCGTGATGATGGAGCGCGAGGACGAGAAGGCGCAGATGCGCTACGCGCAGGCCATCACCGACTACACCGACGCGGGCGGCTACGACATCGAGGTGCTCTGGGACACCTGCACGATGGCCGCCCTCGGCATGCCGTACGACGACTGCAAGTATCGCGAGGTCAACACGCTGTCGGGCGGTGAGCAGAAGCGGCTGGTGCTGGAGGCGCTACTGCGAGGGCCCGACCAGACGCTGCTGCTCGACGAGCCGGACAACTACCTGGACGTGCCGGGCAAGCTCTGGCTGGAGCGGGCGCTGCGCGAGACGGCCAAGACGGTGTTGCTGGTCAGCCACGACAGGGAGCTCCTGGCCAACGCGGCCGACCGGATCATCACCGTCGAGTCCGGCAACATCTGGGTGCACGGCGGAGGGTTTCGTACGTACGCCCAGGCGCGCAGGGAGCGCAACGAGCGTCTCGACGAGCTGAAGAAGCGCTGGGACGAGGAGCACGCCAAGATCAAGCGCCTGGTCCTCATGCTGAAGCAGAAGGCCAAGTACATGGACACCATGGCCGCGGCGTACCACTCGGCCCAGACCAGGCTGCGCAGGTTCGAGGAGGCCGGGCCGCCGGAGGCGGCGCCCAAGGAGCAGTTCATCAGCATGCGGCTCAAGGGCGGCCGGACCGCGAAGCGGGCGGTGATCTGCGAGAAGCTGGAGCTCACCGGTCTGATGAAGCCGTTCGACCTGGAGATCTGGTACGGCGAGCGGGTCGCGGTGCTGGGTTCCAACGGCTCGGGCAAGTCGCACTTCCTGCGTCTGATCGCCGGGGAGGAGGTCGGGCACACCGGTGTGGCCAGGCTCGGCGCACGGGTCGTCCCCGGCCATTTCGCCCAGACGCACGCACGCCCCGAGCTCATCGGCCGGACGCCCTGCGAGATCGTCATGACCGAGCACGCCCGGCTCAAGAACGAGGCGATGAAGGTGCTGTCGCGCTACGAGCTGGCCGGGACCATCGCCGAGCAGCGCTTCGAGACGCTCTCCGGCGGCCAGCAGGCGAGGTTGCAGATCCTGCTGCTCGAACTGTCGGGCACCACTCTGCTGCTGCTGGACGAGCCGACCGACAACCTCGACCTGGCCAGCGCCGAGGCTCTCCAGGAGGGGCTGGACGCCTTTGACGGGACCGTGGTCGCCGTCACCCACGACCGCTGGTTCGCCGATGACTTCGACCGGTACCTGGTCTTCGGCGCCGACGGAAAGGTCTACGAATCATCCGAACCGGTATGGGACGAGGCCAGAGTGGTCCGGCAGAGGTAAAGACTCCGGCCGTTTCCGGCGTGTCCAGGTGGGCGGGGGGCCGCAGGCCGGTTATCACGGCTAGGTGACGCACAGCACCCGAATCGTCGGCGCCCTCGCCCTCCTCCTCATCGGATGCGCCGGATGCACCGAAGACGAGGAGACGAAGCAGGCCGCCGCGCTCCAACCGCTCGCGGTCAGGGAGCAGGCTTCCTCCATCGTCAAGGGTGACGATGGGTATGTGGTGAATTGGGCAGGAGTGCTCGCCAACACCAACCCGTGGCACTTCGGCGAGCACGTCGTGGCCACCGTGGTGGCCAAGAACTCCCAGGGCAAGGAGGTCATCCGGCTCGAACAACCGCTGGACGCCGTACCCCCCGCGGGGACGCTCCCCTTCACCGGCCAGGCGGTGGCCCAGGACAAACCGGCCACCGTGAGCATCACGTACCGTCCGGCGCACTGGCACCAGGCGGGCCGGATCGTCTCGGCGTTCCAGCCCTTCCCGATCCGCGAGGTGCTGACCGACCGCACCGCCGACGGCGACTACCTCGTCACCGGCTACGTCGGCACCCCGTACGTGATACCGGCCCGCAGCCTGGCCGTCACCGCGCTCCTGCGCGACAAGCGGGGCAAGCTGCTCGGCGGCGGGAGCACGTTCGTGGACAACGTCCAGGCGGGGCAGAAGCGCCGGTTCATCATGCAGATCAAGAGCGTCCAGAACACCCGCGACATCGCCTCCGCCGAGGTGAGCGCGCGCACCTGGGGATCGAGCAGCCGTCCCTTCGAGCAGCTCGCACTCGGCGGTTCCCTGCCTCTGAACACGGTCAAGCCGAAGATGCCCCCGTTCGCCAAGGACCGGGGCAGGCAGGCGCCCCTCGCGGGTGCCGGCCGTCCGTGAGTGATCGCCGAACGCTCTGACCGGCCCGTGGCCGTTCGTCGGTGATCGCCGAGGGCTCGTCATCGTTCGACCGTCATCGTTCGACCGTGGTCGTTCGTCCGTGATCGTCGGATGTTCCGGCCGTCCGCCCGTGGTCGTCCGTCCCTGACCGCGGGGCCGGACGCCCGCGGTCGGGCGACCTTCCCCAGTGCTCCGATATGCACGAACAATTCGGGTCATATAGCAATTCTTTGGTATTTATGATTGTCATTCACGTCGAATTCTTACTTGATTCGATGACATTTTAAAGACAATCGAAGTTGCCGTCCGTGAAGTGCTGCATCCACGGTTACTCGGCGCTTACCTTCGATTACATGACTGACGGTGCCCTGGTCGCAGCGCTGTGTGCGAGGAGTCCCGGAGCCCTCGCCGATCTCTACGACTCATACGCGGAAAGCGTCTACCGATACTGCCGTTCAATGCTCGCCACCTCCGGCGCCGCCGAGTCGGCACTCCTCGACACCCTCGTCGCCGCCGAGGCCCACATTCACGCGCTCACCGACGCCCGTCGGCTGGAGGCGTGGCTGTACGCACTCGCTCGGGGGGAGTGCGTACGGCGTGATCTCGACGAGGGGCACGGCTCGCAGGACCCCGCCCCGGTGGTCGCCGCCGGAGACGACGCGGACCTGCGGGTGATGGCCTGGAACGCCACCCGGAGCCTGTCGCCCGACGACCGGGAGATCCTCGACCTGAGCTGCCGCCACGGCTTCGGCCCCATCGACCTCGCCGCGGTCCTGGGTGTCACCCCCAAGGTCGCGGGCGCGCTGTACGAGTCGGCGAGGGAGCGCCTGCGCGACGTCGTCACCGCGGAGGTCCTCGTCCGCAAGGGGCCCTACGACTGCGCGAGCCGGGCCCGCATGCTGACCGGTTTCGGCGGCGAGCTCACGCCGGAGGCGCGCGAGCGGGTCATCCGTCACGTGAACCGCTGCGACACCTGCGCCCCACACCGGGTCAGGCAGGTCTCCGCGGCGAAGGTCTACGACCTGCTCCCCCTCGTCGCGTTGCCGCCCACGCTGCGCGCGTGGGTGATGAGTCACTTCACCGACCCCGAGCGGGTCCCCTACCGGCGCGACGTCGCCGATCGGGCCGGCCCTCTCGACGGTGCCGGGTTCCCCGTCGACAGGGTTCGCGGGAGCCGTCGCAGGCCCTACGTGCTCGCCGGCGCGGCTGCGGTCGCCGCGATGACGGCGCTGGCCCTGGTCCTGGTCCAGACGGGGATCGGGCCGCAGGGCACGGGGTCCGGTGTCGCCTCGGACGCGTTCCCGGCGGTGCTGGAGCCTTCGGACTCCTGGAGACCAGGAGAATCCCGGCGAGAAGGCGCGCCCGTGACGTCGGAACCCGTCGGGGAGGGGGCGGCCGTCGAGCGGATCGGATCGCTCGGGGTGACGGAGCCGGTCAGTGCCACCGGACCCGAGCTGCGGAGCGACCGGCGGCCGGGAGCACCGGACCCGATCGGCCACCGGGGGGAGAGCGGGTCTCGGCAACCGGGTGACGAACCTCCGGGCGAAGGGCCACCCGGTCCGGTCGGTGACGGGTCGTCCGGCGAAGGGGCATCCGATGACGGATCGCCGGATGATGGAGCGGTCGACCGTCCGGCCGCTCCTGCGGAGAACCCGGCCCTGCCCTCTCCACCCCTGTCGCCGGTGCCGCCGGGGTCCCCCGGGATCGGCACGCCGGACAGGCACCACCCGTCCCGTGATCACCACGGACACTCCCCCCGCCGCTGCCGAACTCCTCATCGGCCGGCGAACCCGGCGAACCCGGCGCCCCCGTGGACGGCCCCAGGCTCTCCCCAGGAGGACTCGGCACCTCCGCGGGCGAATCCAAGGTCACCGGGCGACGTGACAGGCCCGAGGGGAGGGCGCAGGCCTCCGCGCGCGGCCCCGACACCTCGACGGACCGACCCGAGACCTCCGCGAGCCGAACCCGGACCTCCGCGAGCGGATCTCCGGCCGCCGTTCACCCATCCGCGACGTTCGCCTGCCAACCCAGACCGCCCGACGTCCGGCCAGGGGCGGATCCCTGACGATTCCCGGCCCGCGTCCACCGGTCCTGGGCGGTCCTTGGAGGGTCCGGAACGGATCTCGACCAGCGCGGATCGCGAGCGGACAGACGTTCGGCGGGAAAACCGTCGCGCATTCGTCGTACAAGGCGCCGGGCGTGAAGATTCGGGGGCCGGGACCCCTGACGGTGGGGATAGTGTGGCGGGCGATGACTACGGTGAGTGAGCGACATGTGTGTGAAGAGTGACGAACGGGAATGCTGAGGTAGGCCGCCTGGCATGCGGTGACGCGTCGCGTCGCGCCGCGTCGCGCGGACAAGACCGCGACACGTGGCCAGACCGCGCAGAGGCGGTGACAAGGGGGACTCCGGGGGGAGACGCATGCATTCAGTCAGACGGCGCCGTCATGCCGCCGCGGTGGCGGGCCTCGCCTGTTGCCTGATCGCCGGGCCGGGGCTCCCCGCCGGCGCTGTTCCCGGCCGGCCGGGACCGGCCGACGACGCCGTACGGGGCGGCGTACCGGCTCCGTCGGCGGGTGAGGTCGCCGAAGCGCGGGCCGTCGCCCGCGAGCGAGGTGAGAGGCTCGGCGCGACCACGGTTCAGGTCGCCGAGGCGCAGGCCAGGCTGGAGGAGCTGGTCGCCGAGGCGGAGCGCCTCGTCGAGTCGTACAACGGGGAGCTGGTCAAGACGGCTCGCGCCAAGGAGCTCGCGGAGCAGGCGGCGGAGCGGGCGAGGACGGCGGGCCTGGAGGTCGGGGAGGCCCGTGAGGCGGTGGCCGCGATCACCGCTCAGAGCTACGGCGGTCTGGACATCACCCAGCCCATGGTGGCGATGATGACCGACAGCGGCGGCCCCATGGACGACGGCTATCTGCGTCGGGCCAGCATCCTGGCCCACATGGGCGGGGGGCAGGCGGAGACGCTCAAGCAGCTGCGGGACGCCCAGGAGGTCTTCGCGATCCTCAAGGCGCAGGCGGACGACGCCTACACCGAGCGACAGGCGGCGCAGGCGAGGGCCGAGGAGGCGAAGCTCGCCGCCGAGGAGGCCGTCGCCGAGCAGGTCGAGGAGACCCGGCGGATCAAGGAGGAGCAGGCTCGGCTGGAGAGGCTGGCCGACGAGGCGCGCGACGCCGCCGACCTGCTCGCCAGGAGGCGCGAGGCGGCCCTGGAGCAGGCCAGAATCGCGAGGGAGAGCGCCGAGCGCGCTCGACAACAGGCCGCCGCGGTGCGCCGAGAGGCGGCGCGGATGGCGGTGGCCTCGGGAGAGCCCGCTTCGCGCTGGGCGCTCAATGTGACGGCCGGTTCCGCCAGGGGCGACATCGCCGCCGACTGGGCGCTCACCCAGCTCGACAAGCCGTACGTGTGGGCGGCCGCCGGGCCGTCCGCCTACGACTGCTCGGGGCTGACCATGCGGGCCTGGGAGCGGGTGGGGGTCGCCCTGGACCACTGGACCGGCACCCAGTGGACCGCGGGCCCGCACGTGCGGCTCAGTGAGCTCCAGCGGGGTGACCTGCTCTTCTACGGGCAGATCACGAGCGATCCCGGAGACATCCACCATGTGGGGATCTACGTCGGCCGAGGGCTGATGGTGCACGCCCCGCAGACGGGTGACGTGGTGAGGGTCGCGCCGATGTGGCGCAGCGATCTTGTCGGCGCGACCCGTCCCGCGTGACGACCGGCCAGAGGACGATCGGCTGAGAGGTGACCGTTCGGAGGGTGACCGGTCAGGGAGTGACTGTTCAGGGGGGCGAACCGTCGGGGAGTGTGAGTCGGTCAGAGGATGATCGGTCAGAGGGCGAACGGTTGGGGAGCGGGCTGAGGACCGGGTAATAATCCGGTCAAGGATCAGTGCTTTCCGTGGGTGTCGTCCTTGGCGCGCTTGATGGAGCGGACGATCTCCTCTTCCGCCTCCACCCTGCCGACCCAGTTGGCGCCCTCGACCGACTTGCCGGGCTCCAGGTCCTTGTAGACCTCGAAGAAGTGCTGGATCTCCAGGCGGTCGAACTCGGGAACGTGGTGGATGTCGCGAATGTGTTCCATCCGGGGGTCGGTGGCGGGGACGCACAGAACCTTGTCGTCGCCGCCCTTCTCGTCGGTCATACGGAACATGCCGACCGCCCGGCACTTGATCAGGCAGCCGGGAAAGGTCGGCTCCTGGAGAAGCACCAGGGCGTCGAGAGGATCACCGTCCTCGCCGAGGGTGTCTTCGATGAAGCCGTAGTCGGCGGGATACTGCGTGGAGGTGAAGAGCATGCGGTCGAGCCTGATGCGGCCTGACTCGTGGTCCACCTCGTACTTGTTCCGTTGCCCCTTGGGAATCTCAACGAGAACGTCGAACTCCACCGCGTTTCCTCCACTCAACCCCCCGGGCACCCCCGGTTGGGCGTTAATGTCTCGTAGGCGTTTTATGCCTTTTGGATACGGATGATGAGAGGACGGCGACGGTAATGCGGCGTGAGCGGTGGGTGGCCTTGGTCACTCTCGTCCTGCTGCAGGTTTTCGTCGTCGCGGCCGGGGCGCACCTGCTCGCCAGTGGTGTGCTGGTCGCGGGTGAGCCTGAGACGGTCGTCGTGTCGGCCGAGCCGCCTCCCGTCCCGGTCATCACCGCGGGTCCGGTGCTGGCTGCGGGGGGGAGCGGCCCTCTCCCCGCCAAGGGTACTTTGGCGGGGCGGCTGACCGAGGCGCTGGGTGACCCCGCGCTGGGACGAAGTGTCGGGGCCGCGGTTCTCGACGCGGAGACGGGCGCCCTGCTCTTCGACAGCGGGGCCGCCACGGGCATCACCCCCGCCTCCACCACCAAGGTCGTCACCGCGGTCGCGTCGATGGCCTCGCTGGGACCCGACGCCAGGCTGAGCACCCGCGTGGTGCGGGGATCCTCGCCGGGCTCGATCATCCTCGTCGGGGGCGGTGACCCCACCCTGGCGAGTCCCAAAACGGCGGCGAGCCCGGTCTACCCCCGGCCCGCCTCGCTCGCCGTCCTCGCCGCACGCACCGCCAGGGCGCTCAAGGAGGCCGGGGTGTCCAAGGTGACGGTCGCCTACGACGACTTCCTCTACACCGGGCCGCGCACCGCCGCCACGTGGAAGCCCGGCTACGTGCCCGAGGGGAGCGTCGCCCCCGTCACGGCGCTCATGGTCGACGAGGGCCGGGTCTCGCGGGGAAGCGACCAGCGGGTCTCCGACCCCTCCCGCACGGCGCACGGCGCGTTCGTGTCGCTGCTGTCGAAGTACGGGATCACGGTCTCCAAGTCCGCCAGACGGTCCAAGGCCCCGGCGGGCGCACAGGAGATCGCGAGGGTCGACTCCGCGCCGGTCTACGCCCTGGTCGAGCGGGCACTCACGCTCAGCGACAACGACCTGTCGGAGGCGCTGGCCAGGCATGTGGCGATCAAGGAGGGGGAGCCGGCCTCCTTCGAGGGCGGCGCCGCGGCCGTCGGCAAGGTGCTGACCAGGCTCGGCGCGGCGAAGGGTGTGCTGGTGTTCGACGGCAGCGGGCTGTCGCCGAAGAACCGCATCGCCCCCGAGGCGCTCGCCCGCCTGGTCGCGGCGGCGGCCTCCCCGGCCAACCCCGGCCTGCACCCGATCATCAGCGGTATGCCGATCGCCGGCTTCAGCGGCACCCTCGGGCACAGGTTCGACAAGCTCCACTCCGCCTACGGGCTGATCCGCGCCAAGACGGGCACCCTCGACGGGGTCAACACGCTGGCGGGCATGACCACCACGCGGGGCGGACGCATGGTGACCTTCGCCTTCATGGCGGACAAGGTCCCGCCCGGCTGGGGCAAGGCGGAGGCGGCCCTCGACAGGCTCGCCGCCGCGGTCGCCGCCGGTTGATCACAGGTTCCGGGTGCGCGACTCGGGGGGAGAGCACGTACGGTGGACGGTATGCAGGTGATCGACTGGGATCTTGCCGTAGCGACCGGAACGCGCCTGGTGCGCCCCGGGCCGCAAGTGAGCCGAGAGGAGGCCCGGCAGGCCGTCGCCGACTTACGGCGGCTCTCGCGCGAGGCCGAGGGGCATGTCCGCGAGTTCACCCGAATCGACACCGAGACCGCGCCGCAGACCGCGACCGTCGTCGACAGACCGGGTTGGATCAAGGCCAACATCGACGGGTTCCGGGTGGTGCTCGAGCCGCTCACCGAACGGATGGCGGCGAGGGGCAGCCAGGCGCCGGCGATCGTGGGCGCCGTGGGTTCACGCATCACCGGGGTCGAGGTGGGCGCGGTGCTGGCCTTCCTCGCCTCCCGCGTCCTGGGGCAGTACGAGCTGTTCCTGCCGCCCGACCCGACAGGCCAGGCGCCCACGGGGCGCCTCACGCTGGTCGCGCCCAACATCGTCCACGCCGAGCAGGAACTCAACGTCAACCCGCGTGACTTCCGCCTCTGGGTCTGCCTGCACGAGGAGACCCACCGGGTGCAGTTCACCGGTGTCCCCTGGCTGCGCGAGTACGTCAGGTCGCAGACGACCGACTTCCTGCTCGCCTCCGACATCGACCTGCCCGCGCTGCTTGAGCGGCTGCGCTCGGCCGCCGGCACGTTCACGGACGTCGTCAGGGGCGGTGAGGGCAACCTGATCGACGCGATCCAGACGCCCGAGCAGAAGGTGATCCTCGACCGGCTCACCGCGGTGATGACCCTGGTCGAGGGGCACGGCGACTACGTGATGGACGCGGTCGGCCCGTCGGTGGTCCCCTCGGTCGCCGACATCCGCGCCAAGTTCCACCACCGTCGCGAGGGCGGGTCCCGTCTCGACCGCACGGTCCGAAGGCTGCTCGGCCTCGACCTCAAGATGAAGCAGTACGCCGAGGGCTCCGCCTTCGTCCGCACGGTCGTGGGACAGGTGGGCATCGACGGCTTCAACAAGGTCTGGTCCTCGCCGGAGACGCTCCCCACCCAGGATGAGATCTCCAATCCCACGCGCTGGATCGCCAGGGTGAACGGCACTCCGGCCATCCCCGCCGGGGGTGCCGTCGGCTGACCGGCAGGGCGGACAATGGCGGGCATGGGTCCGCATCCCGCCGTCGCCGACGTCCGACGTGCCGTACGGCTCGCACTGGGCGACCTGGAGCCCGGTGCTCTCGTGCTGGCCGCGTGCAGCGGCGGCGCCGACTCCCTCGCCCTGGCCGCCGCGCTGGGCTTCACCGCGCCCCGCGCCGGGCTTCGCGCCGGTCTGCTCAGCGTCGACCACGGCCTGCAGGAGGGCTCGGGCGAGCGTGCGGGCGACGTCGTGCGGCTCGCGCCAGGGCTGGGAATCGATCTCGCCGAGGCGCTGCCCGTCTCCGTCGGCACCTCCGGAGGTCCGGAGGCCGCGGCGAGGCAGGCGAGGTACGCGGCTCTGTCCGAGGCGGCGGAACGCCTCGGAGCGGCGGCCGTGCTGCTCGGGCACACCAGGGACGACCAGGCGGAGACCGTGCTGCTCGGGCTGGCCAGGGGGAGCGGCACCAGGTCGCTGGCCGGGATGCCCGCGCGGACCGGGATCTATCGGCGGCCGCTGCTGGAACTCGGCCGCGCGACCACCGTCGCGGCCTGCGCGGCGCTCGGCCTGTCCCCGTGGGGCGACCCGCACAACCTCGACCCGCGCTACACCCGGGTCCGGGTCCGCGAGCGGTTGCTGCCCGCCCTGGAGGACGAGCTCGGCCCCGGTGTCGCCGAGGCGCTCGCCAGGACCGCGTCCCTGTGCCGCGACGACGCCGACGCGCTCGACGCGTGGGCCGGGGAGGTCTACGCCCGCGTCGCCGTGAGGGATTGCGCTCTTAGCGATATCGCGACGGTGACGGTGGCCGTACGGGACCTGGAGGATCTTCCCGTCGCGGTGAGGCGGAGGGTGTTGCGCAGGTCGGCGATCGACGCGGGAGCGCCACCGGGCACACTCGCGGCCTCGCACGTCCTCCAGGTCGACCGTCTGGTCACCGCGTGGCGAGGACAGCGGTGCGTAGAGATGCCCGGGGGGGTGAGGGTGGTTCGCCGGTATGACACCCTGATACTCGCCAGACAGCCAGCCAGCCCCGTTTCGTAAGGAAAATCCCAGGTGGACGCAGCTGACATGGGCCGGGACCTCTCGAAGGTCCTCATTCCCGAGGAAGAGCTCCAAGCCAAGATCAAGGAGCTCGCGAGCCGGATAGACGAGGACTACGCGGGACAGGACCTGCTGATCGTGGGCGTGCTCAAGGGCGCGGTCATGGTGATGGCGGACCTGGCCAGGGCCCTGCGCCTGCCCGTGCAGATGGACTGGATGGCCGTCTCGTCCTACGGGGCGGGCACCAGGTCGTCGGGTGTCGTGCGGGTGCTCAAGGACCTCGACACCGACATCGCGGGACGCCACGTGCTGGTCGTCGAGGACATCATCGACTCCGGTCTCACCCTGTCGTGGCTGGTCCACAACCTGAAGTCGCGCAACCCCGCCTCGGTGGAGATCTGCGCCGCGCTGCGCAAGCCCGACGCGATCAAGGTGCCGATCGACGTGAAGTACATCGGTTTCGACATTCCCAACGAGTTCGTGATCGGTTACGGCCTCGACTACGCCGAGCGTTATCGCAACCTTCCCTTCATCGGAACTCTCGCCCCTCACGTATACGGAGCGGGCTGAAAAGTACGCCCTGCGCGAAGTGTGTCATTCACAAACGGGGACATTGCCCATAGCGGCGGGGAACACGGACCTACCTGACGTACGTTGGTAGGGCAAAGCCGGTCTGTCCGCGCGGTGACCCCGCGCGCCATGCCGGTGTACCTTCGGACAACCGAAGAGGTGGCCTCCCGCCGTCTCTGGGTAGTCAGTTGGAGCGGTTAGGGATACCGCGAGCCCCGGGTTCGCCCGGGGTTGCCAGGCTCTGGTCAGGAAGGGACGGGCCCGCCGGGGTTCCGCATCGGATGGATCTCAAGCGATTTACACGTGGGCCACTGCTGTGGATCCTGGGCATCGTCGTTCTGCTCCTTCTCGTCACCACGATGTGGGGCGGTGAGGGCGACTTCGAGAGGCGAGACACCTCACAGATCGTCAGCTGGATCGACGAGGGCAAGGTCTCCAACGCCAAGATCATCGACAAGGACCAGCGCATCGAGGTCACTCTGACCGACAAGAAGCGCTACTACTCCATGTGGGTGACCGGCCAGGGCATCCAGCTCGCCGACAAGCTGCAGACGGCGGAGGCGGCCAACAAGCTGCCCGGCGGATACAACGTCGAGGTGCCCAGGGAGAACTTCCTTCTCGGGCTCCTGGTGAGCTTCCTGCCGATCGTCATCATCGTGCTGATCTTCCTGTTCATCATGAACCAGATGCAGGGCGGCGGCTCCCGGGTGATGAACTTCGGCAAGTCGAAGGCGAAACTCATCACCAAGGACACCCCCAAGACCACCTTCGCCGACGTCGCGGGTGCCGACGAGGCGATCGAGGAGCTCCAGGAGATCAAGGAGTTCCTGCAGGCCCCGGCGAAGTTCCAGGCGATCGGCGCCAAGATCCCCAAGGGCGTCCTGCTCTACGGCCCGCCCGGGACCGGTAAGACCCTGCTCGCCAGGGCCGTCGCCGGTGAGGCCGGGGTGCCGTTCTACTCCATCTCCGGTTCCGACTTCGTCGAGATGTTCGTCGGCGTCGGCGCCTCCCGGGTCCGCGACCTGTTCGAGCAGGCGAAGGCGAACGCTCCGGCGATCATCTTCATCGACGAGATCGACGCGGTGGGCCGCCACCGCGGTGCCGGTCTCGGCGGTGGCCACGACGAGCGCGAGCAGACGCTGAACCAGCTCCTCGTCGAGATGGACGGCTTCGACGTCAAGGGCGGCGTGATCCTGATCGCCGCGACGAACCGGCCCGACATCCTCGACCCGGCGCTGCTGCGCCCCGGTCGTTTCGACCGCCAGGTCACCGTCGACCGCCCCGACCTGGAGGGCCGCAAGGGCATCCTCAAGGTGCACGGCCGCGGCAAGCCCTTCGCCGAGGGCGTCGACCTCGACATCATCGCCCGCAGGACGCCCGGTTTCACCGGTGCCGACCTGGCCAACGTGATCAACGAGGCCGCGCTGCTCACCGCGCGGGCCGACCAGAAGCTGATCACGATGGAGCTGCTCGAGGAGTCCATCGACCGGGTGATGGCCGGTCCCGAGCGCAAGTCGCGCCTCATGTCGGACCAGGAAAAGAAGATCATCGCGTACCACGAGGGCGGACACGCCCTGGTCGCGCACGCGCTGCCCAACTCCGACCCGGTCCACAAGATCACGATCCTGTCCCGCGGACGCGCCCTCGGCTACACGATGACGCTGCCGATGGAGGACAAGTTCCTCGCGACCCGCTCGGAGATGCTGGACCAGCTCGCGATGCTCCTCGGTGGCCGTACGGCAGAAGAGCTCGTCTTCCACGAGCCCACCACCGGCGCCTCCAACGACATCGAGAAGGCCACCTCCATCGCCCGCCGCATGGTCACCGAGTACGGCATGAGCGAGCAGCTCGGCGCCCGCAAGTTCGGCAGCGGCAACGGTGAGGTCTTCCTCGGCCGCGAGATGGGCCACGAGCGCGACTACTCCGAGAAGATCGCCTCCACGATCGACGAGGAGGTCCGCCGCCTCATCGAGTCCGGCCACGACCAGGCCTGGGAGATCCTCGTCGAATACCGCGACGTGCTCGACAACCTGGTGCTTGAGCTGATGGAGAAGGAGACCCTCTCCCGCGACCAGGTCCTGCAGATCTTCGCCCCGGTCGTCGTCAGGGAGAAGAGGCCTTCCTACTCCGGCTACGGCAAGCGGCTGCCCTCCAACCGCCCGCCGATCCTCTCCCGCAAGGAGCAGTCGGGCAACGGCACGCTTCCCCCGGGCGAGCAGGCCGACGGCAACGGCGCCCTTCCTGCCGGGACGGGCCACCCCGACACCGCACCCAAGGACGTGAACTGAGCGTGGCGGGTGCCAGGCCGCTCCAGGTCGACACGGTCCGGCTGGAAAACGCTGTCCGTGAGATCCTCATCGCCATCGGTGAGGATCCCGACCGCGACGGGCTCCAGGCGACCCCCGCCAGGGTCGCCCGCGCCTACGCCGAGCAGTTCGCCGGGCTGGGGCAGACCCCGGAAGACGTCCTGACCACGGTCTTCGACGTCGACCACGACGAAATGGTGCTCGTCCGCGACATCGAGGTCTACTCGACCTGCGAGCACCACCTCGTGCCTTTCCATGGCGTCGCCCACGTCGGCTACATCCCCAACGAGAAGGGGCAGGTCACCGGCCTGTCCAAGCTCGCCCGCCTCGTCGACGTGTACGCCAGGCGTCCCCAGGTGCAGGAGAGGATGACCTCCCAGATCGCCGACGCGCTCATGAGCGTGCTGGAGCCGCGGGGGGTGATCGTGGTGATCGAATGTGAGCACCTCTGCATGACCATGCGGGGTGTGCGCAAGCCCGGTGCCAAGACGATCACCTCGGCCGTGCGCGGAAGCTTCCGCGACAGTGACAAGACCCGCGCCGAGGCGATGGCCCTCATCATCCGCTGATCGCCTTCGCACGTGCATTCGAGACACACCCCGTCAGGACCGCCGATCGGCGGCCCCGGCGGGGTTTCCGCGTTGTGGAGGGTTGTGGCCGGAAGCCCTGAATCTCCGCCACGGCCGATCGGTGCCTGGTACGTTGCTCGCGTCGGACGCCGCCGGGCGTACGCCGCCCGCGTCCGCAGGAGCTGGAGGAGAACGCATGCCGGCCAGACGTCCCCGAGGGCCGTCCGCCCTGTGACGGGTGTGCGGATTCGTTATGGCACAAGCCGGACCCACGAGACGGGCGTATGGTGCGCAACGCCTAGGCTGGTCGCCATGACGACGTGGAGTGTGCCCGGGCTGCCGGACGCGGGCCGGTGCCTCGTTATGGGCGTGGTCAACGTCACTCCCGACTCCTTCTCCGACGGCGGCAGGTGGTTCGACCCGGTGGTGGCCGTACGTCACGGCCTGGAGCTGGTCGAGCAGGGCGCCGACATCGTCGACGTGGGCGGCGAGTCCACCAGGCCCGGCGCCGCGCGGGTGCCCCTGGAGGAGGAACTGGCCAGGGTCGAGCCGGTCATCAGGGGGCTGAGCCGCGAGGGCGTCACCGTGAGCGTCGACACCATGCGGGCCGAGGTCGCTCAGATGGCCGTGGAGGCCGGGGCGAAACTGGTCAACGACGTGAGCGGAGGGCTCGCCGACCCGGCGATGCCGAGGGTCGTGGCCGCCTCGGGTGTGCCGTACGTGGTGATGCACTGGCGGGGGCACAGTCACGCCATGGACCGCAGGGCCGTGTACGGCGACGTGGTGACCGAGGTGCGCGAGGAGCTCGCCAAGCGGGTCGCCTCCGTGCTGGCCGAAGGCGTGGCCGAGGAGCAGATCGTGCTCGATCCGGGGCTGGGCTTCTCCAAGAACCCCGAACACAACTGGGCTCTGATCGCGGGCATCGACAGGCTCGGAGAGCTGGGATACCCGCTGATCATCGGAGCCTCGCGGAAACGCTTCCTGGGTCGCCTCCTGGCCGACCAGGACGGCGCGCCGCGCCCTTTCAGTCGTAGTGACGATGCCACGCTCGCCGTGACCGCGCTCGCCGCGCAGGCGGGGGCCTGGTGTGTACGCGTGCACGACGTCCGCCCGAACGCGGACGCCGTCCGTGTGGCTGCCGCAGTTCAGGGAGCGAGATCATGAGCGTCGACACCACCGCCGTCGAGACGGTCAACCAGGCGTTCTACACCGCCATCGAGGACGCCGACCTCGACAGGATGACCGAGATCTGGGCCGAGGACATCGAGGGTGAGCAGGTGAGCTGCGTCCACCCCGGCTGGCCGATCGTGAACGGCCGGCAGGAGGTGCTGCGCTCGTGGGCGCTCATCATGGCCAACACGCCCTACATCCAGTTCGTGCTGACCGACGTCCGGGTCATGGTCCTGGGCGACGTCGCCATCCTCACCTGCGAGGAGAACATCCTCACCGCCGGCGACGAGGGTGATGCCAGCTTCGCGGCGGGCAAGGTGGTCGCGAGCAACACCTTCGTGCGGACGTCGGCGGGGTGGCGGCTCTGGCTGCACCACGGCTCGCCCGTGCTGCAGGGGGACGACGAGGACGAGGAGGAGGAGGCCGCGTGATCGACGCCGAGACCCCCTCGTCTCCTGAGACGCCCCTGCGGATCGACGACGGCGTCAGCGACCTGATCGGGGATCCGGCCGACGAGCCGGTGGGCGGCCCGGCCGAGGGTTCGCTTCGAGATCCACTGGAAAGTCCGGCCCCCGGCGCGTACGGGAACGCGGCGCACGGCCTGCCGTCGGACGCGGCCGGCCGGGCGGTCGCCGACCGGATCAGCCTGAAGGGGCTGCGGGTGCGCGGCCGGCACGGTGTGCTGGCGGCGGAGCGGGAGCTCGGCCAGGAGTTCGTCGTCGACGTCACCCTCTTCCTCGACACGGCGCCGGCGGCGGCCGAGGACGATCTGACCAGGACCGTCCACTACGGCGAGCTCGCCGAGGACCTGGCGGAGGTCGTGCGGGGCGAGCCGGTCGACCTGATCGAGACCCTCGCCCAGCGCCTCGCCGACGTCTGTCTCGCCCGCGAGCTCGTCCAGGTGGCGGAGGTGAGCGTGCACAAACCCGCCGCGCCGATCCCGCTGCCGTTCGACGACGTGATCGTGACGATCACCCGGGGCCGGGCATGAGGGTGGTTCTGGCGCTCGGCAGCAACCTGGGCGACCGGTTCGAGACGCTGAGGGGCGCGCTCGACGCCCTCTTCGAGAAGCCGGAGCTCACGTTCGTCGCGGTGTCGCCGGTCTACGAGACCGACCCGGTCGGCGGTCCCGAGCAGGGCGCCTATCTCAACGCGGTGGTGATCGCCGAGAGCGCGCTGGAACCTCGGGCGCTCCTCGATCGTGCTCACAGTGTGGAGAACACCTTCGGCAGGGTCCGCGTGGAGCGCTGGGGAGCGCGCACGCTGGACATCGACCTGATCACCGTGGGGGACGTCGTGATGGACGATCCCGACCTCACCCTGCCGCACCCCAGAGCGCACGAGCGCGCGTTCGTGCTGGTCCCCTGGGTGCGGGCCGATCCCGAAGCGGTCCTGTCCGGGCGCCGGGTGGCCGACCTGCTCGCCGGTCTCGACCAGGGTTACGTACGGCCGCGTCCCGACCTGATCCTGCGGGGGCCCGCGTGAGGCCGACCCGCCCCGGCGTTCTCGTCGGGCTCCTCATCGTGTTCGCGATCCTCACCTGGGCGATGCTCAGACCGCTCTACTCGTCCCTGCCGACCGTGCCGTGGACGGCGATCCCGACGGTGCTGCTGCTCGCGATCGGCGAGTTCTACACCGGGTGGATGACGAAGGCCAGGATCGAGCGCAAGCCCGACACCGAGCCGGTCGAGCCCCTCGCCGTGGCCCGTCTGGCCGCCCTCGCCAAGGCCTCCGCGTTCGGTGGCGCGGTCTTCGGCGGGATCTTCGCCGGGTTCACCGTGTACACGGTGGAGATGTTGGAGCAGGAGGTCCCCCGCAGGGACTTCTTCATCACCGGCGGGTCGCTGCTGGCGTGCGTGCTGCTGGTCTGCGCGGCCCTGTACCTGGAGCACTGCTGCAGGGTTCCCAAGGACTCCACGGGTGACGAGCAGCGCTGAGACGCCGCGCTAGCGTCGCCTCGCCGTCCACTGGCGTCCGAAGAGCATGATGACCGGAAGCGTGCAGATCAGCGCTCCGGCGATGGCGAGAGGGCGCTCCAGCCACCAGAACAGGTCCAGCCGTACTCTCTCGCCGGGTCCGCTGCCCACCAGCCACCAGGTGAGCGCCACCCAGATCGCCATGCCGGTCGTGTGGAACAGGAACAGCGGAAGCGCGAACCGGTTCACCGTCTCGTTCACGCGCTGCCACCTGGGCCGTACGAGCAGGCGTTCCATGGACGGCCTCAGCACCTCCACCAGGCCGATCTGGAAGATCAGCAGGGCCACGATGACGAAGGTGGGCGGCGCCATGTTGGACAGCTTGTCGCCGGGAACGCCCACCATCGATCCGGGGTAGATGCCCGAGTAGACCAGGCCGAAGAGGGCGAACAGTCCGGTCCACAGGATGGCGACGTCGAAGCGGCGGGGAAGCGCCACCACCCGGTCGTAGAAGAATCCGGCCTGGTGGGCGAGCCCCCAGACAATGATCATGTTGAGCCAGCCCACGGCCTCGTACCCGTAGCGCAGCCGCAGCACGTCGACGACGAGCGCCGCCCCCGCCAGCCAGATCAGGGCGAGCACGTCGTAGCGCCGGTGCAGCCAGAGCGAGATCGGCAGCAGGGCGATCAGCACGAGGTAGACGCCGATGAACCAGAGCGGGCTGATGACGAGCAGGACCACGCGGCCCATCCACTCGATCCCGAACGCCCACGTCACGATCACGCCGAACACGATCCAGGTCCCGGCGAGCGCGAGCGCGGGGATCGCGAGGCTCCGGATGCGCCGCCACACGAAGGTGCCGATGCCGACCCCGCGCTCGCAGGCCCGGTTCCACGACAGGAGGTGGACGTATCCGCCCACGTAGAAGAAGAGCGGCAGCACCTGCAGCAGCCACGTGAGGATCCACAGCCCCGAGGTGAAGCCCAGCGGGCTCGTCGGCGAGGGGCCGTCGGGCCCCCACTGCAGGATCGTGAACGCCCAATGCCAGACGACCACGACGATCAGGCTGAGCGCGCGCAGCCAGTCGACGTACCGGTCCCGCCGTGACCCGTCCGTGGCGGGAGGCACCTCGGTCGCCATCTCCTGCTCTCCGCCGGATTCGATCATGCGGTTACGACCGTGCCTTACTTGTCGATGTCGCCGACGACGAAGAACATCGAGCCCAAAATGGCGACCATGTCCGAGACCAGGTGGCCGGGGAGCATCTCGCGCAGCACCTGGACGTTGTTGAAGGAGGCCGAGCGGAGCTTCATCCGCCACGGCGTCTTCTCCCCGCGCGAGACCAGGTAGTAGCCGTTGAGGCCCAGCGGGTTCTCCGTCCAGGCGTAGGTGTGGCCCTCGGGCACCTTCAACACCTTGGGCAGGCGCTGGTTGACCGGCCCCGGGGGCAGGTCGAGGAGCCGCTCCACGCAGACGTCGGCCAGGTCGAGGGAGACCTTCACCTGTTCGAGCAGCACCTCGAACCGGGCGTGGCAGTCTCCCGCCGACCGGGTGACGACCTTCACCGGCAACTCGCCGTAGGCGAGGTACGGCTCGTCCCTGCGCAGGTCGACGTCGACGCCGGAGGCGCGGGCGATCGGGCCGCTCACGCCGTACTGCATGATCGTCTCGCGGTCGAGGACGCCCACCCCGCGCGTGCGGGCGAGGAAGATCTCGTTGTCGGCGATCAGGTTCTCGATGTCGGGCAGTCGACGCCGCACATCGGCCACGGCCTGGGCGACCCGGCCCGTCCACCCCGCGGGGATCTCCTCCTTGAGGCCGCCGACCCGGTTGAACATGTAGTGCATGCGCCCGCCGGAGATCTCCTCCATCACGGCCTGGAGGGTCTCGCGCTCCCGGAACGCGTAGAAGACCGGGGTGATCGCGCCGAGCTCCAGCGGGTAGGAGCCGAGGAACATCAGGTGGCTGAGCACCCGGTTGAGCTCGGCCATCAGCGTGCGCGTCCAGACCGCCCTCGTCGGCACCTCCATGCCGAGCATCCGCTCCACCGCGAGCACGACGCCCAGCTCGTTGGCGAACGCCGACAGCCAGTCGTGCCGGTTCGCCAGCACGATGATCTGCCGGTAGTCGCGCACCTCGAAGAGCTTCTCGGCGCCCCGGTGCATGTAGCCCACGATCGGCTCGGCGGAGCCGATCCGTTCCCCGTCCAGCGTGAGCCGCAGCCTCAGCACACCGTGCGTGGACGGGTGCTGCGGCCCGATGTTGAGGATCATGTCCTCGGTGGCGAGCTCCTTGCCGTCCGCCCCCCGTACGGCTTCGGCTCCAGCCCCCATCCCCACGCTCAGCTCACGGCGCGCGCCTTCAGTCATAGGGCCATGCTGTCACGTCAGCCGCGCGAGGCAAGATCCCGCAGGGCGCCGATCAGTCGGTCGACGTGCTCGGAGGTGGTACCGATGCCGATGGAGGCGCGGACGGCGGAGGCGGTGACGTCGTCACAGCCGCCGTCCTTGGCGCCCAGCAGGTGCCGTACGAAGGGATGGGCGCAGAACTTGCCGTCGCGGACCCCGATGCCGTAGTCGCCGGACAGGGCCTCGGCGATCTCGCGGGCGGTGAAGCCGTCCACCACGAAGGAGACGATGCCGACGCGCGGGTGGTCCGGGCCCCACAGGGAGAGCTCGTGGACGCCGGGGACACCTGCGAGGCCCGCCCTCAGGCGCCGAAGGAGGTGCTCCTCCTCGCGGACCAGCGGGGTCCAGCCGGTGGCGGACAGCGCGTCGCAGGCCGCGGCGAGCGCGATGGCGCCCAGCACGTTCGGGGTTCCGGCCTCGTGCCGCGCCTCCGGGTCGTCGTGCCACTCGGTGTCGTCGTCGTTCACGGCCTTCGCCGCGCCGCCGCCCCGCAGGTACGGCTCGGCGTCGGCGAGCCAGTCGGAACGGCCGATCAGCGCGCCCGTGCCGAACGGCGCGTAGAGCTTGTGGCCGGAGAAGACCACGTAGTCCAGGTCGAGGGCCGTCAGGTTGAGGCGGCGGTGCGGGACGAGCTGCGCGGCGTCGACGAGGACGCGGGCACCGTGGCGGTGGGCGATGTGGGCGAGCGCGGCGATCGGCCACAGCTCCCCGGTGACGTTGGAGGCGGCGGTCACGACAAGCAGCTTGGGGCCGTCGATCGAGGCGAGGGTGTCGTCGACGGCGCGGACGGCCTCGCCGGGGAAGGCGGGGGCCGCGAGCCGCACGACCCGCTCCCAGGGCAGCAGCGAGGCGTGGTGCTCGGTGTCGAAGACCACGGCGGTGGTGCCCTCGGGCAGGCTGCGGGCCAGCAGGTTGGTCGCGTCCGTGGTGTTGCGGGTGAAGATCACCGAGTCGTCGGGGCGGGCGCCGACGAAGGCCCGCACCGTGTGCCTGGCCTGCTCGTAGCGGGCCGTGGTCAGCTGGGACGCGTACCCGGCGCCGCGGTGGACGCTGGAGTAGGCCGGGAGCGCGGCGGCGACGGCGGCGCTCACCGGCTCCAGACAGGGGGCGCTCGCGGCGTAGTCGAGGTTGGCGTAGCGGACGAGCCTGCCGCCCCTGACCGGGACCTCCAGGTCCGAGCCGAGCACGGCCGGGATCGGCCGGTCACCGGACGCGCGGGTCTCGGGGACGGCGGTGGTGGCCGAGGTGACGGGGGTGTGGATCGTGAGGGTGGACACGCCATGGCTCCTTCGAGGTCATCGGACCCCAACCCATGGCATAGGTGCCTGGAGCCCGCGCTTGCCCGGCACACCTCGTGCCGGACCAGGTCCTCACCCGGGGCACCCCGCCGCGGACGCGAGGGTTGCCGGCCAGCGAGCCGGGGCTTGTCACTGGCACTCATGACCTACGGAGGCACTATAACCGACGCCCCGCGGTGGCTCGCAAGTCCGAAAGGTGATCAACCCGGTATCCGGGGCAGGAGCGGGCGCCTGGGAGCGTCCGGCGAATTGACGGCGAAGTTGTGACGAAAGGAAGGAACTCGGGGCCTTTCCCGGTCGTCCTGGAGTCAGCCGAAGAAGGTTCAGCCGGCTGAATGATCGCGCGTTCGAGCGTTGGCCGAAGAAATCGGTCGAAGAAGGAGAAGGCCATGGATTGGGTGACCAACCCCGAGATATGGATAGGTTTTTTCACCCTTGTCGCCCTGGAGATCGTCCTGGGGATCGACAACATCATCTTCATCTCGATCCTGGTGGGCAAGCTCCCGCCCGCGCAGCGTGACAGGGCACGCAAGATCGGTATTTCCGTCGCCCTGCTCAGCCGTCTCCTCCTGTTGTTCGCGCTGTCGTGGGTGGTGAGGCTCACGACGCCGATGTTCGAGGTCTTCGGGCAGGGGATATCGGGGCGCGACCTGATCCTGATACTCGGAGGACTGTTCCTGCTGGGCAAGAGCGTCCACGAGATGCACGGCAGCCTGGAGGGGGACTCCCACCACTCCGAGGGCAAGGTGTCCGCGTCCTTCACCTCGGTGATCATCCAGATCATGATCCTCGACGTCGTCTTCTCGCTCGACTCGGTGATCACCGCGGTCGGCATGGTCGACGAGCTGGGCGTCATGATCGCGGCCGTCATCGTCTCGGTCATCGTGATGCTGATCGCCTCCGGGCCGATCAGCCGCTTCGTGGACCGGCACCCGAGCATCAAGATGCTCGCCCTGTCCTTCCTGGTGCTGATCGGCGTCGTGCTCATCGCCGAGGGGTTCGAGCAGCACATCCCCAAGGGCTACATCTACTTCGCGATGGCGTTCTCGCTGCTGGTGGAGCTGTTGAACATCCGGGTGCGCGGCAAGGCGGGCAGGCGTAAGCCGGTCGAGCTGCGTTCTCGCTACGGTGCCGAGGGCCAGGCGGGTCGTACGGACTCGGTGGACGGCACGGACAGCACGGACAGCACGGACCGGAAGGACCCGAGGGATTCGGCGGACCCTACACACCGGGCCGGTTCGGAGGCTCCGGTGGCTCAGGGGGTTCCGGCGAGCCAGACCGCTCCTACGGGCGGAGTGGACGAATCAACCGAAAAGGGAAATTTGGCCAAGCGAGCCGACTCCTGACCAGGATTACGATGATTACGTGCGCTTTGATCCCTGGAATCCGGAATTCGTCGCCCATCCCTATGACGTCTACGACGAGCTGAGGCGGGAGCGGCCGGTCGGCTTCTTCGAGCCGACCGGCCAGTGGCTGGTGGCGAGGCACGCCGACGTCAACGCGCTGCTGCGAGACCGCAGGCTCGGCCGGTCCTACCTGCACGTGGCCTCGCACCAGGAGTTCGGCAGGCCGGACGACCCCGAGTTCCAGGACCCGTTCTGGCGGGTGATCAGGGCAGGGATGCTCGACGTCGAGCCACCGGTGCACACCAGGCTCCGGCGGCTGGTCTCGAAGGCGTTCACCCCTCGCATGGTCCAGGCGCTCCGTCCCAAGATCGCCCGCATGGCCGAGGAACTCGTGGACGTCTTCGTCGAGCGCGGCGGAGGCGACCTGATCGCCGAGGTCGCCGAGCCGCTCCCGGTCACCGTGATCGCCGAGATGCTCGGCATCCCCGAGGCCGACCGGCACCTGCTGCGCCCCTGGTCGGCCGACATCTGCGGCATGTACGAGCTCCAGCCGTCGGTCGAGGCCCAGCACACCGCCGTACGGGCGGCCGAGGAGTTCTCCGCCTATCTCGTCGAGCTGGCCCGTGCCCGCAGGGCCGACCCCGGTGACGACCTGATCAGCGCGCTCGCCCTGGTGGCAGACGGGGGCGACAGACTCACCGAGGAGGAGCTGGTCGGCACCTGCGTGCTGCTGCTCAACGCCGGACACGAGGCCACCGTGAACGTCACCGGCAACGGCTGGTGGTCGCTCTTCCGTAACCAGGCGGAACTCGACCGGCTCCGCGCCGACCACACCCTGCTGCCCACGGCGATCGAGGAGCTGATGCGCTGGGACACCCCGCTGCAGATGTTCGAACGCTGGGTGCTCGAGGACATCTCGGTGGGCGGGGTCGACATCCCGCGCGGCTCCGAGGTGGCGCTGCTGTTCGGCTCGGCCAACCGCGACCCCGAGGTCTTCGCCGACCCTGCCCGCCTGGACGTGGGCCGGGCCGACAACCCGCACATCTCCTTCGGCGCCGGCATCCACTTCTGCCTCGGGGCACCGCTGGCCAGGGTGGAGCTGATCGAATCCTTCGGCGCCCTCCTGCGCAAGGCGCCGAAGATGGAACTCGTCACCGAACCCACCTGGGGTCCCGGCTACGTCATCCGGGGCCTCACCGCTCTCGATGTGCGGGTCTGAACCGGTCCGAGCACACGGCGGCCGATGACAACCCGGATCGCGGCGACCCGGACCGCACCGTATCCCGCGACACGACGGCCCGGCCCGGGGGAGCATCCCATCGGCATCGGCATCGGCATCGGCATCGGCATCGGCGAAGCGATCGGTCGTTCCGTCGAGGGCTCGCCGCTCTCAGCGGCGGCTCTGGGAGAGCCAGCCGAAGCCGCCGAGGCCGCCGGGGGCGATGAGCTCCGCCTCCTCAGAGGCCCTCGTGAGAGCTCGCAGGTAGCCGCGCGGGTCGCTTCCCGCCTGCTCGACCGGCGGGCGGCTCCCGGTGACGCCGAGGGCGCGCAACGCCTCACGCTGCGTGGTCAGCGCCGTCGTGACGGCTCCGGCGCTCTCACCGGAGGCCGCGCAGGCGTCGAGCGCCACGTGGGCGGTGATGTCGCACGAGCCGTCGGGCACGGGCGCGACCGTCGCCCCGTCGCGGTATCCGGCGAGCGTGCCGTACGGTGGCCGGTCGTCCAGCGTGTGGGAGTAGTCGATCGCGATCGCCCGGCCGCGCGCCAGCCGTACGATCACCGAGGCCCACGCCCTGTCGCGCGGCCTGCCGATCTCGGCCCGCTCGCCGGGGGCCCGCATCCGCCACCAGCGGGCCAGCCACGCGAGATCCGCCTCGGAAGGGCTGTCACCGAGCCGCTCCTCACCGTTCGTGATGTTGACCAGGACCAGCCGGGGTCCGTCGGCCGTCTGCTCCACGATGTCGACGGGAACGTTGTCGAGCCACTCGTTGGCGACCACCAGCCCGTGGATCCCGTCCGGCGCGGCCTTCGCCCAGACGATCTCCTCGGGCAGCGCCGAAGGCCGGGGCGCCAGATCGACCGCGGTGACCCGCAGCCTCGACCGGAGCGCGGGCGGCGCCGTGGCGAGCACACCGGCCGCCAGCCTGCCCTCACCGGCGCCGATGTCGACCAGGTCGAGCACCTCGGGGCCGCCCAGAGCCTCGTCGATCGCGGCCAGCTCGCGCAGCACGGCCTCGGCGAAGACGGGGGAGGCGCCGACCGAGGTCCGGAAATGGCTGGAGGGACGCTCCCGGAGATAGAAGCCGCTCTCGCCGTAGAGCGCGTGCTCCATCGCGGCACGCCAGGTGAGCCACACGCTCTCAGACGCTACCCGCCGGGGCGAGGGAACGAGATCGACGCGCGCCGACGCTTCGAGTGAGTGCATGACCGCATTCTGTCATCGGTTTGCACGATCGTTGTTGACGCCACGTCGGCGCGCCGCCGTCCGAATCACCGTACGGGCCGGGTATCCGGGCTCTTTCGTGGGTCACGTACGCTCCCGGTGTGCCCGATCCGGGCATACCGGGAGGAGACCTCGCCTCCGTTGCCGAACACGCGTCCTGAAGCGGTCGCGACAGCACGGCCCGTTACTCTGGTCAATCGGGCACGGAACCCACATGGTCGAAGGACGGGACGTCATGGACGCAGTCGATCGCCCGGCACGGCTGGCCGTCGGAGTGGTTGGAGCGGGCAAGGTCGGTTCGGCGCTCGGCGCCGCGCTCGTCAGGGCGGGGCACCGGGTGGTCGCGACGAGCGGCGTCTCCGACGCCTCCAGGGAGCGGGCGGTCGAGCGGCTCGGGCTCGCCCCCGCGAGGCCCGAGGACGTGGTGGCGGGTGCGGATCTCGTCCTGCTCACGGTCCCCGACGACGTGCTGCCAGGCCTGGTCTCCGGCCTGGTGGAGACCGGCGCCGACCTGCGCGGCAAGCTGGTGGCGCACACCAGCGGCGCGTACGGCCTCGCCGTGCTGAACCCGGCGATCAAGGCCGGGGCGCTACCGCTCGCACTGCACCCCGTGATGACCTTCACCGGCCGCGACGACGACCTGCGCCGTCTCACCGGGATCTCGTACGGGGTGACCGCTCCCGACGCGCTTCGTCCGGTGGCCGAGGCCCTCGTCATCGAGATGGAGGGCGAGCCGGTCTGGATCGCCGACGAGGACCGGCCGCTCTACCACGCGGCCCTGGCGGGGGCGGCCAACCACATGGTGACGCTCGTCGCGGAGTCCTCGGAGCTGCTGGAGAGGATCGGCGTGGAGCAGCCGGGCAGGATGCTCGGCCCGCTGCTCGGCGCGGCCCTGGAGAACGTGCTGAGGCTCGGCATCGCGGGGCTGACCGGTCCGGTGGTGCGCGGTGACGCGGGGACCGTCCGCAGACACGTGGACGCGCTCATCCTCGCCGCTCCCGAGGCGGCGGACGCCTACGTGGCGCTGGCCAGGCTCACCGCCGACCGGGCGCTGGCGGCCGGGTTGCTCAAGCCCGAGGCCGCCGAGCGCCTCCTGGACGCCCTGGGCGGCAACAAATGGACCTGAACCCCCGGAGGTTCCAATGATCGTGGCGGACGACCGTGCGGGGCTGCTCAAGGCCCGCGAGACCCTGGGAATCGGCGCGGGTGCCTTTTCCGGGGGAAGCGCGCTGGCGCTCGTACCGACGATGGGCGCGCTGCACGAGGGGCATCGTTCCCTCATCCGGCTGGCCCGCGAGAGGGCCGCGCACGTGGCGGTGAGCATCTTCGTGAACCCGCTCCAATTCGGGCCCGGCGAGGACTACTCCCGCTATCCCCGTACGTTCGACGCCGACCTCGAAGCCTGCTCGGCCGAGGGGGTGGCCGTGGTGTTCGCCCCCTCGGCCGAGGACATGTACCTGCCGGACAGGCAGGTCGGCGTGTCCGCGGGCGAGATGGGCTCGGTCGTCGAGGGGGAGTTCAGGCCAGGCCACCTCGACGGCGTGCTGACCGTGGTGCTGAAGCTGTTCAACCTGGTCCAGCCGGACGTGGCGGTGTTCGGGCAGAAGGACGCCCAGCAGCTCGCGATGATCCGCAGGATGGTCGCCGACCTGAACCTGCCGGTCTCGATCGTCGGGGGGCCCACGGTCCGCGAGCCGGACGGTCTGGCGCTGTCCAGCCGCAACCGCTACCTGTCGCGGGACGACCGGGTGGCGGCCCTCTCCCTGTCCCGTGCCCTTGAGGCCGGGGCCGGGCAGGCTCTCGACCGCGGTGACGGCGCGGACGAGACCCGCGCCCTTGAGGCGGGAGCCGGGCGGCGCGCGCCCGCGGAGATCCGCCGGGCCGCGCTCGCCGTCCTGGAGGCCGAGCCGTCGCTCGCGGTCGACTACCTCGTCCTGGTCGACCCGGCGACCTTCGCGGAGGTCGGCGACGACCACACGGGTGAGGCGATCCTCGCGGTGGCCGCGAGGGTGGGGTCCACCAGGTTGATCGACAACGTCACGCTCGACATTCGCTGATCCGCGGCCGTTCGGCGGTTGGGCCTGTGAGCTGCGGGGGATCGGCGTTCCCGCCTCGTCGCGCTGTCACGGCCGTGTGGTCTGCGCGACCGTGTGGTCTGCGTGGGCATGGGCCTGCGCGGTTGTGCGGCCTGCGCGGGCGTGCGGCCTGCGCGGGCGTGCGGCCTGCGCGGGCGTGTGGCGTGTGTGAGGGCACGGAGGGCTTGGGGACGCTGAGGGCTTGGGGTACGGAGGGCCGGGGCACGGAGGGCTGGGGCGCGGGGACGCGCTTGTTCCTCGCGCCGGAGCTCCCTTCGCCGAGGCTCCCGTTTCGACCTCCGTCGGCGGCGTACAGCCCCGAGCTGCCATGATTTCGGCGTTCGGGCGAAATGTCCCACCCCGAGGAACAGCCGATTCGCGGGGGGCGTTATCGTCACACTGACGAAATGAACGGCCTCTAACGAGCCCCGCGAGGAGGCGGCTATGAGCATCCCGGCCATTCCCCAGAGGTTGACCGCTCCCGCTCCGGGCTGGACGGTACGGGCGGACGTGGTCGTGGTGGGCTCCGGCATCGCCGGCCTCACCCTGGCCCTGCGGTCCGCCGCTCTCGACCCCGGGGCGAAGGTCCTCGTCGTCACCAAGGACGTCCTGTCCTCGGGATCGACCCGCTGGGCACAGGGCGGCATCGCCGCCGTGCTCGACCCGCGGGACACCCCCGAGGAACACCTCTCCGACACGCTCGTCGCCGGAGTGGGCCTCTGCGACGAGGAGGCCGTCCGCACCCTGGTGACCGAGGGACCCGATGCGCTGCGCGGTCTGATCGCGATGGGCGCCCGGTTCGACACCGACGCCTCGGGGGCACTCCAGCTCACCAGGGAGGGCGGCCACCGGCGTGACCGCATCGTGCACGCGGGAGGCGACGCCACCGGGGCCGAGGTGCAGAGGGCGCTCGTCCAGGCCGTGATGGAGTCGGAGATCGAGGTGATCGAGCACGCCCTCGTCCTCGACCTCCTGAAGGACGCCGAGGGCCGCACCGCGGGGGTGACCCTGCACGTCATGGGCGAGGGCGAGCGCGACGGGGTGGGCGCGGTCACGGCGGGGGCCGTGGTACTGGCCACGGGAGGCATGGGACAGGTCTACTCCGCCACCACCAATCCCCTCGTCTCCACCGGCGACGGGGTGGCGCTCGCGCTGCGCGCGGGCGCCGTCGTCAGGGACCTGGAGTTCGTCCAGTTCCACCCGACCGTCCTCTGGCTCGGCGAGCACTCCACCGGCCAGCAGCCGCTGATCTCCGAGGCGGTGAGGGGCGAGGGGGCCGTACTGGTCGACGCGGACGGCACCCGGTTCATGCGCGACGTTCACGAGCTCGCGGACCTCGCCCCCCGCGACGTCGTGGCGAAGGCGATCATGCGGCGGATGCGCGCCACCGGCGCCGACCACGTCTATCTCGACGCCCGCCATTTCGGCGAGGAGAAGTGGCGCACCCGTTTCCCGACGATCCACGCGGTCTGCCTGGAACACGGCATCGACCCGGTCACCCAGCTGATCCCCGTCGCGCCCGCCGCCCACTACGCCAGCGGTGGTGTTCGCGCCGACCTGCGCGGCCGTACCAGCGTGCCCGGCCTGTACGCGTGCGGCGAGGTCGCGTGTACCGGCGTGCACGGCGCCAACCGGCTCGCCTCCAACTCCCTGCTGGAAGGCCTGGTCTTCGCCGGGCGCATCGCCGCCGACATCAACGAGGCGCGTACCGTCCTCGCCGGGAGCGCCGGGAGCGCGACGCGGCCGGTCGAAGACGAGTCGGCCGCGAGTGGGTCGATCGTGGGCGGGCCGGCGACGGGTGAGCCGGCGACGGGTGGGCCGGTCGCCGATGACCGGCCCACCGGCCTGATCGACCCCAGGGCCCGGAGCAGGATCCAGGGGCACATGAGCCGGGGAGCGAGCGTGCTGCGCGGCCAGGAGTCCCTGGGAGAGGTCGCCAGGGCCCTGCTGAACCTCAGGTGGACCCCGGTGGTGGTCGAGCCGTGTACCGAGTCCTGGGAGACCACCAACCTGCTGACGGTCGCCTCCGCGCTCGTGGCGGCCGCCCGCGAACGCGAGGAGACCCGGGGGTCACACTGGCGTGAGGACTTTCCCGAGCGGAACGACGACCGGTGGCTGGGCCACCTCGACATCACCCTGACAGCGGAGGGACTGGCCATGACATACGCACCGCACGGGCAGCGCGCGAGCGCGTTGCCGCCCCAGGTGGAGAACGACCTGGTCGAGGCGGGCCTGGACCCGAGAGCGGTGACCGCGGTCCTGGAGGCCGCCGCGGCCGAGGACCTGCAGGAGGGGGGCGACGTCACCAGTGTCGCCACCATCCCCGCCGACCAGACCGCCACCGCCGACGTGGTGGCCCGCGCCGACGGCGTGGTCGCGGGGCTGGCCGTCGCCGAGGGCGCGTTCTCCCACCTCAGCCAGGGCCGCCTGGTGGCCGAGCGCAGGGTCAAGGACGGCGAGCGCGTCGCCACCGGTGACGTGCTGATGACCGTCACCGGTCCCACCAGGGACCTGCTGACCGCCGAGCGCACCGCGCTCAACCTGCTCACCCACCTGTCCGGCATCGCGACCCTGACCGGCCACTGGGTCCGGGCCGTCGAGGGGACCGGGGCCAGGATCAGGGACAGCCGCAAGACGCTGCCGGGACTGCGGGCCCTGGAGAAGTACGCCGTCCGGTGCGGCGGCGGAACCAATCACCGCATGTCACTTTCGGACGCCGCGCTGATCAAGGACAATCACGTGGTGGCCTCGGGTGGGGTCGCCGAGGCGTTCCGGGCGGTCCGTGACGCCTTTCCCGGCCTGCCGATCGAGGTCGAGGTCGATCGGATCGACCAGATCGAGCCGGTGCTGGCCGAGGGAGCGGAGGAGATCCTGTTGGACAATTTCACCGTCGAGGAGCTGGCGCGGGCCGTACGGCTGGTGGACGGCAGGGCGCGGTTGGAGTCCAGCGGAGGACTGACCCTCCAGGTGGCTCGTGCCGTGGCGGAAACAGGTGTTGACTACCTTGCCGTGGGCGCGCTCACGCATTCGGCGCCGGCGCTGGACATCGCCTTGGACCTTCGGGGGAATTGATGCTGCTTGCCATCGACGTCGGCAACACTCACACCGTTCTCGGACTCTTCGAGGGTGAGGACGTCATCGAGCACTGGCGGATCGCCACGGACGCCCGGCGCACGGCGGATGAGATCGCCGTCGTGCTCCAGGGGCTGCTCGGGCAGTCGCCGCTGCTCAAGGGCGCCGACGTCAACGGCATCGTGATCTGCTCCACCGTCCCCTCGGTGCTCAACGAGATGCGTGAGATGTGCCGCCGTTACTACGGCGACGTGAACGCGGTGATCGTCGAGCCGGGCGTCCGCACCGGGGTGCCGGTGCGGATGGACAACCCGAAGGAGGTCGGCAGCGACCGCATCGTCAACGCGCTGGCGGCGATCCAGCTGTACGGCGGGCCGTGCGTCATCGTCGACTTCGGCACCGCGACCTCCTTCGACGCCGTCTCCGCCAAGGGGGAGTACGTCGGCGCGGTGACCGCCCCCGGCATCGAGATCTCGGTGGACGCGCTCGCCACGGCGGGGGCGCAACTCCACAAGGTGGAGCTGATCCGTCCTCGCTCCGTGATCGCCAAGAACACCGTCGAGGCGCTTCAGGCCGGCATCATCTACGGCTTCGCCGGTCAGGTCGACGGGATCGTCGAGCGGATGGCGGCGGAACTCGCCGACGACCCCGACGACGTCACCGTGGTCGCCACCGGCGGCGCGGCGCCGCTCGTGGTGAGCGAGGCTCGCTCGATCGACATGCACGAGCCCTGGCTCACGCTGATCGGCCTCCGTCTGATCTACCACCGCAACACGCCGTGAGGACGACCTGTCACCACCGCAACACGCCGTGAGGACGACCTGTCACCACCGCAACACGCCGTGAGGACGACCTGTCACCACCGCAACACGCCGTGAGGACGATCTGTCATCACCGCGACGTCCTTCGGGGACGACCCACGACCGCGGCCGGGGACGATCTGCCACCGCGGCACCCTCCGAGCCTGATCCGCCACCGCGACGTCCTTTCGAGGACGATCCGCCACCGGCGACACCGTCCGAGGACGCCGGGGCACCGGGAGAGTCCCCTCCCGGTGCCGGACGGGGCGAACTCACGAGGTTCGCCGCATCGGTACCCTTTGGAACTGTGACCGATGACGTGACCACCCCCGCCGAGGATCTGCCCGAGCAGATGCGCGTACGCCGGGAGAAGCTCGACCGCCTCCGTTCCGAGGACGTCGACCCCTATCCGGTGAACTTCCCGCGCACCGCGACCAACGCCGAGATCCGCCAGAAATACGCCGATCTCTCCGCTGACACCGCGACGGGCGACAAAGTGGGTGTCACCGGCCGCGTGATGCTGTCCAGGACCGGAGGCAAGCTCTGCTTCGCCACCATCCGCGACGGCTCCGGCGATCTCCAGATCATGGTCTCCCTGGACAGGGTGGGCGAGGAGTCCCTCGCCGCGTGGAAGCGCGACGTCGACCTCGGTGACCACGTTGGCATCGAGGGCGAGGTCATCACCTCCCGCAGGGGCGAGCTGTCCATCCTCGCCGACCGCTGGGCGATCACGTCGAAGTGCCTGCGCCCGATGCCGGAGAAGCACGCCGGGCTCACCGACCCCGAGGCGCGGGTCCGTCAGCGCTACGTCGACCTCATCGTCAACGACGAGGCCAGGAAGATGGCCTACACCCGCAGTGCCGTGGTCCGGGCCGTCCGCGACTTCTGGCACGAGGAGGGTTACCTGGAGGTCGAGACGCCGATGCTCCAGCCGATCCACGGCGGAGCCACGGCCAGGCCCTTCAGGACCCACATCAACGCGTACGACATGGAGCTCTACCTCCGGATCGCGATCGAGCTCTACCTCAAGCGGCTGGTGGTCGGCGGCCTGGAGAAGGTCTTCGAGATCAACCGCAACTTCCGCAACGAGGGCGCCGACTCCACCCACAACCCCGAGTTCACGATGCTGGAGGCGTACGGCACGTATCTCGACTACAACGACATCGCCGACCTGACCCAGCGGATGATCCAGAAGGCCGTGCTGGCCGCCCTCGGCCACTCCGTCGTCGTCCACCAGGGCCAGGAGGTCGATCTCGGGCTGGCGAAGTGGCCGCGGATCACCCTGTACGGGTCGGTCTCCGAGGCGCTGGGCGAGGAGGTCACCACCGAGACGCCCCTGGAGCACGTCCGTAAGCTCGCGGACGCGCGGGAGATCCACTGGGACGCCAAGTGGGGTCAGGGCAAGCTGGTCCAGGAGATCTTCGAGGCCCTCGTCGAGCACACGCTCATTCAGCCCACGTTCGTCATGGACTATCCGCTGGAGACCTCCCCGCTGGCACGCAACCATCGGGACAACCCCCTCCTCACCGAGAAGTGGGACCTGATCGGCTTCGGCACCGAGCTGGGCACCGGTTACTCGGAGCTGAACGACCCGGTCGAGCAGCGCCGCCGCCTCACCGAGCAGTCCCTGCTCGCCGCGGGCGGCGACGCGGAGGCCATGCAGCTTGACGAGGATTTCCTCACGGCCCTGGAATATGCGATGCCGCCCACCGGTGGCATGGGGCTCGGGATCGACCGTCTCATCATGGCCTTCACCGGCAAGAACATTCGCGAGACCATCCTGTTCCCGCTGGTCAAGCCGACCGCCTGAGCCCGGCGAAGGGCGACACGCAGGGATCTTACGGTGGCGGGGGGGGGGGGGGGCCCCCCCCCCGCCCCCGCGCGGGGGGGGGGGGGGGGGGGGGGGGGGGGGGGGGGGGGCCGCCGCGGCCGGGGGGGGGGGGGGGGGGCGGCGCCCCCCCCCCCCCGCGCCCGCCCCCCCCCCGCGCGCGGGGGGGGGGGCCCCCCCCCCCCCCCCCCCCCCCCCCCCACGCCGTTTTCATGCGGTGTCGCCGTGAGTGCCACGGGGCCGACGCCGGGACGGACGGGACGAGATCGGCGGCCGGGACGAGATCGGGGGGCCGGGAACGGCCGTCGCTCCCATGGGCCCACGTAATGTCGGCCGCCTTTCCGTGTGGGGCGGAAATCCATTTCCAGCACGTCCAATATCGCTTTCGCGTCCCACCGTCATCGCGTGATACTTCGCGAATGTCGTGAAGCTGCTTCCTTGACCCTCATATTTCCGTATTTTTCGTGGTGTGTCGTCAAGGTAGCGGATGGTCGTGCTGGCCGAAGAGTATCGGGAAGAGATCGGTTTTTACCGAAAAATGTGGGCGGTCCGGATCTCCGGAGGACCGGCTCCGACGTGCCCGGCGAGGCGGGGACCCCGCAAAATCTTGTTCTGCCGGGACTTCGATCGCCGCAGCCAGGGGTGCCTACCGGCTCGCGCCCAGGACGGGTCATGACATAGCCGCAAAGGCACTGACATATCATGAGTACTTCATGTAGCGCCTACTATGTCAATACTGGACGCGCGCTATGAAGAGCAGAACTTGACGACCTTTGAACGAGGCGTTTACCGTTCCTGGCGGACGGTATTCATTTCCGGCGTCTCGCACCCGGTTTCCAGAGTGGGGGGAGTGACTCTTGGTGGCATATCCAGAAGTGGATTCACGCCATGGCGACGGCCCTCTGGGCATGAGCGATATCGGTCTCAGCGATGACGACCTCGTGCTGCTGGCTGAGCTCGCCAAGGGTGTCACGGTTGATCGAGTGGGGCGTCGCCTCGACATCAGCGGGCGGACCGTCAGGCGCAGGCTGAGAGGCATCTGCGACCGCATCGGTGTCGCCACGGCGATCGAGGCCGTCGCCTGGGCCGCCCGCCGTCGCCTGATCTGACACGGCACCGCACGCGTGCCCGGCAGGTCGGGCCGGGCACGCGTGCGGGCAGGAGGGCGGGGCGGGGCACGCTCAGGCGGCGATGCGGACGCCTCCGACGAAGGGCCGGTTGTCGATCGTGGTGATGTGGACGACGTCACCCGTCCGGGGCGCGTGGACCATCAGACCCGCGCCGATGTAGATCCCGACATGGTGCAGGTCGCTGTAGAAGAAGACCAGGTCTCCCGGGCGCAACTCTTTCCTGGAAACGTGGGTGCCGGCGGTCCACTGGTCACCGGTGTAGTGCGGCAGGCTGATGCCGACCTTCTGGTAGGCCCACATGACCAGCCCGGAGCAGTCGAAGGAGTTGGGACCCTCGGCGCCCCAGACGTACGGCTTGAGCTGTTGGGTGAGCGCCCAGCGGGTCGCCTCCGCGGCCTTGCCGCTGCCCACGATGGGCACGTTGGTCTTCACCCGGGCGCCCCTGTTGCCGACGGCCCTGGCACGCACCTCGCTGAACAGGTCGCTCTCGACCCGCGCGACCAGACGCTCGATCTTGGTCCGGTTGCCGTCGATCTCCGCCAGGAGCTCCTTGACCTCCGCCGTCCTCGCCTTGGCGCCGGCCTTCGCCCGCTCGGCGGCCTCGATCGCCCGGGCGACCTGGGCGACCTCCTCGCTCTGCTGCTGCTGGAGTGCGTAGTTGGTGGTGGCCTGATCGAGGAAGGTGTCGGGGTCCGTCGCCTGCGTGAAGGCGAGCCCGGAGTTCAGGCCGCCCGACATGTAGGTGCTCTGCGCCAGGAGGGTGGCCTTGGTGCGGCGGGAGGCCAGCTCCGACTCGCTCGACGCGAGGATCTTCTCGGCGCTCTCCGCGGCCCGCTGGGCCTGCCTGAGCTTGACCCGCTCGCCGTTGTATCGCTCGGCGAGGACGCCGATCTCCTCGTGCAGTTTCTCGGCCTGCTTGGCCAGCTGCTGGAGGCTGGGTTCGGGGTCGGCGGTGGCCGCGACCAGCGGCGTGCCGAGAGTGAGGGTGGCGAATGCCAGGCCGATGACCGCCATACGGCGGCGCAGCCCGCGCGGCGCGCGTTCTCGACGGCGGGCGTCGTCGCCCGCGTTCTTTCCTCCGCGGTCGCGCTCGCGCTTCACCAACGGGCTCCTCTCCTCGGCCGCCTACCGGGTTAGCTGACGGGTTCGGGCCGGAGGCAGCCCTACCGAGTGCGCCGGTGGCACTCGGATTCACCCCGAAGGACGTGGTGGGTCCCCGGTTCCCCGTGGTGGGGGATTCGGCGGGTCAGGCTTTTACGTCTCTGACATCGAGCACGGAGATTAGTGCACCCGTGGTTCCTGCTCAACCAGAACTGCGAATTCAGTGGAGGTTTCGCAACCGAAGTGTCACGGAAAGATCACACGCCAATATGATCAACATGGCCATTACGCTGCCTTTACCTCCCTGGTGGGGGCGTGGCGAAGGTCTTCCCAGGTCCGGGACCGTACCAAAGGTGAGCTGTGGCACACGTGAGATGCCGCGCGCCCAGTGTGGTAAAGCGATTACCGGCGGTCATGTGAGGGGGGTGTGCCGCGAGTTAAGGAGGAGCCGTAATTGAAGACCGGTGAGGACGTACGCTGAACGGTCATGGAGCAGCTTGCTGAGCATTCTCCCGTGCCGGTCGTGCGCACCCCGAGCGGCGGGGAGCGACGCGCGGGACCCGAGGGGGCGGAGCCTGACCCGCCCCTGCCCGAGGCGATCAAGGTCGCCGAGGTCGTAGAGGTCGCCGAGGTCTCGGTCCGTCGTGCCCGGACTCCGGACGTCCGCGCGATCAGGCGGCTCGTCGACACCTATGGCGGCGTCGGCCCACGCCTGCTGGAGAAGGCCACCGTCACCCTGTACGAGGACGTTCAGGAGTTCTGGGTCGCCACCGACAAGGAGGGGGCGGTCATCGGCTGCGGGGCTCTCCACGTCCTCTGGGAGGATCTGGCCGAGATCCGCACCGTGGCCGTCGATCCGACCCGTCGCGGGATGGGAATCGGCCACCGGATCGTCTCCGCCCTCATCCGCACGGCCGCGGAGCTGGGCCTGCGCCGGGTCTTCTGTCTCACCTTCGAGGTCGACTTCTTCGCCAGGCACGGTTTCCGCGAGATCCAGGGCACGCCCGTCGCCCCCGCGGTCTACGCGGAGCTTCTCGCCTCCTACGACGAGGGTGTGGCGGAGTTTCTCGATCTGGAGCACGTCAAGCCCAACACCTTGGGAAACACCCGGATGCTGCTCCACCTGACACGTGAGCCCGACTGTGATGACTTTAGAGCTGACTGATCGGAAAGGTGACTGTCGATACCTATGTCGATACCTTGTGCAGCAGCAAGCATGTGCGTCTGACATTTGCCACATGCGCAGTCTAAGTGAGGTGACGCGGTGAGCACCGGACAGCCGCCGTATCCACAGGATGATCCCGACCGCGATCGCACACCGTCGGGGCACCCGGATTACGGACAGCACAACGCGGGTCGAGCCGCTGGCGAACTCGATCCCGACGTAACGGTCATGGGATATCGGTCGGAGGCCTCACAGCCGAACACCGGCCCAGGACAGAGCCAGCCCGGCTACGGCCAGGGTTACGGGCAGCAGGGCTACGGCCAGCAGCCCGGTTACGGGCAGCAGGGGTACGGCCAGCAGCCCGACTACGGGCAGCAGCAGGGTTACGGCCAGCAGGGTGGGACAGGGTCGTACGGGCAGCAGCCGGGCTATGGCCAGCAGGCGTCCCAGCAGCAAGGTTACGGTCAGCAGCCCGACTACGGGCAGCAGCAGGGTTACGGCCAGCAGGGTGGGACGGGGTCGTACGGGCAGCAGCCGGGCTACGGCCAGCAGGCGTCCCACGAGCAGTCCGGCTACGGGCAGCAGTCCCAGCCCGGTTACGGCCAGCAGGGTTACGGCCAGCAGCCCGGTTACGGGCAGCAGGGTTACGGCCAGCAGCCCGACTACGGGCAGCAGGGTTACGGCCAGCAGGGTGGGACGGGGTCGTACGGGCAGCAGCCCGACTACGGCCAGCAGGGCTACGGCCAGCAGCCCGCGTACGGGCAGCAGGGCTACGGTCAGCCGTACGGCGGTCCTCCCGGGGCGCCCGCCCCGCTCGCGGAGTGGTGGCAGCGTCTCCTGGCGAGGCTCATTGACGTGATCATCCTGGCGATCCCGGGGGTCATCGTCACCACGGTGTTGACCGCGATGCTCGTGACCGCCCCCACCTTCAACGGCACGACGGTCACGGAGGGGAGCGGGACCTTCCTCGCCACGCTCCTCGTCGCACTGATCAGCGCGTCGATCTACATGGCCTACGAGTTCCTCATGCTCAGCAGGGGCGGCCAGACGGTCGGCAAGATGGTCATGGGCATCAAGGTCGTGCCGGTCGGCGGCGCCCTGCCGCCCGGTGGGCTCGGCTCCGACATGGCGGTCAAGCGCGCCGGGGTGTTCTTCGGCCCGCAGTTCCTGAGCTGGATCCCCTTCGTGGGCTTCGTCTTCAACATCTTCAGTCTCGTGAACGTCCTGTGGCTGCTGTGGGACAAGCCACTGCAGCAGGCCCTGCACGACAAGGTGGCGGGGACGGTCGTCGTCAAGATCAAGTAGTCCCCTGAATAACGGGGCCGGCGGTTCAACCGCCGGCCCCGTTTTCGTGCGCGGGTGAGAAAACGGGGGTCCTTAGGGGCCCGTAAGAGGCTCGGGGCCGAGGGGTGCGGAAGCCTCAAAACCATTTGCCGCGCCCTGAGCAACGCGGGGGAAGTTATGACCGACTCTCGACCCGCTCGCCGGAATATTCGCGTACGTTGCCCACAACGGGCTCACGTCCGCCCCAGGTGTCCTATGAGGGGTCAATGCCGGATCCGTCCCCGTCGGGGGTTCGCGCACTACTCGCCGAATGGCCGGTGCCGCGCGCCTCCGGCATCCTCGGTGACCCCGCGCCGGATTCTCTTCTTCGCCTTCCGCCGTGTGTTCGGGGCAGCCGGTGAAGTCCTTCTTACGGATCCGGATCGGGGCGCCCGGTGTTGGCGAGGTTGTCTGAGGAGTGCATCGCGTTTGGTGGTTATACGGTCTACGACTATGTACTCCGTGCCGGAGTGGGTCGTACTCTTGGCAAGAAAGTGTTGAAGATCCGTCTTGTTCCATACACTTGTGTCACATCGGTTCACACCGGGGTGATGAAGCGAGCGGCTCCCCGTCCGGGCGTTCTGCCGACGGAGGGCATTCTCGCGATGAAGTCACCGGCGGCGATCTCAGGCTCCATGGCAAGGTGTTGTTCATCCCGGCGGACAGCCCCTTCAGCAGGGACTTCGTCGCCGGGAGGTCGATGGTGCGGCGGCGCGGAAGCCGTGCGGCATTGGTATTACGGCGACGATGATGATCACCTGATGGCCCCCCTGGTTTTTCCTCGTGCCTTTACGACCACAACCGGTAAGAGAGCTGGAGAGAAGCATTAGGCTGGAGGAAGACGGCATGGTCGCCCCTGTGACGCGTGTCGCCGGTCGGTGGCGCTATGGTCATCCATGGGCGGTTCCACCGATCGGGCGCGCCCGCGAGGCCCGGAGAGCCGCCGCCATATTTTCATGGTCCCCAGAAAGCCACCCACGGTGCGGAGCGAGGACGAATGTACGACGTATTGTCCGCGTTGATACCCCCGGCGGTCGTCGGCGGGGCCTTCATCTTCGGAGTCGTCAAGCTACTTCGGAGTGAAGCCGCCGGCCGACGTCCGGCAAAACGGCCCGACCCCGAGTCGCAGAAGAGCTGATCCACGGGAGGCTCGACCGGTGAGTCTCGGTTGCCTGTGAGAATCGCCGAGCTCCTGGAATTGCCGCTCTTCGATCGCGGGTATATGTTTAGCTTGCGAATGAAACAATACTCCGCGAAAGGATTGTGTAGATGGCCAAGCAGATCCAGGAGATTCTCATCGACGACCTCGATGGGGGCGAGGCCAATGAGACTGTCGCCTTCGCGATTGACGGCACCAGCTATGAGATTGACCTGAGTGACGTTAACGCGAAGAAGCTCCGCGACTCCCTGTCGCCTTTCGTGCAGAGCGCCCGCCGTTCCGGCGCCCTGGCTCCCCGCCGCCGTCGCGCAGGCGGAGCGCGGGCACTCACGCGAGAGAAGAGCGCCGACATCCGGGCGTGGGCGAAGTCTCACGGACTCAATGTCAGCGAGCGCGGTCGGATCGCCTCGAAGATCGTCGAGCAGTACGAGCAGGCTCACTAGATCGGCTCAGTAGATCGAGTGAATCATGCGGTTATGGCGGTCACGGTGGGGTCCGGTGGCGGCCATGACCGCATGATGCGTTTTACTGGAAGACAAACGTCGTTCGCTTGCGGCGTAGCGGGAACATCGCACCCCCCATAAGTAGTTGGATGGAGGGTGAACGCCCTGCGCTCGGGGAACGTCTTCTGCATAGAGCGGTCGCCGGGTCGGGGCTACCATGCGGGATGACAGGGCTCGGATATCCCGGACCTGCCTGACCGCTCTGTGAGGAGCGACGAGATGTTCGAGAGGTTCACCGACCGCGCACGGCGGGTTGTCGTCCTGGCCCAAGAAGAGGCCCGGATGCTCAACCACAACTACATCGGTACGGAGCACATTCTTCTTGGCTTGATCCATGAAGGTGAAGGCGTTGCCGCCAAGGCTCTGGAGAGCCTCGGCATCAGTCTTGAAGGTGTGCGTCAGCAGGTCGAGGAGATCATCGGCCAGGGTCAGTCTGCGCCGTCGGGGCACATTCCGTTCACCCCGCGTGCCAAGAAGGTCCTTGAGCTGTCGCTCCGCGAAGCCCTGCAGCTGGGACACAACTACATCGGCACCGAGCACATCCTGCTCGGCCTCATCCGTGAGGGCGAGGGCGTCGCCGCCCAGGTGCTGGTGAAGCTGGGAGCCGATCTCAACCGGGTCCGGCAGCAGGTCATCCAGCTGCTCCACGGTTACCAGGGCAAGGAGCCGGCCGCCGCGGGCGGTCCGACCGAGGCCGCACCGTCGACCTCCCTTGTGCTGGACCAGTTCGGCCGCAACCTGACCCAGGCCGCCCGTGAGGGCAAGCTCGACCCGGTCATCGGCCGGGAGAAGGAGATCGAGCGGGTCATGCAGGTCCTGTCCCGCAGGACCAAGAACAACCCGGTCCTGGTGGGAGAGCCCGGCGTCGGCAAGACCGCCGTCGTGGAAGGCCTGTCCCAGAAGATCGTCAAGGGCGAGGTGCCGGAGACGCTCAAGGACAAGCAGCTCTACACCCTCGACCTGGGCGCCCTCGTGGCGGGTTCCCGTTACCGTGGTGACTTCGAGGAGCGGCTGAAGAAGGTCCTCAAGGAGATCCGCACCCGAGGCGACATCATCCTGTTCATCGACGAGCTCCACACGCTCGTCGGCGCGGGTGCCGCCGAGGGCGCGATCGACGCCGCCAGCATCCTGAAGCCGATGCTGGCCCGAGGCGAGCTGCAGACCATCGGGGCCACCACCCTCGACGAATACCGCAAGCACCTGGAGAAGGACGCGGCGCTCGAACGACGCTTCCAGCCGATCCAGGTGGCCGAGCCCAGCCTCAGCCACACGATCGAGATCCTCAAGGGCCTGCGCGACCGTTACGAGGCACACCACCGCGTCTCCATCACGGACGGCGCCCTGGTGGCCGCCGCGCAGCTGGCCGATCGCTACATCAGCGACCGGTTCCTGCCGGACAAGGCGATCGACCTCATCGACGAGGCCGGCTCGCGCATGCGCATCCGCCGCATGACCGCGCCGCCGGACCTCCGCGAGTACGACGAGAAGATCGCCAACGTGCGGCGCGACAAGGAGTCCGCGATCGACGCGCAGGACTTCGAGAAGGCCGCCGCGCTGCGCGACCAGGAGAAGCAGCTCCAGCTCAAGCGCGAGCGCCGCGAGAAGGAGTGGAAGGCCGGCGACATGGACGTCGTCGCCGAGGTCACCGAGGAGCTCATCGCGGAGGTCCTGGCGACCGCCACCGGCATCCCGGTCTTCAAGCTCACCGAGGAGGAGTCCCAGCGACTGCTCCGCATGGAGGACGAGCTCCACAAGCGGATCATCGGTCAGGACGACGCCATCAAGGGTCTGTCCCGCTCGATCCGCCGTACGCGCGCCGGTCTGAAGGACCCGCGCCGTCCGGGTGGCTCGTTCATCTTCGCCGGTCCGTCAGGTGTCGGTAAGACCGAGCTGTCCAAGGCGCTGGCCGAGTTCCTGTTCGGGGACGAGGACGCGCTGATCATGCTGGACATGTCGGAGTTCATGGAGAAGCACACCGTCTCCCGCCTGTTCGGCTCGCCTCCCGGCTATGTCGGATACGAGGAGGGCGGTCAGCTGACGGAGAAGGTGCGGCGCAAGCCGTTCTCGGTCGTCCTGTTCGACGAGATCGAGAAGGCCCACCCCGACATCTTCAACTCGCTGCTGCAGATCCTGGAGGACGGTCGCCTGACCGACGCCCAGGGCCGGGTGGTCGACTTCAAGAACACCGTCATCATCATGACGACGAACCTCGGCACCCGAGACATCTCCAAGGGGCAGGGCGTCGGCTTCGCGAAGAACAACGACGCCGAGTCCAACTACGACCGGATGAAGTCGAAGGTCCAGGAGGAGCTCAAGCAGCACTTCCGGCCGGAGTTCCTCAACCGTGTCGACGACATCGTGGTCTTCCACCAGCTCACGCCGAAGGAGATCATCCGCATCGTCGACCTGATGCTGGCCCAGGTGGACCTGCGTCTGAAGGACCGCGACATGGGGATGGAGCTCACGCAGGAGGCCAAGCAGCTGCTGGCCGACCGTGGCTACGACCCCGTGATGGGCGCCCGTCCGCTCCGCCGTACGATCCAGCGCGAGCTGGAGGACATCCTGTCCGAGAAGATCCTGTACGGGGAGCTCCGCCCCGGCCAGATCGTGAAGATCGGGATCGAGGGCGAGGGGGAGAACGCGAAGTTCACCTTCATCGGTGAGAACGCGCCGTCTCCCCAGGTCCCCGACTCGGCCGCGGCCATCGTGTAGCCGATCCAGGACCGGAGCCGGTCAGACATGGCCTGATTCAGGCCGAATGAGCAGACCCCGCCGTGAGGAGACTCACGGCGGGGTCTGCTCATTTGTTATCTAAGACGGTATTTCGCCACGACAGGTAGTACTACACTCTGTAGAGTGAGTTCGGTGACTCTCACCCGGATGATCTGAAAGTAGTACCGGCTGCGGTGAGAGCGGTATCGAGGTCAGCCCGGCGACGTACCGAGGAATCAACTCCGAGAGTGACGCGGAGATCGGTGCCCGCGCGGGATGCTTCAGACGACCGGGCCGGACTCCCGGCCGGAGGGCTCCGGCTCGCGCCGCCGTCGACGAGCGGCGCGGGGGCCATCGGGACGCTTACACGAAAGCACGCTTTGGAGGCACGCATGCGTTTACGGCACGAGGACGGGACGCTCGTTCACCTGGCCTACAACGCGGGTGTGCACCCCGCCGAGGATCTGGAGAACCTCATCGCGCACCTCACGCGGTACGCGGTGCCGGTGCGCAAGCGCCTCGGGGTGGAGCGCATGGGGGTCGGCCTCTGGCTCTCCCCGAGCGTCGCCGACCATCTCACCTCCGACAGGATCGAGCTGGTGCGCCTGCGCCGATCCCTTGAGGAGCGTGGTCTGGAGGTCGTCAGCCTCAACGGCACCGGTGGCAGAAACCAGGAGGTCCCCGGCCCCGACTGGGCCAAGCCCGAGCGTTACCGCTACACGATGGCGCTGGCCAGGATCCTCGCCTTCCTGCTCCCGCAGGACGTCCGTTTCGGAAGCATCTCCACCATCCCCATCGGCTGGCGCCGCGACTGGCCCGCCGACCTGCACTCGATCGCCTCGCGGCGGATGGAGCGCCTCGCCCGTGAGCTGCGCGGACTGTACAGCGTCACCGGCAAGACGATCAGGGTCGGTTTCGAGCCGTGGCCCGGATGCGTGCTGGAGACCACCAAGCAGGCCCTCGACCGGGTCGGCGGCATCGACTCCGAGCACCTGGGCATCTGCCTGGACGCCTGCTATCTCGCGGGCGGCTCTGAGGAGCCGGGAGCCGCCCTGCGCGGCCTGGCGGACACCGGAGCCCCCGTGGTGAAGCTCGGCCACGTACACAACCACATGGCCGCCGCGTGCCAGGAGCTGCCCAGCACCCGCCCGGTCCTGGAGGACACCCTCACCGCGATGCTCTCCGGCGCGGTGAACGGCACCGCCCACATCGAGGTGGAGACCCACGATCTCGCCGTGCCCCTCAGGGGCAAGGGCCCCGGCGCCCTGGTCAACGTGATCGCCGAGGAGCTCGACTGGGCCCGCACCAGCCTCACCGCCCTCGGCCTGCGCCTCGCCGCCTGACCTTCCTGGCTCGACGCCCTGTTGTGTCGATGCCGAGGGCGGACTCACCGAACTCGGCGCCGGACGGCTCCGGGAGAGGTGTCCTGATCTCTTCGTGTCACAACGGCTCATCACCGGGAAATCGTCGAAGCCCTCGGCTGCAAGAAGAGCCGAGGGCTTTCGCGGCATGGGGGCGGCACACCTCAGACGTACGAGAACTCCGGATGCGGGTGCATCAGGAAATCGTGGTGGGAGATGTTCCAGGCGTAGGCGCCGGCCATCAGGAACTGCACCAGATCGCCGGTCGCCAGAGCGGCCGGGACCCGGCGCGCGAGGGTGTCCTTGGGAGTGCAGAGCTGGCCGACGACCGTGACCGGCTCGCCCTCCCCGGCGATGACCATCGGCTGGTCGTGGCCCTTGGTCGCGGGTGTGCGGATGTGGTGGGTCCCGCCCGCCACGATGGCGAACAACTCGCCGTGGACTCGCTTGACGTCCAGCACACGGGTCACGTACCGCCCGCAGTAGACCGACACGGACCGGCCGGGCTCGACGCGCAGCGTCTCGCCGGGGCGGCGCAGTCCCGCCAGGCCCTTGCCGTAGGTCTCCCAGTCGAAGACGGCGCCGGGGTCGGCGTAGTCGACGGCCATGCCGCCACCAAGGTTGATCTCGGTCAGGCCAAGGCCGCGGGCGTAGCCGAGCACGCCGTCGGCGACCTCCAGCATGCGCGGGGCGTCCAGGCCGCTGGCCAGGTGGGCGTGAACGCCACGCAGGCGCACCGCGTCCTGGCGCTCCAGAAGCGCGAGACACTCCTCGACGCCGGCCGGGTCCATGCCGAAGGGGGTCGCGCCGCCGCCCATCGCCAGGGCCACGTCCCCCAGCGAAAGGGCCAGGTTGGCGCGGAGCAGCACGTCGGCCTCCCGCCCGGTGGCGATCAGGCGGCGCAACTCGTTCGGGCTTTCCACGTGCAGCCGTTCGACGCCGTGATCGAGGGCGAGCCGGAGCTCGTCGTCGGTCTTGCCGGGGCCGCCGAACGCGATCCTGGCCGACGGGAGCACACCCCGCACGTGCTCCAGCTCGCCACCGGAGGCGACCTCGACCCCGTCCACGTGCCGGGCCAGCACCCGCAGCAACTCCGGGTCCGGGTTTGCCTTGGCCGCGTAGTACAGCTCGATTCCCGGAAGCGCGGCCCGCACCGCCGCCGCGTGCGCGTCCAGGGCGGCCAGGTCGTACACGTAGGCGGGTAACCTTCCGGCCGCCGCCAGCTCACGGGCTCTTACGGTGAGAGCGTCCACAAAAATCTCCGATGGATGTGGGATGCCGAGGATCAGGTGAGAGGGAACGTGGATTCGATGATCAGGTAGCTGGTAGGCGTGACGGTCGTGGTCACCTCCACGGTCCGGCCGTCAGCCATGCGCCCCGTGTGAAGAATGTCGAAGACCGGCCTTTCGGTACTGATCTCCAGCTTCTCCGCCTCTTCGTCGGTTGGGAGGCGAACCAAGATCCGCTCGTCTGCCTCCACCTGAGGATGGCCGAGACTGGCGTACAGGGACTTGATGCCCCCGACGATCATCGGCTCAGGTTCTTCGAGCGCGGTGCCGACCGCGATGTCAGCAGGCATGTAGGAAACGACGAGACTGACGGGTATGCCGGAGGCAAGCAGGCGACGTGACCGGCGTATCACGGTGATCTCCGAAAGGCCAAAAAGGACGGAGATGTCGTCCGGAGCGGTCATTCGTGTAACCGAGATCTCATGCTGAGGTTCCAGGCCGATGGCACGAATCTCAGCGTCGAACGCCCTTTTCGCTCCTTCGTGCTCACGTGTGTCGCGCCGATAGCGAGCGCCGGACCGTGACAGGGGCGGAAGCCAAGTCACTCGGGTTCCGTCTCCCTGTCGGGGACGTACCAGGCCTTCAGTGGCCAGGAGTTGCAACGCCTTGTTCACCAGACTACGAGAGACGCCGTAGTCCGCAGCGAGGGCTGTCTCGGACGGCAGGGTCTTACCGGGAGCGTAGGTTCCGCTCCGGATTGATTTACGCAGGTCTTCGGCTATGTCCCTATATGTGAACTTCATGATCCAGCTCTCCTCTCTCGCAGCCACCAAGCATAGAGGTTAAACGTTTGTCATCTCTTGACGTGGGTCTCGATCGCACCAAGCCGGAGATGTTAAACGTTTGTCTTCTGCAGTATCGCCTTGAGCTGTCAGAGAAAAGATCGGGCCTGCTGGGTGCTGAGAACACCGAACAGGCCCTTGACCAGGAAGGCACTCCTGACCCGTGAACAACCCTAATGCCCCGAGTCTCGACCAGGCTGCGGCAATCGGCTGTGGCTGCTTTGCCGAAGTTTCGCCGATGCCGATGGGCTGTGCCCTCTGCGGGCATGCCCCCTACGCGCATGGCTGTCCCGGCCAGGGCGCCGTCGACCACGACTACGTCCAGCCGTTCAGGGAGCTGATGGCCGTCCGCTTGGAGGCCTGGCGCTTCGGCATTTTGCTGCCCGCTTCCGAAGCGTTCGTCGACGCTGAGGCCATTCCCCTCGTGCCCGCGCAGCGCCGTCCTGAACAGCCCGCCTCGGCCGCGCCGACGCCGCTGCCCAAGCGCACACCTCGGTCCTTCCCTCGTCCAGACACTCGCCCCGTCGTCGCGCCGCCGGGACGTGATGACGGCCCCTTCGGCGCGCGCCGAGCAAGTCCCAAAGCCACGCTTCTCGTCGTGGAAAAGGAGGCGCCCGTGATCCCGCACCTCGACCCCCTGGCTGGCGATCATTTGAGCGCGACCACCTGGCGCCCCGATGCCATCAGCGCCCTCAAACACCTGCGCACCGAACTACACACCCACCGCATCTACCCAGAGATCGCCTACGACGAGAGCAGGCCTCGTCTTGTGATCAGCTCTGAGCTGACCGTATGGACTGACCAGGCGGGCACGATCTTCTGTTGGGGAGCCTGCTTCCTCGAAGGCAGCGACCTCCGCGGGCCTTCCCGCCACCGCGCCGGCTCCACGTCTACGGTGGTATGGCGTATCGGCGGGGTGGATCGTTCTGATCTTCGATGACCTCGACGGCCGCCACCCCGACCTGTCGCCAGGGTCGGCCGATGTGCCCGCTGTCGTCACGGCCGTATCCGGCATGGGCGAACTGCTGGCGCCTTCCCCACTGTCCGACCTCCCCTCGGCCTCCACCACTCGCGTCTCCCTCCTGCACGGCTGGCGCGAAATGGTCGCCCGCCCGCTGAGCGACCTCGGCGGCTGGGAACGACGCCACCTGCGCGATCTCTCGGAGCTGGAGACCCACTGGGCGCATTACGCCGATGGGGCCACCCTGGTTCACGGCGACATCCGCCCCGACAACATGATCATCGCTATGGGCGGGGGCGTGTTCGTCGTGGACTGGGCACAACCCAGCAGGGGAGCCGCCTGGCAGGACGTCGCCGACCTCGTCCCTCACATGATCATGGCGGGCCATTCTCCGGCGTCGGCGGAGAAGACGCTGATCGGCGTCCAGGCATGGGATTTCGCCCCATCGGATGTGATCACCGGCTACGCCGCATCGTTCGCCGGGTACTGGACCCGGATGAGCCGGCAGCCCGCACCGCCGGGCGTCCCGAACCTTCGCGCCTACCAACGCCGAGCGGCTGCCGCCGCCATCGCATGGACGACGTACCGCACCGGCTGGTGACTCAGCCGGGGAGGCGGTAGGTGCCGTCGTCGAGGACTTCGGCCAGGCCGTCCGCGACCAGGCCGTCGAGGGCGCGCTCGCGCTGCGGGGCGTCGTCCCAGACCACGTCGAGGGCGTCCTTGGGTACGGCGCCGTGGGCCTGGCGCAGCACCGCGAGGAGGCGGCCACGGCACTGGCGGTCCGTTCCCGCGTACGTCTGGCCCTTGCGCGCCGGACCGTCGTGGGCCGGTTTGCCCGCGAGGCGCCAGGCGCACAGGTCACTGATCGGGCAGTCGGCGCAGCGGGCGGCGCGAGCGGTGCAGACCAGGGCGCCCAGTTCCATCACGGCGACCGCCCAGACGGGTGCGCGGTCGGCGTCGGGGAGCAGGGAGGCGGCGAGCCTGCGTTCCGGGGGCGTGGTGGCCTTGGGCGGATACTCCTGCCCGCTGACGGCCCGCGCCAGGACCCGCCGCACGTTGGTGTCGAGAACCGCGTGGCGGCCCTTGAAGGCGAAGCTGGCGACCGCGGCGGCGGTGTACTCGCCGACACCGGGAAGCGCGAGCAGGGCGTCGTGGCCGGTGGGGACCTCTCCGCCGTGCCGTTCGGTGATCGCGCGGGCGCACGCGTGCAGGTTCAGTGCCCGGCGGGGGTAGCCGAGGCGGCCCCAGTGGCGTACGGCCTCTCCGGGGGACTCGCGGGCGAGGGAGGCGGGTGTGGGCCAGCGCTCCATCCAGTCGGTCCAGACGGGAAGCACCCTGACCACCGGGGTCTGCTGCAGCATGATCTCGCTGACCAGGATCGACCAGGGGGAGGCGCCGGGCGTACGCCAGGGAAGGTCGCGGGCGTTGCCGGCGTACCAGTCGAGGACGGGTTCGAGTAAGCGGTTCGACTCGGGCACCTTTCGACGATAGTGCGGGCACGGACAGGCACGGGCAGACACGGGCGGACGCGGACAGGCGCGGACGCCTTGGCCTGGCTTCGCCTGTCTGCACTTGGCTGCACTTGACTGTGTCTGTCCGCGCCTGGCTGTGCCTGCTCCATGCCCGCCCCGACGACTGACCTGCGGCCGAAACAGGCCGGAAGCGGCGGGTCGTCTCCTGTGGTCCGCCAGGACTAACCATACTGAGCGTATGGATCCCGACACGTTCCGTAGTGACGTTGGAGCCGACGTCTACTGGCGGCGCCGGATAGCCGCGCTTGTCGGTGTGCTCGTGGTGGTCGCCGTCGTGGCGTGGGCCTGCTCGTCGACGAGCAGGCCGGATGACCTCAGGGAGAGGAGCACCTCGGCCGCCGGACAGGAGACACCTGACCCGCTGACGGCCGTCCTGCCGACCATGACGGTCGTCCCCTCGACGTCCGCGAGCCCGACGCCCATGCCGAAGGCGGTCGTGCGGCCCAGACGGCCGGGCGAGGCCTGCGTCTCCCCGCAGCTCGTGCTGAGCATGGAGGGCGAGGGGACGATCTACCCGGCGGGAGTCCAGCCCCGCTTCGTCCTCACCCTCGTCAACGTCGGCAAGGTGATGTGCACCGCCGACGTCGGGCCGCGCGCGATGGAGATGCGCATCACCTCCGGCAACGACCGCGTGTGGTCGTCCTCCGACTGCGTCGGCGGCGACGCCGTCAAGATCCGCGAACTCGACCGGGGCATCCCGTACGTCAAGGAGCTGGTGTGGGACCGCCGCCGGTCCGGCGACAACTGCACCGCCGACCGCGCCGCCGCCCTGCCGGGTACCTACGTCGCGGTGGTCCACGCTCCAGGCCTGAGGAGCCGCAAGGCGGTCTTCCACCTTCGGTAGCAGTCGGGGTTGCCGTCTGGCGAGACCTCAGCCGTCGGGGTTCCCGTCCGGCGGGACCTTGAGGCCGCCCTCGGGGATCATCGGGGGTGTCCCGGGTTCGCTTTTCGCGGTCGTCGGGGCTGTCGAATCCGGAGGGCGCGCGGGACGCCGGGTACGCCGTGGGCTCACCGGGGCCCCGCCGGAATCTCAGACGTAGCGTTCCAGGATGGACGACTCCGCGAGCCGGGAGAGGCCTTCGCGGATGTGGCGGGCCCTCGCCTCGCCCACCCCGCCCACCTCCTGGAGCTCGCCGATGCTGGCCGCGAGGAGCTTCTGCAGGCTGGCGAAGTGGTCGACGAGGCGGTCGACCACCGTGTTCGGCAGACGCGGGACCTTGGCCAGCAGCCGGTAGCCCCGTGGGCTCACCGGGGCCTCCAGTGCGTCGTTGCCCGAGTGGCCGAGGATCTGGGCGACGACCGAGAGGTCGAGAAGCTCGGCGGAGGAGAGCTGGTCGAGCTCGTGCAGCGCCTCGGCGAACTTGCGCGGGCGGCGGCCCGCCGCGGGCAGGTAGTCGCGCACGATCAGCTCACGGTCGCTCTCCGTGCCGGCGACGAGCTCGTCCAGCTGCAGGGAGAGCAGCCGGCCGTCGGTGCCGAGCTCGACCACGTACCCCGCGATCTCCTCGGAGATGCGCCTGACCATCTCCAGCCGCTGGGCGACCACCGCGATGTCACGGACCGTCACCAGGTCCTCGATCTCCAGCGCGGAGAGCGTGCCGGAGACCTCGTCCAGGCGGAGCTTGTAGCGCTCCAGCGTGGCGAGGGCCTGGTTGGACTTGGACAGGATGACCGCCGACTCCTCCACCACGTAGCGGATGCCGTCGAGGTAGAGGGCGATGATCCGCATGGACTTGCTGAGCGAGATGACCGGCAGTGACGTCTGCAGGGCCACGCGCTGGGCGGTGCGGTGCCGGGTGCCGGACTCGTCGGTGGGAATGGACGGATCGGGCATCAGGTGCACGGCCGCGCGTACGATCCTGAGATCGCCGGAGTTGAGGACGATCGCGCCGTCCATCTTGGCCAGCTCGCGCAGCCGCGTCGCGGAGAACTCGACGTCCAGCTCGAAGCCGCCGCTGCATATCTCCTCGACCGTGCCGTCGTATCCCAGCACGATCAGGCCACCCGTGTGCCCGCGGAGAATGCGCTCCAGTCCGTCGCGCAGCGCGGTGCCGGGTGCGACCGCGGCCAGGACGGCTCTGCGACGTTCGTCGAGCCCTTTGTAGTTTGCTGGCACATGACCCCCGTGGTCTGCGTATAACGCTCAAGCTTACCGGCGGAGGATCCGCGCGGTCCGGAATCGGTGGATGCCACCCCCCGTACGGAGCCCGTGACGCGTCTCAGGTGACATGGGTGAGGGCGTCCCAGACATTCTCCGCCTCGACGACGTCGAAGCCGGGCGCGAACGGCGCTCCGCGTCCGGCCATGCGGACCAGGGAGTGGTCGCCGTTGCGCTTCTTGCCCGTGTCGAGGGAGCCGGTGGGGACGAGCGCGCGGGTGAAGCCCAGCCGGGCGGCCTCCGACAGGCGGCGCCGCACGTCGCGCACCGGGCGCAACTCTCCCGCCAGGCCCACCTCACCGAGCACCACCAGGCCGGAGGGGAGCGCCTTGTCACCCGCCGCACTGGCGACCGCGAGCATCACCGACAGGTCCACGGCGGGATCGCTGAGCTTGATCCCTCCGACGGTGGCGGTGAAGACGTCGCATCCGCCCAGCTTGGCGTTGAGCCGCCGCTCCAGCACGGCGAGGACCATCGTGACCCGGTAGGTGTCGAGCCCGGAGGAGGATCGGCGCGGCTGCTGGGCCTCGGTCCTCGCGACCAGGGCCTGGACCTCGGCGGGCAGTGGCCGGGTGCCCTCCAGGGTGACCGTGACGCACGTGCCGGGCACCGGGTCGGTGCGATGGGAGACGAACAGGCCGCTGGCGTCGGTGATGCCCTCGATGCCGCTCTCGTGCAGGTCGAAGCAGCCGACCTCGTCGACCGGGCCGTACCGGTTCTTGATCGCACGGACGAGGCGGAGCCGGGAGTGCCGGTCGCCCTCGAAGTGGAGCACGACGTCGACCAGGTGCTCCAGGGTGCGGGGGCCGGCGATCGAGCCCTCCTTGGTGACGTGGCCGACCAGCACGGTGGCCATGCCGCGCTCCTTGGCGAGCCGCACCAGGTTTCCCGCGACCTCCCTGACCTGGGTCACCCCGCCGGGCACGCCCGTCGCCTGGGTGGAGCCGATCGTCTGCACCGAGTCGACGATGAGCAGGTCGGGCTGGACCTTCTCGACATGCGAGACCAACGCGCCCAGGTCGGTCTCGGCGGCCAGGTAGAGGCGGTCCTGGATCGCGCCGATCCGGTCGGCCCTGATCCGCACCTGGGCGGCCGACTCCTCACCCGTGATGTAGAGGACCGTCTGCTGTCGGGCGATCTTGGCCGCCGCCTCCAGCAGGAGGGTCGACTTGCCGATGCCGGGCTCGCCGGCCAGCAGCACGACGGCTCCGGGAACCAGACCGCCGCCGAGGACCCGGTCGAGCTCGGGAACACCGGTGCCGCGCGCGTGCGCCACCTCGGCCTTGACCTGGCCGATCGGCACCGCCGGTGCCGACACCGCCCCGGCGGAGGCCACACGCGCCCCCGCAGGAGCCGTCTCCTCCTCGACCGTGCCCCAGGCCTGGCACTCGCCGCAGCGCCCCACCCACTTGGCCGTCTGCCACCCGCACTCGGCACAGCGGTAGCCACCAGCCTTCTTCGCCATGGCCGCACGTTACCGGCAGAGCCCGACAACTTTCACCCGGTACGGCATGCCGTACCGGGTGAAAGTCGCGGGGAGGGACGGAGCGCGCTTCTTCAGATGTGGCCTTCGAGCTCGGCGAGGAGCAGGCGCTTGGGCTTGGCGCCCTTGATCTGCTGCACGACCTCGCCGTCCTTGTAGAGGTTGAGCGTCGGCAGGCCGAGGACGCCGTACCGCGCGGTGATCTCGGGGTAGTCGTCGGCGTTGAGCTTCGCGATCGTGACGCGGTCGCCGAGCTCGGCCTCGATCTCCGTCAGAATCGGCGCGATCATCTTGCACGGCCCGCACCACTCGGCCCAGAAGTCGACCAGGACGGGCTTGTCGCTCCGCAGCACCTGCTCGTCGAAGTTCTCCGCGGTCAATGTGATCATGATTCTCCCACTTTCCTCAGTACGCATCCCGGGCAGGCCGTGGTCAGCTGCGCCGCCACCTCCGCCCTCCGGGTGAGAAGCATGCGGATCTCGTCGTCGATCTCCGCCAGTTTGCGCTGGTAGACGGCGACGGACTCCGGGCACGACCCCCCTGACTCGTGACCGGCCCGCAGGCAGGCGACGAACGGGCGGGCGTCGTCCAGGGTGAAGCCGACGGCGAGCAGCGAGCGGATCTCGGAGACGAGCCTGAGATCCTCCTCCCCGTACTCCCGGTAGCCGTTGGCCGAGCGCCGGGCCGTGATCAGTCCCTGCTGCTCGTAGTAGCGCAGTGCCCGGGTGCTGACACCCGCCCGCCGCGCCAGCTCACCGATCCGCATCCGGCCCTCCCCACGGCACGACGATAGACCTTGACATCAACGTCAAGGTCAAGGCCCCGTCCCGTTGTTCCCGGTCGGCCCCGCGGAGGTCGTCGCCGTTCAGAACCGCTTCCAGCGCAGCAGGTTGGGGTAGGCGATCTCCAGACCGGGGGTCTCGGCGATGGCCAGGTCGGCGACCGCGGGGGTGAACTCGATGCGGAGCACGGCCTCCAGGTCGGCGCGGCGCTCGAAGGACATGCGCAGGTCGAGCTTGTCCGTCTGCCAGCCCTGGCGGCTCCAGAAGTTCTCGACGGACCTGGCGGAGTAGGCGGGGATGGACTGGCCGAACCAGCGGCCGAAGGCGCCGCGGGTGGTGTCGATGTCGATCACGAAGGCCGCGCCGCCGCGCCGCATCACCCGGGAGAGTTCGGCCAGGCCCGGCTCGCACCCGGGGCCGAAGAAGTACGCCCAGCGGGCGATGGCCACGTCCACGGAGGCGCCGGGCAGCGGGATCGCCTGGGCGGTGGCGGCATGGATCTCGACGTTCCGCAGGGCGCGGCAGCGGCGCCTGGCCAGCAGGACGAGGTCCTCGTGCGGCTCCACGCCGATCACCCGGGTGGCGGTCGAGGCGAGGGCGGGCAGGTGGTAGCCGGTACCGCAGCCGATGTCGAGGACCGTCGCCCCGGTCCACGACCGGATCGCCGACATCGCCGCCTCGGCGTGCCCCTCGGGATCCACCGCCCGGTTTTCCAACTCGTAGATCTGGGGGGTGTTCCAGATGTTGGGGCTGGGGATGGAGCCCCTCAAGAACCTCGGCATGCCCTCACCGTAATGGTGTGATCTAGGCCGTGTCGGTGGTGGCGGACAGCACTGCTCTCCGGACCCGCTTAGGCTGGCAAATGTGAGCGACGTGAGCGATCGGGCCGGTCGGCCCGGCGGTGTTCGCGAGTGTGCGCTCCGAGCCGGAGACGAGGAAGCGGTATGAGCGTCCGTGTATCCAGCGCGAAGATCGCGCTGTCCACCGCGTCGGTGTATCCCGAACGTACTCCCGATGCTTTCGAACTGGCCGCGCGCCTGGGGTACGACGGTGTGGAGATCATGGTGGGTGCCGACCCCGTGAGCCAGGACGTCGATGTCCTGGAGCGGCTGTCGGACCACTACCACCTGCCGATCCTGGCCATTCACGCACCGTGCCTGCTGGTGACGCAGCGGGTGTGGGGCAAGGACCCGTGGGCCAAGCTCCAGCGCGCGCAGCGCGCCGCCGAGCGGGTCGGTGCCAGGACGGTCGTGGTGCATCCCCCGTTCCGCTGGCAGCGCGACTACGCGCGCGACTTCGAGATCGGCCTGGCCAGGATGCGTGAGGAGACCGACGTGGTCTTCGCGGTGGAGAACATGTTCCCGCTGAGGGCGAGGGGCAACGAGGTCGTCCCCTACTCTCCTGACTGGAACCCGGTCGACTACGACTTCCCGCAGGTCACGCTGGATCTGTCGCACACGGCGGTGTCCGGGTCCGACGCCCTGGAGATGTTCACCAAGCTCGGCGATCGGCTCGCCCACCTGCACCTGGCCGACGGCGTCGGAGTGCCGAACAAGGACGAGCACCTGGTTCCCGGGCGGGGCAACCAGCCGTGCGCGCCGATCCTGGAGCGGATGGCGGGCAACGGATATTCAGGGCTGGTCGTGCTGGAGATCAATACGCGCAGGGCGGCCAGCCGTTCCGAGCGGATCGACGACCTCGCGGAGGCGCTCGCCTTCGCCCGGCTGCACCTCGCGGCCTCCACCCCAGCATGAGTGAGCCCGTCATGAGCACCACGGGCGGGCTTTCGAACGGCTCCTCGGAGAGGTCAACGGACGTCCCCGCGAACGGGCCCTCTGGGACGTCAACGGCCACGCCCGCGAGCGGGACCACGGACGTCCCCGCGAACGGGTCCACGGACGGGTTCGCGGACGGACCCGCGGAGAGGCCCGCGGACGGACCCGCGGAGAGGCCCGCGGACGGGCCGGCGGAGGGGAGAAGGCGTCCGGGGCGCAGGCCGGGCTCGGCCGACACGCGGGGGCAGATCCTCGCGGCGGCGCGCGAGACCTTCGCGGAGAAGGGGTTCGACAAGGCGACCATCCGGGGCATCGCCCGGCAGGCGGGGGTGGACCCGGCGCTGGTCCACCATTACTTCTCCGGCAAGGAGAAGATGTTCGTCGAGGCGATGGAGTTGCCGGTCAACCCCGAGAACGTCCTCGCGGCGATCACGGCGGGGCCTCGCGAGGAGGTCGGCGAGCGGCTGGTCAGGCTCATCCTGACGATCACCTCGGAGGCCGGGGCGCGTCAGCCGGTGCTGGCGTTGGCCCGCACCGCGATGACGAACGAGCGGATGGTCGTCATGATCCGCGAGTTCGTGACCCGCGCGCTGCTCAACCGGGTCGCGGAGAGCCTGGACATCCCGCTGATCCGGATGGAGGCGGCCTTCGCGCAGATGTTCGGCGTGGTCCTGATGCGCTATGTCCTCGAACTGGAGCCGCTCGCCTCGGTGGATCTTGAGGAGTTGGTGAAATTGCTCACACCCACGATCCAGGGTTATCTCGACCCGCCGCGTTAGTCTCCCCGCCGCCCTCCGGATTCCCCCATAGCGGTCTTTCCGCCATATACCGCTGTATCCCGCGCATTCCCACCATTCGGGCCGGCGTACCGGCACGCTCCGTCGAGTCCCCGTCCTGCCGACGTCCAGGCCACGCCCGCCGAGCTCCATGAATCTCGAAGGTCACTTCGACGCCGTTCGGAGGCATGCAGAGCATTGTTCTGGGAACGGTGTTGACCGTAGGGTGACGACGGTCACCGGGGGTCTCCCGACAAAGAGAAGTTACTCGTCGGTAGTATCTATGGGGACCCTCTGTCATCGTGGATGACCGGCGGTCGTACGCTGGCAGCCAACGCCGTCTGTGGGAGGACCAGTGCTCTGGGTAGCGATCATCGGGCTGGTCATGACAGCCGTCGCGCTCGCGCTCGCCGCGCGCCGCGTGTTGTTCCTGTACAAGCTCGCCACCGCAGGGCCCCCCGCGCCTGAGCGCGTCGAGTATGCCAAGGCCAACCTGGGTGAGGAGATCAAGGCCCAGCTGGTCGAGGTGTTCGGGCAGCGGAAGCTGCTGAAGTGGACGGCCTCCGGCGTCGCGCACTTCTTCGTCATGTGGGCGTTCCTCATCCTGGCGACCGTCTATCTGGAGGCGTACGGCGCGTTGATCCAGGGGGCCGTCACCGGCACCCCCGACTTCCACATCCCGCTCGTCGGGACGTGGCCGATCCTGGGCTTCCTGCAGGACTTCATCGCGGTCGCGGCCCTGCTCGGACTCATCGCCTTCGCGGTCATCAGGATCAAGAACTCGCCGAAGAAGCTGGGCCGTAGGTCCCGGTTCTTCGGCTCGCACCTCGGCGGTGCCTGGCTCGTCCTCTTCATGATCTTCAACGTGATCTGGACGATGCTCCTCTTCCGTGGCGCGGCGGCGAACACCGGCAACCTGCCCTACGCCTCGGGAGCGTTCGCCTCCGAGGCGACCGCCGCCCTGCTGCGCCCGCTGGGCACCTCGGCCAACGAGACGCTCGAGCACGTCGGGCTGCTCCTGCACATCGGCGTGATGCTGGTCTTCCTCGTGATCGTGGTGAACTCCAAGCACCTGCACATCTTCACCGCGCCGCTGAACGTGGCGTTCTCCCGGCGTCCCGACGGCAACGGCCCCGCCCAGCCGATGCGGATCGACGGCAAGCTCGTCGACTTCGAGGACGAGGAGCTCGACGGCGACCGGCTCGGCCGGGGCAAGATCGAGGACACCACCTGGAAGGGCTTCCTCGACTTCTACACCTGCACCGAGTGCGGACGCTGCCAGGACCAGTGCCCGGCCTGGAACACCGACAAGCCGCTCTCGCCGAAGATGCTCATCCTTGAGCAGCGCGACCACGCCTTCAAGGTCGCTCCGTACCTGATGGCCACCGGGGAGCAGCGCGCGGGCCTGCACGAGGACGTGCTGGCCCTGCTGGACAAGCCGCTGGTGGGCGAGGAAGGCGTGATCCACCCCGACGTGCTGTGGTCGTGCACCAACTGCGGCGCCTGCGTCGAGCAGTGCCCGGTCGACATCGAGCACATCGACCACATCCTCGACATGCGCCGCTACCAGGCGATGGTGGAGTCCAACTTCCCCTCCGAGGCCGGCGTCATGGTCAAGAACCTGGAGAACAAGGGCAACCCGTGGGGGATGTCCGAGATGAAGCGGGCCGACTGGGTCGAGGAGCTGGCGAGCCGCGAGGTCGACCCCATCGAGGTCACGCTCGTCGACGAGAAGATGCCCGACGACACCGAGTACCTGTTCTGGGTCGGCTGCGCCGGAGCGCTGGAGGACCGGGCGAAGAAGACCACCAAGGCGGTCGCGGAGCTGCTGCACGTCGCCGGGGTGAAGTTCGCGGTGCTCGGCCCGATGGAGGCGTGCACCGGCGACCCGGCGCGCCGCCTGGGCATGGAGTACCTCTTCGACATGCTGGCCAAGCAGAACATCGAGACGCTGAACGAGGCCGGGGTCAAGAAGATCGTCGCGACCTGCCCGCACTGCTTCAACACCCTCGCCAACGAGTATCCCCAGCTCGGCGGCACCTACGAGGTCGTGCACCACACCCAGCTGCTGGCCAAGCTGGTGGACGAGGGCAAGCTGGTCCCGATCACGCCGATCGAGGAGAAGATCACCTACCACGACCCGTGCTTCCTCGGCCGCCACAACAAGGTCTACTCCCAGCCCCGCGACATCATGGCCAAGGTGCCCGGCGTGCAGACCCAGGAGATGCACCGCCACAAGGATCGCGGCTTCTGCTGCGGCGCCGGTGGCGCGCGGATGTGGATGGAGGAGCGGCTCGGCAAGCGCATCAACACCGAGCGGGTGGACGAGGCGCTCACCACCGAGCCGGACACCATCTCCACGGCGTGCCCGTTCTGTCTGGTCATGCTCGGTGACTCGATCAACGAGAAGAAGAACGCGGGCGAGGCCAAGGAGACGCTGGAGGTCGTCGACGTCTCCCAGCTGCTGATCAAGTCGATCAAAGGCCGGCCCGTAGAGGCGCCCTGACAGCGGGTGTGTCATCCGTCAGAGGGGACATTTTCCCGATGTCCCCTCTGACATAGGGTCAAGTCAACGTGAAAAGGACGTAAGGTCCGAAAACCTTTCTCCACATAACGGGAAAATCACGGTAACCTCAACGTCGCGTAGCTCATTCAACGGGGAGGGGGCTTGACGATGCCAGCCGTCGTCAGCGATGCCGAGGTTACCCTGGCCGATGTTCTCTCACTTCGGCTGGCCGTCGACGAACCCTTGGCCGACGGCACCGAACTGGTCCTGCGTAACCGGGCCACCTCGGTCGAGAGCCGGGTGCCGTTGGGCACTCCGGACGCACGGATGCGCAAAGCTGAGCTGGCGGTCTCACTCGCCCCGCTCGCACTCGGTCCCGGCCGTTGGGACACCTACCTGCAACAGGGCAAGGCGCGCACGCGGCTGCGCAGCGTCGACCCCGGATTCTCCCTCGACCATCTCGAGACGTACGCGCTGAGCCGCCGCACACTGGCCTACCGCGCCTACCGGACCCGCAACGGCTTCCTCGCCCTGAAGATCGACGACGCCCGGCCGACGGCGGAGGTCCGTTCCGTCTGGTTCAGGGAGGGGCGCTTCGAGGTCACCGGGCTGCTCGCCTTCACCGGCCTCGACGACGACGAGGCGAGGCACGAGGCGAAGCTCGCCCTGCGCCGCAGCCGGCCCGACGCCGAGCTGACCTCCATTGCAACGGTCCAGGGCGTGCGCTTCCACGCGGCGCTCTCGCTGTGCGACGTGCTCGCCGCCGCCCCCGACCAGACCGGCTCCTGGGAGCCCTCCCTGGAGGTACGCGGTGTGGCCACGCCGCTGCGGCTGGGCTCCCGACTGGACGACGTCGACGGCAAGCGCCGACGCCTGCACTATCCCGCCGCGCAGATCGACGGGGTGCCGATCCGTCCCTGCTACACGGCGGACGACGAGCTCAGGATCGAGGTCGGCGGGTGAGGATCTGCCTGCTCACCCCCTCTGTATACGGCATGCGCGGTGACGTACGTTCGATCGTCAACCTCGCGGGAGAGCTGGCAGAACGTCACGAGGTCGAGATCATCAGCGTCCGCCGTCAGCGGGAGAAACCGTTCTTCCCCGTGGCGTCCGGAGTGAAGCTCTCCTGGGTGGTCGACGCCCAGCCGGGAGGCAGATACCTGCTCCCCCGGGGCCAGATGCGCACCGAGGTCGCCCTCTGGCGGCGGCTACGCGGGCTGCGGGCCGACGTGCTCGTCAGCACCAGGCCGGGGTTGAGCGTCCAGGTGGCCAGGCACGCGCCGCGCGACATCACGCGGATCGCCCGCGAGTGGGGCCGGCCGCCCGTACCGGGGCCGATCAGGAAGTTCTACCCGCGCCTGGACGCGGTCGCCACCGCCACCGAGACGAGCCGGCAGGAGTGGGATCACCTCCTGGGCGGGAACGTGCCGGTCAACGTGATCCCCGACGCGCTGCCCGCGGGGCCGTGGCCGCGCTCGCGGATGGACAACCGCATCGTCGCCGCCGGAGGGCGCCTGGTGCCGGCGAAGGCACACGACCGGCTGATCCGCGCGTTCGCCGTCGTCGCGGGCAAGCGCCCCGACTGGCGGCTGCGCCTGTACGGCGGGGGCCCGGAGGAGAAGCGCCTGCGCGCCCTCGTCGGTGACCTCGACCTGCACAACCACGTCTACTTCATGGGAACGACCTCCGACCTCACCGGCGAGTTCGCCAAGGCGTCGATCGTGGCGAGCACCTCCAGGACGGAGGTGCTCGGCATGGCCGTGATCGAGGCGATGGCGAGCGGGGTACCGGTGATCGCGTTCGGCGGCCCCCGTGGGCCGGGCGAGCTCGTGGCCGACGGCAGGAACGGAGTGTTGGTCGCCGAGGGAGAGGACGAGATCGAGGCGTACGCGGCCGCGATGCTCGCGCTCATCGACGACGAGCGGCGGCGCAGGGAGCTGGCCGCGGGGGCGTTGGAGGTCGCGGCGGGTCACGGCGCGTCCTCGGTGGCCGACCGCTGGGAGAAACTGATCGCGGCGACATCCCGCCGTGCCTGACACCGGTACCGTTGGGACATGCATGGGTACAGCGGTGACAAGCAGGCTTATCTGACCCGGTTGCGGCGTGTCGAGGGGCAGATCAGGGGCCTGCAGCGGATGGTCGAAGAGGATGCCTACTGCATCGACGTGCTGACCCAGGTCTCGGCCGCCACGCGGGCGCTCCAGGCGGTGGCGCTCGGCCTGCTGGAGGACCACATCGGGCACTGCGTCGCCGACGCCATCAGCGCCGGGGGGCCGGAGGCGGAGGAGAAGGTCAAGGAGGCGTCGGCCGCGATCGCCCGTCTCGTCCGTTCGTGACTAGTCACATGACTATCTTTTCCGACCACGTCCCGGACCCCGTCGGAGGGTCCGGGACAAGGTCTTGGAAACGGTTCTTCCAGAGGCCTCAGCAAACAGCCGAAGCGCTCAATCCGAGCGCGTTGTCGAGCTCCACCGAGGTGAGGGGCCGTTCGCTCATCGCGACGGCGGACAGCACCTCGGCATAGAGCGCGATCTCGTCCAACGCGACACGGTCGTGGACCCTAGAGTCCAGGTCGTCGTGCCCCACCGCGTCGTCCTTCCTTCCGCAGCCCACACCCACTTCGAGGTTACGGCGGGCGGTCATCGGTGCCCATGGCCCATCGGGACCATTCCTCGCCCCGCCCGACACGTCCTCAAGGAGGATCATTTCCCGTTTAGGAGATCACAATTCAGCTAATTGTCTGATGCGTAGGGGGCTAGAAGGATATAGGGGGAGTAAGGATGAAATAACTGAATTTGTGGTTTAACTATACTGATCTGTGTCAGAAGTGGCGGGGGTAAGTTCCCGATACAGGGGGGACCGGGTCGTCGCGCTCGTGCGTCAGCCGGTGCACGACCGCCGAGGCCGTCGCGAATCCGCGCTCCGGTATCTCGGTCCCCGTGAGGCGGCACCACGCGAGCCCTGTGGCGTAGGCGGCACCGAGCAGAGCGGCGGCGGCGTTACGGTCCGGCGGATGCAGCGCGGAAGGCAGCTCGCCCGAGCGCGGCCAGCATCCCCTCAGCGGATGCGAGGCGTCGGTGAGCACCACGTGGAGGATGTGCCGCAGCTCGGGATCCAGCCACGGGTAGAGACGGTCGGCCGCCCTGGGCGCGACACCCGACAGGTCGGCGGCGAGCAGCGAGGCGGCCACCGCCCGTGGGTCGGCGCCCATCGGGGCGAGGAACCCCAGCGACTGGACCAGGTCGTAGAGCGCGTGCTGGAAGTGCTCGCCCGGCGAGTCGTCGGGCAGCGTCATGTGGGGCGGGCAGCGGGAAAGCCACGCGTTCCTCACGGCGTCGTCGCCCTGGTGCGCGATGGCGGGATCCTGGCAGGCCCGGCGGAGCAACGGCTCGACCATGGACAGCAGGGCGTCGGCCCTCGGCCTGAACCTCGGATCCGCACGCACCACGGCGGCGGTGTCGGCCATCAGCGCGACCAGCCGCAGGCCCGCCTCGGGGTGCCCGGCCCTGACCCGCTCGCCGTAGAGCGCGACCAGGTCGCCCAGCGAGGTGGGCGGCAGCCAGCGGACCCACTCGTCGCCGGGCAGCGGGCGGGCCAGGAACTCTCCGAACATCGACAGCAACACCTCGTTGCCGTCGAAGGCCGGGGCGTAGGCGCACCACATGAGCGTGCCCCAGATCGCGGCGACGGGACTGGCCACCTCCCCGGCGAAGAGCCCGGCGAACGGCCCGGTGATGGGGAAGTCCTCCCTGCGCCTGCCGCGCTGGGCGATGACCAGCTCGCGAACCCTCTCGGTGATCTCGTACGGCACGTCGGGGCCGACGAACCCCTGGACCGACCCCCGGTCGACGGCGAAGTCGGCGCCGGTCGGTATCAGGTGCTGCATGATCATCGAGGTGACGTTGATCACGTGCGCCGCGGCGCGGAAGCTCCGGTCGGCGGGGGGAGCGGTGAGGTGCCACCGGCCGTCGGCGGGATCCTGGCGGTACCAGCGGGCGTGGGCGCCGAACAGCCAGCGCCCGCCGTCCGGGGTGGACAGCGTGCGCTGGGCGATGGCCTGAGCGCGTGCGAGCGGCGGCAGCGCCGTCCACCGTGGGTCGGTGACCATGGTCCGCACGTCGTTCTCGATGGCGTCGAACCCATCCCACTGCCACATGCCGGTCATCGGCATTCCGGGGCGAGTACCCGCAGCCTGGTGCCACGGGCGGGACGCCCCTGCCTCCCTTCGGTCAAGCGGTCAAGGTCGTTGCCAGGCCCCGCGATCCCCCGATCGGGCCTCGCACGATCGTAAGGCTCTCCCCGCCACCGTGTCGGGGAGCGTGCGCCACGACCCGGACGGGGAAGTCCATCCGGGGGCACAAGGCCAGGACCGGAAAGTTTCCCGAGGGCGTATAAGGCCGGGAGCGGGAGATCCACCCGGGACGGTACGGCCAGGACCGGGCAGTCCGCCGGAAGCCGGTACGGCCAGGGCCGGGAAATCCCTCGGGGCGTCGGTGCCCGGGGTCGGGAAATCCGCCCGAGGGTGTGCTCGGGGCGTTCTGGCCGTTCAGGCCGGTGGCACGGGGGTCGCGGCCCGGTGGCGGGCCGCCTTGGCGATGTAGCCGGCCGGAGTACCGGCGAACAGGGCGCGGTCGTCGTCGGTGAGCTCACGGACGATCTTTCCGGGGACGCCCGCGACGAGCACCCCGGCGGGGATCCGCTTCCCCGGCGCCACCAGGGCACCCGCCGCGATCAGCGATCCCGCGCCGACCCTGGCGCCGCCCAGCACGATCGCGCCGATGCCCACGAGCGCGCCGGTCTCCACGTGGGCCCCGTGCACCATGGCCTTGTGCCCGAGGCTCACCCGGGGTTCCAGTACGGCGGGCTGACCGGGATCGGCGTGCAGGCAGCACAGGTCCTGGATGTTGCACTCCTCCCCGACTTCGACGTCCTCGTCGTCGCCGCGCAGGACCGAGCCGTACCAGACGTTCGCGGCACGGCCCAGCCGTACCCTCCCGACGACCACCGCTCCGGGGGCGATGTAGGCGTCCGGATGGATCTGTGGGACGGCGCCGCCGTCGAGGGCCGCGATGTAGGGCGTGACGTTCATGTCAACGATGTTACGAGGGGTCGATCTGTCCGGTTTTTCGGTAAGCAGGTGGGGCGTTCCGGTTGCAGACTTGGGCAGTAAGCAGGAAAGTCGTCTCCTGACGTCTCCTTTTCCGCCACACAACCTCCACGGGTAGTGCTATGACAAACCAGCACGAGAGCTTTCCCGACCTGATGCATGAGGACTCGTTCGAGGTCGTCATGCGCGGCTACAGCCGTCGTCAGGTTCACGACTATATGGACCGCCACCGCCACCAGATCCGCGACCTGGAGGAGCGGCTCGGGCGCGCGATCGACCAGGCCGAGCAGGGCCGGATCGAGCTGGCCGAGGCCCGCAAGAGGCTTTCCGACGCCCCGCAGGACTACGACGAGCTCGGCCAGAGGCTCAGCCAGATACTGAAACTCGGGGAGGAGGAGGCCACCTCCAAGAAGCAGGTCGCCGAGGCCGAGGCGATCAAGCTCCGCGACGACGCGGCGATGGAGGCCGAGCGGCTGATCACCTCCGCGCAGGATCGGGCCGAGGGCATACTGAACGCCGCGCAGCAGGAGGCCGAGCGCCGGGTGGCCGAGGCCACCGCGGCCGCCGAGCAGATGCTGTCCCAGGCGGGCAACGACGCCGAGGAGACGCTCAACGCGGCCCGCGCCGAGTCCGAGGACACCCTGCGCAGCGCCCGCACCGAGGCCGACCGGATGATCACCTCGGCGAGGAACGAGGCCGAGCGGACGGTTCAGGAGGCCCGCGCCGAGGCCGACTCCACGCTGAGCGCCGCCCGTGCCGAGGCGGAGGCGACCGTGCTCGCCGCCAACAACGACGCGCACTCCACCCTGTCGGCGGCACAGCAGCGCGCCGCCGCCCTGGACGAGACCACCGGTCGCCGGGTCGTCTACCTCACAGACACCCACCACGAGGTCATGCGCCGTCTGCACGAGATGGGCACCGTCCTGGGCGACCTGCTCCACCGCGAGAGCTCGGCGGGGGCCCTGATCGACGAGAGCTCCGTGCTGCCCCCGGCCCCCGTCCAGCCGGCGCTGACCGCCCCCGCCACGGGACCTGACGCCGTCTCGGGGGCCGTCTCCGAGGAGACGCCCGACGACGTCCATGGCACACCCGGCGCGGCGGACGCCGTCACCCCTGACGACGCGAAGGCGCCGTCGGGACAGGCCGGGCCCCCCGGATCCGGGAACGCGTCCAAGAGCGGGCGGAACGCCGGGTTCGACTCACCCGACCTGGAATCCGTACGTGTGATCGTGGACGACGACACCGTCGGGGGCGCGGGCGAGCGGCGTGGCAAGGGCGAGGACCGTTCGGAGGAGACGCGCGTCGAGGTGTACGACGACACCGACCTCGTCGGCGACACCGATCTCGGTCCGGCCGCGGAGAAGGCCGGTAAGGACGAGGACAAGTACGCCACCCCCAGAAGAAAGTAAGAGTCCTCGCCCCCGGAGACACGAGGGGGCCCCGCACGGCCGTGGAGACGTCGGCCCCGAAGACCATGAGGGGCTCGCACGGCCGTGGAGACGGTGAGGAGGGCTCGCAGCCGTGGTCGGCTCCGGAGGCTGTGAGGGGCTCATACGGCCGTGGCCGATCCAGGAGGCTGTGAGGGGCTCGTACGGCCGTGGTCGGTCCAGGAGGCCGTGAAGAGGGTCCGCGCGGCAGGGACGGCGGGCGGGACGTGATCTCCTCACGGACCCGCCGCGGGGCTCGTACGGCCTCGCGGACGTCACGGCGGCGGGAGTCGGCCGGAGGTCAGGCGGTGGCCCCCGGCGGAGGCGGAGGCACGCGGAGGCCTCCGCCCCGACGGCGGTGAGGATCAGGCGGAAGCCCCCGCCCCCGATCGGGTCGGGGACTTCCGCGATTGGGGGCCCGGCGCCGGGACCGCATCGGATCCGCTCATCCCGGCACCGGGCGGTCTTCAGGTGTCCGTCCCCGGCTCCGTGTCGCCGGAACGTTCCCGCTGGTCGAGTAGCTGCTCACGCAGCCCTTCCGGATCGTCCGCGTCGATGGTCATCGCGCAGCCGACATCACGCTGGGCGGAGGTCAGCGGGTGGTGGCGGGTTGCCCACCACCGACCCGCGTCACTCCGCCAGATCGTCCAGTCGGGAAACTCCCGGGCGATCTCAGCGAGATGTCGGTCGAGAGACATCTGTGCACCTTCCCCGCGCCCAGGCCCGTCTTTGCGACGCTCCACCTCTGACGGTGAGGCACTTCTCTAGAGAAATCAATGATCGCGGGGGACAGGTCAACCTATCGGTTGACGGATGGTCTTGATCTATGAGTCGAAGTCGTATTGAAGTACGTAAGAGGCGGCGTCGAGAGTCATCTCGTTCACCTCGACGGCGACGCCGTCCACGGTGCGGGCGACCCGGGCGATCACGATGACCGGGGTGCCCGCGGGCAGGTCGAGCTGGACGGTCTCGTGGGGATGGGGCATGCGGGCCCTGATCTCCTCGGTGAAGTGCGCCGGGGCGTGGCCGAGCTCGCCGAGGCGCGCGTAGACGCCTCCGGGGCCCGTGTCCTCTCTGGTGATCGCGGTTCCGTCCACCAGGAGGGCGGGGAAGTGGGAGACCGACAGTTGCACCGGCCGCTCGTCCACCGAGTAGCGCCGCCTGCGGACCCACACCTCGGGGCTGCCCAGCACCCTGGCCACGGCGTCCTCGGCGGTCTCCCGGTCGATGTCCACCTGGTCCACGGTGTAGGGGCGCCCCCTGGTGTCGGAGTCCCAGATGGCCTCGCCGCGCTCCCACTGGTCACGGGAGAGCCGTCGGGAGCCGTGTCGCCTGATGGGGCGGAACTGCCTGACGTACACCCCTGAGCCGCGCTTGGGGACGGCGAGGCCTTCGTTGATTAGTACGGACAGGGCCTGCCTGGCGGTGGCACGGGCTATGCCGTGACTGGCCATCAGGGCGTTCTCGCCCGGAAGCCGATCCCCGTCTCGGAGATCGCCGGACAGGATCGCTTCGCGAAGCCCGTCGGCGATGCGCCGATAGATCGGGGGCTCGGGAGGTACCGGGGAATGCTGCACGTTCGATCACCCTCTGTCACCAACCGGGTTTGGCGTCTCCAGAGAACTTGCCCCGCCTTGTCCACGATCGCACAGATACGGAGGTTGGTATCGTGCTTCTTTTGGGAGGATCGTGCCCGTGTGGCGATCTTAAAGAGTTTTCCCGGTCCGTAACCGTGGAACGGTCCTGACCGGTATTCGAACGGCCCACCATCGGCGCGTGACGGCCGCGGCCAGCACGGCCCCCGCCGCGTTGAGGATCACGTCGTCGACGGAGCTCACCCGCCCCAGGCGCAGGGCGTACTGGAGGACCTCCACGGTGAGCGACGCCCCTGCCGCCACGGCCGCGATCCGGGTGAGCGAGGCGAAACGCGCCGAACGGACGGGAAGCATCGCCCCGAGCGCGGCGAAGACCAGGAGGTTCCCTCCGACCTGCACGAACGCCGTCTGTCCCGGTCCGTGAAGTGTCGCCCACAGGTCCGAGAAAGGGACGGGACTGACGCCGGAGATCCCCGCTCCGGGGGTGAGGATCATCCAGATCCAGGGCGCGGTCCCCGCCACCGCGACCACGTCGGCCAGGGCGGTGCGCGCCGGGAAGGGGTGGCCGGAGCGGGCGCGGCGGAGGGTGAGCAGGCGGACGGCGACGACGACCGCGGGGACCGCGAGCAAGGCCGCTATAACGACATTCCCCCACTGCTGCCACGCCTGGTGCACAAGACAAATGATGGGGTGCGCGGAGTCCCCTCGGGCGGCCTTCGAGGTTACGAGAAGGTGACCTCCAGGCAAGGGTCGTTCTCATCCCCGTGAGCGGCTCCCCGAGCGGCGAAAGGGTGCCCGGGCGCGAGGAGAGGCCGTCGGCGCGCTCGCGCGTACGGAGGCCCCGAGCCGGGGACGCGCCCCGGGGAAGGGAGGCCGGCGCGGTATGTGCCAGGGTGACGCGCCTCGAGGAAGGGCGGGCTCCTCGCGCGGTATGTGCCAGGGCGATGCGCCTCAGGGAAGGGCGGGCTCCTCGCGCGGTATGTGCCAGGGCGATGCGCCTCAGGGAAGGGCGGGCTCCTCGCGCGGTACGCGCCTCAGGGGAGAGAGGGCAGGGGGAGGTTGCGTCCGAGGAAGTGCACGGCCTGGTCCCAGGCGGCCCGCGCGGCCTCCTGGTCGTAGAACTGAGGGGCCTCGTGGTTGTGGAAGGCGTGCCCGGCCTCCTCGGCGACGTACACCCTGACGTTCGGCCGACCGGCCGCGGCCTCCTCCACCACGGAGACCCGCTCCCGAGGGATGTAGGGGTCGGAACCGCCGAAGACGAGCAACAGCGGGCAGGTGGTCTTCTCCAGCATGCCCGAGGCGTCGGGGACTGCGGACCCGTAGAACGACAGGACCGCGTCCACCTCGACCGTGGCCGCGAGCAGGTAGCCGATGGAACCCCCGAGGCAGAACCCGACCACCCCGGCCCCGCCCTCGGCCTCGGGCAGTTCCCGCAGGTGCGTCAGGGCGACGGCGGAGTCGGCCACCCCCTGGGGGACGTCGAACGTGGAGACCATCTCGACCGACAGGGCCGTTCCCGCGTCGTCGTGGCCGGACACCCAGTTGGGCCGGATCCGCCAGAACAGGTCGGGCGCGCCGACGACGTACCCGAGGGCGGCCAGGTCCTCGGCGACCTTCCTGATGTACGGTCCCACCCCGTAGATCTCCTGGATCAGCAGGATGACCGGGCCCCGGCCGCTCGGGGGAAGCCACAGGTGCAGGTCGAACGAGCCGTCGGCGACGGTGACCGTCTCGGTGCGAACTTCCACGGGATCCTCCTGCTGGCGTGTCGACCGCCGGCGTGCCGGCGTATGACGGACGAACGGTCGGCGAATCGCATACCCGCCGAACGCGGACAGATGTGCGGGCGCAGGCCAGGAAAACCCGCCGAGCATGGGCGCGTCTCGCGGATAAGGTGCGCTTGTGGACACCCTGGAAAGCCTCGTCATCACCAGGCGGCTTCGAGTCCCCGTCGACGCTCCCGCCGCCTCCACCCCGGGCTGGGGAGAGGTGGCCGCACACCAACTCGACGCCGAGCACATCTCGTGGACTACCGCAACAGCTTCGCCGAGTACTCCGGCGACCTCACCGACGCCTCCGAAGGCGCGAGCGAGTTCATCGACGTCCGTCTCGCCGAGGCGAAGCGGTCGATCATCATTCCGCAGGTGAACATCTACAGCGGCGAGGCGTTCGACGAGGCCGCGGAGGCGTTCTTCGGCTACATGAGCCGGGATGCCGAGCAGGAGGGCAGGCCATTCCGGTCGTAAGGCCGTTCGAGGGCTTCCTCGGCGCGGCCGACCGCCCGTCAGATGGTCCTGGCCAGAGCGCGGGAGATGCCCAGGGCGGCGGCCTTGACGGCAGGGGCGAGCCGGGTGGGCTGGAAGCGGGCCAGCGGCACCGAGACCGAGAGCGCGGCCACGGCCACGCCGTCGCCGAACACCGGGGCCGCGATGCAGGCGCCGCCCAGCTGGGCCTCCTCCCGCTCGTAGGCGAGCCCCGCCGCCTGGATCTGACCGATCGCCTCCTCCAGACGCCGGGGGTCGACGATCGAGTGCGGGGTCAACCGGCGCAGCGGGCGGCCGAGGACCTCGTCGATCAGGTCGGGCCCCGAGTAGGCGAGCAGGGCCTTGCCGATCCCGGTGCACGTCAGCGGGAGGCGCCCGCCGACGCGCGAGGGCAGGGCGAAGGTCTCCTGGCCGCGGATCTTCTCGACGTAGACGACGTCGAGGCCGTCGCGCACGCCGAGGTGGACGGTCTCGTGGGTCGCCTCGTAAAGGTCGTGCATGAAGGGGAGCGCCGCGTGTCTCAGGTCGCGCTCCAGGGGCACGATGCTCCCGAGTTCGAAGAGGCGGCGGCCGAGATAGTAGCCGTCGGGGCGGCGGGTGATCGCGCCGATCGCGGTCAGTTCGGTGAGTAGCCGGAAGGCGGTGGTCTTGGGCAGGTGGCAGCGCTCGGCGACGTCGGCCAGGCGCAGCGGTCCTCCCGTGGGGCGGAACGCGTCGAGTACGAGCCAGGATTTCTCCAGCAGGGACAGACGGTCGGGGTTCCGTTTCACGGAACCCATTCTTGCCTATGGCCGTTTGCGGCTCTATACCCGTACGTAGTGACCTGAAGGAGTACCTTCCCGAGGAGCAGACTTGTCTGACCAGGTGAACCACTTCATCGGTGGGGTGCCGGTCGCCGAGGGCGCGACGTTCGCCACCCATGACCCGGTGACCGGCCGGCCGGTGCGCGAGGTCCGCGAGGCGGACCGGGACGTCGTCGACAGGGCGGTCGCCGCGGCCCACGCGGCCCTGCCCGGATGGGCCGCGCTGCCGATGGCGGAGCGCGCCACCTGGATGCGCCGCCTCGCCGACGCGATCGAGGAGCGGTTCGAGGACCTGGTGGCGGCGGAGATCGCCGACACGGGGAAGTCGATCACCCAGACCCGCACCCTGGACATCCCGCGCGGAGCCGCGAACTTCCGGTCGTTCGCCGAGATCGCGGCCCAGCACCCGGAGGACGCGTTCCACCTCACGGACGTGCTGAGCTACACCGTGCGCAAGCCACTCGGCGTGGTCGCGGTGATCGTGCCGTGGAACCTGCCGTTCCTGCTGGCGACCTGGAAGCTCGGTCCCGCGCTCGTCGCGGGCAACACCGTCGTGGTCAAGCCCTCGGAGCACACGCCGAGCTCGGTCGCGGTGCTCGCGGAGATCGCCGCCTCGATCGGTCTGCCCCCCGGTGTCCTCAACGTCGTGAACGGCTTCGGTGGTGGCTCCACCGGCCAGTTCCTGGTGGAGCACCCCGGCGTGGACGCGGTCACCTTCACCGGCGAGAGCCGTACCGGATCGACGATCATGAAGGCGGTCGCGGACCGGGTCAAGCCCGTCTCGTTCGAGCTGGGCGGCAAGAACGCCGGGCTGGTCTTCGCCGACGCAGACCTGGACGCGGCCGTCGAGGGAAGCGTGCGGTCGGTCTTCACCAACGGCGGCCAGGTCTGCCTGTGCACCGAGCGGCTCTACGTGGAGCGGCCCGTCTTCGAGGAGTTCACCGCGCGGCTGGCCAGGCGCGCCGGTGACCTGCGGTTCGGCCGCCCCTCCGACGAGGACACCACGATGATGCCGATGATCTCCGCCGAGCACCGGGACAAGGTGCTCTCCTACTACGAGCTGGCCAAGCACGAGGGTGCCGAGATCCGCGCCGGCGGCGGGGTGCCGCGCTTCGGCGACGACCGCGACGGCGGCTACTACGTCGAGCCGACCGTGCTGACCGGCCTGCCGCCGGACTCCCGGGTGAACCGGGAGGAGATCTTCGGTCCCGTCTGCCACATCGCCCCGTTCGACACCGAGGCCGAGGCGGTCGGGCTCGCCAACGACAGCGAGTACGGCCTGGCGGCGACCGTCTGGACCTCCAACCTGAGCCGGGCACACCGGGTCGCCAGGTCGCTGGAGGCCGGCCTGGTCTGGGTCAACACCTGGTACCTGCGCGACCTGCGCACTCCTTTCGGCGGGGTGAAGCTGTCCGGCATCGGCCGCGAGGGCGGCACGCGCTCGCTGGACTTCTACTCCGAGCCCACCACGATCACCATCAAGCTGGAGCCTGGACATGACTGAGTGGAGCGAGGCCACCGACGTGCGCGTGGAGGCGGCCGACCGGTTGCTCGAGGCGGCCAGGAGCGGCAAGCCGTGCGCCCCGGTGCGCGAGACGCTGCCGAGCGGGAGCGCCGAGACCGGCTACGCCGTACAGGAGATCAACACCAGGCGGGCGCTGGACGAGGGCAGGAGGCTGGTCGGCAGGAAGATCGGGCTCACCTCCGCCGCGGTCCAGCGCCAGCTCGGCGTGGACCAGCCGGACTTCGGGATGCTCTTCGCCGACATGGCCTATCTCGACGGCCTGCCCGTGCCGACCGGCCGTTTCCTGCAGCCCAAGGTCGAGGCGGAGGTCGCGCTCGTCCTCGGGAGCGACCTGGAGGGCGGCCCGTTCACGGTCGCCGACGTCATCCGGGCGGTCGACTTCGCGCTGCCCGCGATCGAGATCGTCGACAGCCGCGTCGCGGGATGGGACATCACCCTCGTCGACACGATCGCCGACAACGCCTCCAGCGGCGCGTTCGTCCTCGGCAACACCCCGGTGAGCCTGCGCGGCCTGGACCTGCGCCTCGCCGGGATGACCATGAACCGGCACGGCGAGGAGGTATCCACGGGGGTGGGCGCGGCCTGCCTGGGGCATCCGCTCAACGCCGCGGTCTGGCTCGCCGACGCGCTGGGCGGTACGGACTTCCCGCTGCGCGCCGGGGACGTCGTGCTCACCGGCGCGCTCGGCCCGATGGTCGGCGTCGAGCCGGGCGACGTGTTCGAGGCCCACATCGAGGGCCTTGGCTCGGTCAGGACGGTCTTCTCGTGAGAGCCCACGGCCCCGACCGGCTCGTGAAATCCGTGAAGCCCGGGGAGTCCGGCGAGGCCGGGGAACTCGGCAGGTCCAGAGAGCTCGGGGAGTCCGGAGAGCTCGGAGGACCAGGGGAACTCGTACGACGTGTGAAAGCGGGCCTGTTGTGAAAATCGCCATCATCGGTTCTGGGAACATCGGCACCGACCTGATGTTCAAGGCATTGCTGTCGAAGAAGGTCGAGGTCGTCGCGATGGCGGGCATCGACCCCGACTCCGACGGACTGGCCCGCGCTCGCCGCCGCGGAGTCGCCACCACCCATGAGGGCGTCGAGGGACTGGTCGCGCTGCCCGGGTTCGCCGAGGTGGACGTCGTCCTCGACGCGACCTCGGCCGGGGCGCACCGGCACAACGACCGGGTGCTCAGGGCGCACGGCAAGCGCGTCATCGACCTCACCCCTGCCGCGGTCGGCCCCTACGTGGTGCCCCCGGTCAACCTGGAGGACCACCTCACGGAACCGAACCTCAACATGGTCACCTGCGGCGGGCAGGCCACGATCCCGATCGTCGCGGCGGTCGCCTCGCGGGTGCCCGTCCGGTACGCGGAGATCGTCGCCTCGATCTCCTCCCGGTCGGCGGGGCCCGGCACGCGGGCCAACATCGACGAGTTCACCGAGACGACCTCCCGGGCGATCGAGCGGGTCGGCGGGGCGGCGAGGGGCAAGGCGATCATCGTCCTCAACCCGGCGGAGCCGCCGCTGATCATGCGGGACACGGTCTACTGCCTGGTGGACGAGTGCGACGAGGCGACCGTGGCGGAGGTGAAGGACGCGGTGCTGGAAATGGTGGCGCGGGTCAACGACTACGTGCCCGGCTACCGCCTCAAACAGGACATCCAGCTCGAGACGATCCCGGCCGGGGAGCCGCTCCCCGACGGCACCCGCGACGGCGGCGTGAAGGTGACCGTCTTCCTGGAGGTGGAGGGCGCCGCCCACTACCTGCCCGCCTACGCCGGCAATCTCGACATCATGACCTCCGCCGCGCTGCGCACCGCCGAGCGGCTCGCCGAGGTGACGGAGCGGGCCGCGGACGCGGGTCGCAAGGAAGACCGGGACCGCACGGACCTGGCCGCTCGTACGGACGCGGAGGTGGGCGCGTGAAGCTCTACGTGCAGGACGTGACACTGCGGGACGGCATGCACGCCATCCGGCACCGCTACACCGTCGCCCAGGCCGCCGAGATCGCCGCGGCCCTCGACGCCGCCGGGGTGGCGGCGATCGAGATCGCACACGGCGACGGCCTCTCCGGGGGCAGCTTCAACTACGGCGCGGGCGCGCACACCGACGACGAGTGGATCGAGGCGGTCGCCGGTGCCGTACGGCGGGCGAAGCTGACCACCCTGCTGCTGCCCGGCATCGGCACCATCGACGACCTCAGGCGCGCCCACGCCCTCGGTGTCACCTCGGTCAGGGTCGCCACCCACTGCACCGAGGCCGACATCTCCGCCCAGCACATCTCCACCGCGCGCGAGCTCGGGATGGACGTGGCCGGGTTCCTGATGATGTCCCACATGACCTCCGCCGACGAGCTGGCGCGGCAGGCGGCGCTCATGGAGTCGTACGGCGCTCACTGCGTTTACGTGACCGACTCCGGCGGCCGGTTGACCATGGACGGGGTGCGGGAGCGGGTCAGGGCCTACCGCTCGGTGCTCGACGAGGGTACGGAGATCGGCATCCACGCCCACCACAACCTGGGTCTTGGCGTGGCCAACTCGGTCGTCGCGGTGGAGAACGGCACCTACCGGGTGGACGCCTCCCTGGCGGGGATGGGCGCGGGGGCGGGCAACTGCCCGATCGAGGTGTTCGTCGCGGTGGCCGACCTGATGGGCTGGGAGCACGGCTGTGACCTGCACGCCCTGATGGACGCGGCCGACGACCTGGTCAGGCCGCTGCAGGACCGGCCGGTCCGGGTGGACAGGGAGACGCTGACGCTCGGCTACGCGGGGGTCTACTCCAGCTTCCTGCGGCACGCGGAGGCGGCCTCGGCGCGCTACGGGGTCGACACCCGGACCATCCTCACCGAGGTGGGTCGCCGCCGGATGGTGGGCGGCCAGGAGGACATGATCGTGGACATCGCGCTGGACCTGGCGCGGACCGGGGAGACGTCGTGACACCGGCGGTCCTCCGGCTCTCCCCGGCCTCCGCCGAGCTCTTTCGTCGAGCGCCGTAGTGGTGTCACCGTCCTCGGGCTTCCGCCGAGCTCTTTCGTCGAGCGCCGTAGCGATGTCATCGTCCCCCGGCTCCCGCCGAGTCCCTTCACCGAGCACCGCAGTGGTGCCCGCGAGAAAGATGGTGTCCCAGTGACCGACCTGCACAAGCTCGCCGCCGTCCTGGACGAGGCCGCCCGCACCGGTCGCGCGGTGCCGAGGCCCGAGCAGGACTACGGCGTGGCCGACGCCTACCGGGTCCAGGAGGAGCTGATCCGGCTCCGCCTGGAGCGCGGGGACCGGCTCGCCGGGGTGAAGCTGGGCTTCACCAGCGAGGGCAAGCGCCGCCAGATGGGGGTGCACGACGTCATCTTCGGCCGGGTGCCGGAGTCGTCGGCCATCCTCGACGGCTCGTACATGGATATTTCTGGATTCATCCATCCGAGGGTGGAGCCGGAGGTCGTCTACCTCATCGGCCGACGCATCGCGTCGCCGGGCGACGCGCTCGCGCCGGGCGCCGTCGCGGCCGTCGCGGCCGGTATCGAGGTGATCGACTCGCGCTACGAGGACTTCAGATTCTCGCTGCCCGACGTGATCGCCGACAACACCTCGGCCGCCGGGTACGTCGTCGGCCCCTGGCAGCCGTACGACCCGTCGCGCTGGAACCTGGGCGTCGTCCTGGAGATCGACGGGCGCGTGGTCCAGACCGGATCGACCGGCGCGATCCTGGGCGACCCGCGCAGGGCACTCGCCGAGGCCGTGCGCCTCGCCCTCCAGGCGGGGATGGTTTTGGAACCGGGCTGGATCCTGCTCGCCGGTGCCGCCACGCCCGCCGAGCCGCTGGTGCCCGGTGCGCGGGTGCGGGCCGAGATCCAGCACCTGGGCTCGGTCTCGTTCACCGCCTCCGCGCCGGAACCCGCTTCCGAACCCGCTCCGACGACGCCGGGGGCGTCGGGGGTTTCCGGGGTACAGGGGGCTTCGGACAGACCGGGAACTTCGGGGGAGGAATCATGAGCGAGGGGCTCGTCGTCGAGGGAAAGGCGACGCCGCGAGGAAGGTTTCCGCACGTCAAGCGTGCGGGAGACCTCCTGTACGTGTCCGGGACCAGCTCGCGCAGGCCCGACAACACGATCGTGGGAGCCGAGGTCGACGAGTTCGGCACGGTGAAGCTCGACATCGCCGAGCAGACCAGGGCGGTGATAGAGAACATCGGAGACATCCTCAAGGCGGCGGGAGCCGACCTGAGCGATCTCGTACAGATCACCACCTACCTGGTGAACATCAATGACTTCGGCGGATACAACGCGGTCTACGCGAAGTACTTCGACGAGACCGGCCCGGCACGCACCACCGTGGCCGTCCACCAACTGCCCCACCCGCACCTGCTCATCGAGATTCAGGCCGTGGCCCATCGACCGGAGGTTCGCCCATGATCGCCCCCATCGACCTCACCAAGTGGATCGACGAGCACGCCCACCTGCTCAAGCCGCCGGTGGGCAACAAGATGGTCTTCGAGAACACCGGCGACTTCATCGTCATGGTCGTCGGAGGCCCGAACGCGCGGACCGATTTCCATATCGACCCGTACGAGGAGCTCTTCTACCAGATCCGCGGCAACATGCACGTCAACATCATGACCCCCGAGGGGCCGGAGACCGTGCACGTGCGCGAGGGGCAGATGTGGCTGCTCCCGGGGAACACGCCGCACTCGCCGCAGCGCCCGGAGGAGGGGTCGATCGGCCTGGTGGTGGAGCGGATCAGGCCGGAGGGCGTGCTGGAGAAATTCCTCTGGTACTGCCCGCGGTGCAGCGGCGTGGTCCACGAGGTGGAACTCCAGGTCCGTGACATCGTGACCGACCTGCCGCCGATCTTCCAGGCGTTCTACGACGACGAGAAGGCGCGTACCTGCGGGAACTGCGGCACCGTCCACCCCGGCAGGGGATAGTCGTTGATCATCGACGTTCACACGCACCACGTCCCCAAGGGCTGGCCCGATCTCGGCTGGCCGGGGGCGCCCCGGCTCAGGGTCGACTCCGAGCGGGAGGCCGTGATCATGCTCGGGGATCGGGAGTTCCGCCGGATCGCCGACGACTGCTGGAATCCCTCGGTACGCCTGGAACGGATGGACGCCGACGGGGTGGACGTCCAGGTCGTCTCCCCGACGCCGGTCTTCTTCTCCTACGAGCGTCCGGCGGCCGAGGCCGTACGGGTCGCGAGGGTGTTCAACGACCTGGCGCTGGAGATCTGCGAGTCCGAGCGGCTGGTGCCGTTCTGCCAGGTGCCGCTCCAGGATCCCGACCTGGCCTGCGCCGAGCTGGACCGGTGCCTCGCCTCCGGGCACGCGGGCGTCGAGATCGGCAATCACGTCGGCGACCGCGACCTCGACGACGAGGGAGTCGTCCAGTTCCTCCAGCACTGTGCCTCGGTGGGGGCGCCCGTCTTCGTCCACCCCTGGGACATGGCGGGCGGTCCACGGCTGGAGCGCTGGATGGCGCAGTGGCTGGTCGGCATGCCCGCCGAGACGCACCTGTCGGTGCTCGCCCTGATCCTGGGCGGTGTCCTCGACCGGGTGCCGAAGACGCTGCGCCTGTGCTTCGCGCACGGCGGCGGCTCGTTCGCCTTCTGGCTAGGCCGCTTCGAGAACGCCTGGCACCGTCGCAACGACCTGGTCGGGGTCTCGGAGTTTCCCCCGTCGCACTATCTCGACCGGTTCAGTGTGGACTCGGTCGTGTTCGACGAGCGGGCGCTGCGGCTGCTGGTCGACACGATGGGAGAGGACGGGGTCATGCTCGGCTCCGACTTCCCCTACCCGCTGGGGGAGTCACCGGTGGGCTCGCTGATCCGCCGGGCGGGGTTTCTCTCCGACACCGCCCGCGCCAAGCTGCTCGGCGGCAACGCCACCCGGTTCCTCGGGCGCTGAGCGGGCGCTGAGCGGGCACTGAGCGGGACCGGTCGCCGGGCCGGGGTCCGGAACGCGCCGCCGGGGACCGGGAGGCTCAGCGCCTGCTCAGCCGGCGTCCCCTGTACTTCGGGTAGTCGGTCTCCCAGTATCTCCAGCCTTCTACCCGCGCGGGGATGTTGGCCACTCCGGCGGCGACCTTGCGGACCCGGCAGCTGTAGACCTGGCGCCACGCGGAGAAGCCCACCCGGTAGCCGAAAACGCGATACCACATGTTTCCGTACTTGCCGTCGGTGATCTCCTGCACGTATTCGTGCCCGGCCTCGACGATGTACTCCTCGGCGAGCAGCGGATTGACCAGGTTTCGCAACTGACGGATCAATTCGCCCCTGTCGATCTCGCTGAGTTTTTCCCTTTCCAGCTCCATCTCGGCGTAGACGCGATGCTGCCGGGTGACGGAAACCGTCATCGTGCCGCCGGGGCCGTCGATGAAGCGCGTGCGGGGAATGAAGAAATTCCTCGGTCTGAAGGAGTGGAATCTGAAGAAGGATCTCGGCCTGCATTTCTTGCGCGCCTGATCCAGAAGCGTGTGGCGGGGGCCGTCGGTGTCGGTGTCGGTTCCGGTTTTCGTGCCCGTCGCGGTGGTGCCGGTTCCGGTGCCGACCCCGTTGTCGGTGTCTCTGCCGGAAGGGGAGGTGGAGGTGCTGGTCGACGTGACGGACGAGTCGGAGTCGGGTGACGGATCGCCGGACGCGGACGGGTCGGGTGACGGGTCGCCGAGCGCGGACGCGGTGGCGGGTGAGGGGAGGGCGGGGGACACGGTGACCATGAGGGCCAGACAGAGGAATCCGGTAAGGGCCGGCATCGCCGGCCCTTTCTTCGGCCGGTGCCCTTTCTGTCGTTTACGTATGGTTGCGGCGTTTTTTTGAGGATGGGGAGTGATCATGGAGACACCATTCCCTTCGAGACATGGTCTGTGGCCGCGACCAATCCGCTGACCGGAATACGCTTTTTTTCCGGTGTGCCGAGCCGCTTCATCGTGACAGTGACGATGCTTACAGCCTCACTTGAGGGCCATGTGATGACACGCCGAGACCAAGACCACTGAACGAGGAAAGGGCGAATGGAAGGGAACTACAGTGATCGATCGTCCACGGGCGACGGTCCGTCACCGATCTGTGAGGGCGCCTCGAGCGTGGCGACGAGCCTCTTGGGAGCGACGGCGCGGTAGCTCTCCTCGACCCAGTCGAGGAGTATCTCGGTCTCCAGGAGCGCGCTCGCGTTCATCAGGGAGATCGAGACCCACCCCGTTCTGGCCAGTCCGTAGCCGGACGGTTTGACGCCGTCGAACGCCAACGCGTGGCCGCTAGACTCCGGCAACTTCATCCCGACTCTCGGTCTCCATTTCTCGGTCGGCTCTTCGACGCCGAGGAAGAGAAAGATTTTCTTGTTGACTTTGACGACCGTGTCGTCCCAGGGGTGATCCTCGTAGGTCTCCGGCAGGCGCAACGCGAACTCGCGCAGCGTCTCGCGGACCTCACGCCAGTTGTCCATGGCGCCCATTCTGAACCTCTGCGCCGACGATTCCACCCCGGGCCGGCGCGGATCTACCGGGATCATCCCGGGTCGGCCCGGCTTCGGCCCCGCCTCGGGTCGGCTTCGGGTCGGTCCGGATCTCGGAACGATCGTGACCGGACGGCCGGACCCGTCGGTTTCAGGGACGGGGGATGTTGCGCAGGTTCGCCTTCGCCATGTCGATCATGCGCCCCACCCCGCCGTTGAGCACGATCTTGCTCGCGGCGAGGGCGAACCCCTTCACCTGTGCCCCGCTGACGCTCGGAGGCATGGCGAGCACGTCCGGGTCGGTGACCACATCCAGAAGGAAGGGGCCGGGGGTCGCGAAGGCCGTGGCGAGGGCCTCCCGTACGTCCGAGGGATTCTCCACCCGCAACGCCCCGATCCCGGCCGCGCCGGCGATCGCCGCGTAGTCGACGGGGGCGTGGTCGGTGCCGAAGTCGGGCATCCCCTCCACCATCATCTCCAGCTTCACCATGCCGAGCGAGGAGTTGTTGAACACGACCGTCTTCACCGGCAGATCGTGCTGCCGGACGGTGAGAAGCTCCCCGAGGAGCATGGCGAGCCCGCCGTCCCCGGAGAGCGAGACGACCTGGCGGCGCCGGTCCGCGAACTGGGCGCCGACGGCCTGCGGGAGCGCGTTGGCCATGCTTCCGTGCACGAACGAGCCGATCACACGGCGACGCCCGTTGGGGCTGAGGTAACGGGCGGCCCAGACGCAGCACATCCCGGTGTCCACGGTGAACACGGCGTCGTCCGCGGCCAGTTCGTCGATCAGGTTCGCGACGTACTCGGGGTGGATCGGGAGGTGGTGCTCGATGTCGTGGGTGTACGCCTCCACGACGTTCTCCAGCACCTTCAGGTGCTTGCGCAGCGTCTTGTCGAGATGGCGGCGGTCCGTCTTCTGGGCGACATGGGGCAGCACCGCGCGGATCGTCGCGCCGACGTCGCCGTGCACGGCCAGCTCCAGCGGGGTCCTGCGGCCCAGCCGTCCCGCGTCGTGGTCGATCTGGATCGTCCGCGCGCCCGGCAGGAAGTCGTCGTACGGGAAGTCGGTCCCGGCCAGCACCACCAGATCGGCGTCGTGCATCGCCTCGTGGCAGGCGCCGTACCCGAGCAGCCCGCTCATCCCCACGTCGTACGGGTTGTCGTACTGGATCCACTCCTTGCCGCGCAGCGCGTGCCCGACCGGCGCCAGGACGCGCCCGGCCAGCGCCATGACCTCGTCGCGGGCGTGACGCGTCCCCGCGCCGCAGAACAGCATCACCTTCTCGGCGCGGTTCAACGCCGCCGCCAGCTCGGCCACCTGGTCGGCGGGAGGTACGACCGTGCCGGTCGTGGTCAGGAAGTCGTGCTCGCCCGCGGGATGGACGGCGGACAGTTCCGCCACGTCACCGGGAAGCACCACGACGGAGACGCCACCGAGGCCGATCGCCTGCTGGACGGCGGTGCGCAGCACCCGGGGCATCTGCTCGGGTGTGCTGATCATGTCGCAGAAGTGGCTGCACTCCACGAACAGCCGTCCGGGGTGGGTCTCCTGGAAGAAGCCTGTACCGATCTGTGCGGAGGGGATGTGCGAGGCGAGCGCGAGCACCGGGGCACCGCTGCGGTGGGCGTCGTAGAGGCCCTGGAGCAGGTGGGTGTTACCGGGCCCGCAACTGCCCGCGCAGACCGCGAGGCGCCCGGTGACCTGTGCTTCGGCCGAGGCGGCGAACGCCCCGGCCTCCTCGTTCTGCACGTGGATCCACTCGATGCCGCCGGCCTTCCTGATGGCGTCGACCACCGGGTTCAGGCTGTCGCCCACCACCCCGTAGATCCGTTCCACCCCGGCCTGGCGGAGAACCTCGATGAACTGCTCGGCGACGGTCGCCATGGTGCCCCCTCATGTCTGGCGTCACCGGGGTACCTCACCGTATTTCGCCGGATCACTCAGGATCGCCCGGGAAGAGTCAGGGGTGCGGCCGGCCGCGTGTATCGGGGGACCTGTGTCTCGCGACACAGCATCGTTCATATATCGAACAAAAGTTCTTTATGCGTACAGAGTGTAACCGGAGGGATAGGTTCTCCAGAGAAGACGGCCAGGTCCGGCCGGATGCCTGTCACTTTCCGTGGCACCCTACTTACCATGCGGACGAGGTAACCACTCTCGGAAGGGGCCAGATGACCGGGCAGAACTCGGCGACCGCGTCCGACTACGTCTTCGACAACGACGGGGACCACTCGTCCGACCAGCACCACTACCTCGCCCGGCTTCTCGACCCGCTCACGTTCGAGCGTCTCGCCCTGACCGGTGTCGGGCCCGGCTGGAGGTGCCTGGAGGTCGGGGCGGGCGGTGGCAGCGTGGCCCTCTGGCTGGCCGAACGGGTGACGCCGGGTGGACACGTGCTGGCGACCGACATCAAGCCCGGCCTGATCCCGTCCAGACCGGGGCTGACCGTGGCCCGCCACGACATCGTCACCGACCCGCTGCCACAGGACGCGTTCGACCTGATCCACGCCCGGCTCGTGCTCAGCCACCTGCCGCAGCGCCGCCAGGTCCTGAGGCGCCTGCGCGCCGCGCTGCGGCCCGGCGGCCGGCTGCAGCTCGACGAGATCGACATCACCCGCTGGGTGGCGCCGCCCGCCTCCGGCGGGCGCGAAGGGGAGGTGTACGGGATCTACGTCACGGCCATGGCCCGGGTCCTGGGCGCGGCGGGTAGCGATCCGACCTGGGGGAGTGTGGCCGCGCGGGATATCGCGGCGGCGGGCCTGGTCGACATCGACCAGGTGCGTTGGACCGAGGTGTGGGAGCGCGGGTCCGCCGGGCTCGGCCTCCTGATCAGCAACAGCCACCATCTGGAGGACCATTTGACGGCGGCGGGGATGACCTCGGGGCAGCTCAGGGAGGTCCGGGAGGTCATGTCGGCTCCGGGCTTCAGCGCCCCCTCCTTCGAGATTCACTCGGTCCTCGCCCGCAGGCCCGACGACGACTGAGCGCTCCGCGAGGGGTGCGGCGGCCCGGCGTCCCGCGGGATCCGAGACGACCGGGAGTCCTCAGGGGGTGAGAATCCGGCGAGGGCACCCGGTCCGCCGGAGAGGGGCCTCGCGCCTGACCGGCGGTCGATCGGCGGATGGTGACGAAACAGTCTCAATCCGTGGCGACGGCGGGGAACGCTCACTAGCGGGCGACACCCGGTGTGAGCTGGGCGATCGTCAGAAATCCCGCTTTTATGGATAAGAAACCGCCCTACCCACCCTGAACATTGATATTCAATCTTCGCTCTGGTGACTTGAAGCGTGATAAGTCCCATGGGCATAGTGTGTCGAATCACACACGCACCAGTCGCGGCGTGCGACCGCGGGGCCCGTCCGGCCTGCGGGCGCCGGCCAGGCGCAGGAACCGCGGATTGGAAAGTCCGAATGAGCAACCCCCCTCCGATTCGCTCGAAGATCCTCGCGATCCTGCTCCTTCCCATCCTCTCGCTGATCGTCCTCTGGGGATTCGTCGCCTACTCGACCGTCGCGCAGGTCGCCGGCATCGCCCAGACCCAGAGCCGCTGGGAGGTGATCGGAGAGCCGATCCGGCGGTTGATCTTCGAGATCCAACGGGAACGCCAGATCTCCGCCGAGTCGGCCGGTGCCACCGCCCAGAACGAGACACTCTCCAAGCAGCGGCGGGTCACGAACGTCCAACTGGACCGGGTACGCCAGGCGGTCGCGTCCGCCGAGGCATACGAGCCCGACAACGCCCCGACGGACATCCGGGCGTTGATCGCGGCGATGGAAGGGCTCAGCCAGGTCCGTACCCTCGCCGACCGCGGTGCGCTCAGCCCCGTCCAGGTGACCGACGGCTACAACGAGTTCGTCGGCGTCGCCAACCGGCAGATCGGTGACGCCACCGCGATCGCGGACCTGGAGGCCTTCCGTAACGTCCGCGGCATGGGCGCCTACAGCACCACCGCCGAGTTCACGAGCAGGGAGCACGCCGTCCTCACCGCCGCGCTGAAGCGTGGCGCGATGACGCCCGCGGAACACGCGGCCTTCGTCTCGGCGATGACCAGCCGGAGAAACTACCTGGTCTACGCGGAGCGGGACATGAGCCCGGACCTGCGGGCCGATCACGAGACGTTCCTGCAGAGCCCCGCCTACAAGCGGTTCACCGCGGGCGAGGAGAGGATCTTCTCGTGGAACCTCACCGGTAAGCCCCCGCTGGACGCCGCCGAGTGGAAGCGTGACGCCGAGGCTGTTCTCACCGCCGTCAACAAGCAGAGCGTGCAGGAGTTCGCCCGCTCGGCGACCAGGGGCGAGGCGCTCAGGAACGACACCTACCTGCGGATCGGGCTGATCCTGGGACTGGGCCTGCTCGCGATCGTCGTCTCCATCCTCGCCTCCTACCGGTTCGGCCGCTCCCTGATCGCCGAGCTCAAGCGGCTCCAGGCGTCCGCCGTGGAACTGGCCGAGGAGCGGTTGCCCCGGCTGGTGGAGCGGTTGCGCAGGGGCGACGACGTGGACCCGGCGACCGAGGCCCCCGAGCTCGCTCCCGCGAGGACCGCCGAGGTCGACCGCGTCGTGCACGCGTTCTCCGCCGTGCGACGCACCGCGGTGGAGGCCGCGGTCGGCCAGGCGACGCTCCGCAAGGGCGTCGGCCTGGTCTTCCTGAACCTCGCCTGGCGCAACCAGGCGCTGCTCCACCGCCAGCTCACGCTCCTCGACACGATGGAGCGCCGCGTCGAAGAACCGGAGATCCTGGAGGATCTCTTCAAGCTCGACCACCTGACCACCCGCATGCGGCGGCACGCGGAGAACCTGATCATCCTGTCCGACGCGGCTCCGTCCCGCAGGTGGCGCGACCCGGTGCCCATCTTCGACGTGGTGCGCAGCGCCATCCTGGAGGTCGAGGACTACACCCGCGTCACCGTGCTCCCCATGCCGCACGCGCCGCTGCTGGTCGGCGCCGCGGTCACCGACGTGATCCACCTGATCGCCGAGCTGGTGGAGAACGCCACCACCTTCTCGCCGCCTAACACCGCGGTCCACGTGCGGAGCATGACCGCGGCGAACGGCTTCGCGCTGGAAGTCGAGGACCGCGGCCTGGGCCTGAGCCAGGCCAACCTCGACGAGCTCAACGCCAAGCTCGCCGACCCGCCGGAGTTCGACCTGGCGGACAGCGACAGGCTCGGCCTGTTCGTCGTGGCGAGGCTCGCCGCCCGGCACGGGATCAAGGTCGTACTGCGCCCCTCGCCGTACGACGGCACCACCGCGATCGTGTTGCTGCCGCAGAGCCTGCTCGCCACCTGCGAGTCGCTCGCCGCCGAGACCATGCCGAACCGGGCGCGTCAGGACGGCGCGCACCCGGGCGGACCGGCACGGGCGCTGAGCGCGGCATCGGAAGACTGGCCCAGGGCACTCTCCGGCACGCAGGACCACGAGGTGGTCCACACTCCCGAGACCACGTCGAGCTGGTTCCCCACCCAGGAGCGGCGCGAGGCTCCCGCAACCCCCTCCTCGATACCCGTGCGGCGGGCCGTCTTCATCCCGGACACCGACGACGACCTGGACGGGCTGCCGATGCGGGTACGGCAGGCTAACCTGGCCCCTCAGCTCCGCCAGACACGCTCCCCCGAGCCGTGCGACACCACCGCGCGAACTCCCGAGGAGCTCTCACACCTCATGTCCTCCATGCAGCGAGGCTGGCAGCAGGGTCGCAGCCATGCGGAGCAGGAAACGGACGTGTGGAAGCGAAAGGACGGCCACTCCGATGCCCGACACCAGATCTGAACTGAGCTGGTTGCTCGACGACCTGACCCAGCGGGTCACCGGTATCCGGCACGCCATCGTGCTGTCCGCCGACGGCCTGGCGATGGGCGGCTCCCGAGGGCTGACCCGGGAGGACGCCGAACACCTGTCCGCCATCTCGGCGGGAAGCCACAGCCTCGCGCTGGGCGCTGGGCGGCATTTCGGCCTCGGCGGCGTACGGCAGACCATCATCGAGATGGAGGGGGGTTTCCTGTTCGTCACCGCGGCGGGACAGGGAGCCAGGCTGGCCGTACTCGCCGCGGGCGACGCCGAACTGGGCATGGTGACCTACGAGATGGCGCTGCTGGTCAAGCGCGTCGGCGAGCATCTGTCCGCTCAGCCGAGGGGAGCCGCCCCAGCGCCCTCTTGGAACGGTACGAGGACGTGATGGGGGAGGATCCAGGGCCTCTGGTCAGGCTCTTCGGGGTGACCGGAGGCAGGGCGCGCCCGGTCGGGGAGAGCTTCGACCTGGTGGCCATCGTCACGACCGTCGAGGTGCCCTTCGAGCCGGTCGGGCTGATGCCCGAACATCTCAACATGCTGTACGCATGCCGTCGGCCCACCACCGTGGCCGACGTCGCCGCGCATCTCAAGCTGCCACTCAACATCACCCGCGTACTCCTCAGCGAGCTGCGACGCGAGGGCCTGGTCACCATCGACAAGCCCCGGCCGATGGGGAAGACGATCGACGAACGCATCTACAGGGAAGTGCTGCATGGAATACGCGGCCTCTGAGCCGGGCATGCCCCCGGGCGACACCCCCGCGATGGCCATCAAGATCCTTGTCGCCGGTGGTTTCGGAGTCGGCAAGACGACCATGGTCGGCACGATCAGCGAGATCAGGCCTCTGCACACCGAGGAACTGCTGAGCGAGCGCGGCATCCACGTGGACGACACCGCGGGCGTGGAGTCAAAGATCACCACGACCGTCGCGCTGGACTTCGGCCGGATCACCATCCGCGACGGGCTCTGGCTCTACCTGTTCGGCACCCCGGGCCAGGACAGGTTCTGGTTCATGTGGGACGAGCTGTCCGTCGGCGCCCTTGGCGCGGTCGTCCTCGCCGACACCCGGCGCCTGCAGGACTGCTTCCCCGCCGTGGACTACTTCGAGCAGCGCGGGCTCCCGTTCGTCGTCGCGGTCAACTGCTTCGACGGCGCGCGCCGGCACGACCCGATCAAGGTACGGCGGGCACTGGGCCTGGACGGCGTGGCACCGATCATCCTCTGTGACGTGCGCAGGCGCGACTCGGTCAAGGAGGTGCTGACCACGCTGGTCACCTACGCGGCGGGAGGCGCGTTCCAGGCGGCCCACGCGGGCGCCTGAGACCCGTCGCACCCGCGTGAACCTCCCCTGACCGTGTCGCCGAGCGTACGATCGCGGCGTACCGGAGTACGGGTTCGACCAACGCCGCCACCGGAGGGCCGCCCCTGTGAACACGGAGAACACGAGCGTGGAGGTCGCGAGGACGGGGGACCCGGAGAAGGCGGGCGCGGGCGCGAAGGCCGGCCTCACCGGGGGCGGGCTGCTCAGCGGGCTGGGAACGGGGAGCCAGGGGACCCCGGCGGAGGCGTTCAACGTGGTCCGCGCCGACGAACTGGAGGGCAGGGTCGCCCTCGTCACCGGTGGCGGCAACGGCATCGGCGCGGGAGTGGCCCGGCGGCTGGCCGAGGGCGGTGCCCGCATCGTCCTCGCCGACATCGACGACGTCGCGGGCGGCAGGCTCGCGGACGAGCTGGGAGCGACGTACGTCCACTGCGACGTGTCCCGGCCGCAGGACAACGAGACGGCGGTGGCGACCGCGGTCGAGCGGTACGGCAGGCTCGATCTCGCCTTCCTCAACGCGGGCATCGCCTCGGGCTGCGGCCTGGGGGAGGACTTCGACATCCGGCGCTACCGCCTGGCGATGGGTGTGAACCTCGACGGCGTCGTCTTCGGGGCGCACGCCGCGATCCCCGCCCTGCGGGCGTCGGGTGGCGGCACGATCGTGGCGACCGCGAGCATGGCGGGCATCGTCGGCATCCCGTCCGACCCCGTCTACGCCGCCAACAAGCACGCCGTCGTCGGACTCGTCCGCTCGCTCGGCGAGGACCTCAGGCCGCACGGCATCAGGGTGCAGGCGCTCTGCCCGTCCTTCGCCGACACCGCGATCCTCGGCGAGAGCAAGGCGGTGCTGGAGGGACTCGGCTTCCCGATCCTCGACGTCTCGTCCGTCGTCGACACCTTCTTCCGGCTGCTCGACAGCGACGGCACCGGTGAGTGCTGGTTCGTCGTCCCCGGCCGCGAGAGCCAGCCCTTCGCCTTCCGTCGGGCCCCGGGACCGCGTACCTGATCCGAACGGTCAGGGCCGACGGGTCGCGTAGCCGGACCGAGTGGGCCGGGCCGACGGCGCGCCTGTCGGCGGAGTGGATACGACGTTCTCGTCGTCGGCGAAGAGGAGGCGGACGGGGAGCGGCCCCGCCCGCCGGGCCGCGACACGCTCAACGGCCACGGCGATCTCCCTCACGCCGGCGATAACCGAACGTAAGATCGCGAATGTGAAGAGTAGCCGCAGGGTGATCCCGAACCGGGAGGCGGCATCCGGCGGGCTCCGCCGCGTCCTGCTGCTGGCCGGGCAGTTGAGAGTCGGTGGCACCGAGAAGCAGATCTTCCTCCTGGCCACGGGCCTGGCCCGCGACGGCGTGAAGGTCGACGTGGTCACCCTGCACTTGGGAGGTCCGTACGGTGACGCGCTCGAACGCGCCGGCGTCCCCGTGCACAACGCCGGGTTCACGGCGTTGTCGACGGGAATCACCGCTCTTCCCCGCAACCTGCTCGCGGCGGTACGCCTCGTCAGGTTGGTACGGCGGCTCAGGCCGGACGTGCTCCACGCCTTCCTGTACCACGCCTATGTGATCGGCACGCCGATCGCCTGGCTCGCCCGGGTCCCCGTCATCGTGGCGGGACGACGCAGCCTGAGCCTCTTCAAGAGGCTCCCGTACGGGATCCACGCACTGGAGCGCCTCGCCGTCCGGCTGACGCGGCACGTGGTGGCCAACGCCGTGGCCGTGGCGGAGGACGCCAGGAGGGTGGAGGGTCTCGCCCCGGAGAAGATCAGCGTGATCTACAACGGGCTCCCCGAGTCGGCCTTCCTGCCCGTCACGCCCGCGTCGATCGCGACCGACCTGCCGGTCGTGTGCTGCGTCGCCAACCTGATGACGTACAAGGGCCACCGCCACCTCATCGAGGCGATGGCGCTGCTGGCGGACCGGGGTACGCCGTGCACGCTGGTGCTCGCGGGAGAGGGACCTGAGCGCGACGCACTGACACCGCAGGCGGAGAGCCTGGGGGTGGACCTGCGCCTCCTGGGCCTTCGCAGGGACGTCCAGGCCCTGGTGCACCGGGCGTCGGTGGTGGTGCTCGCCTCGCTCCAGGAGGGGATGAGCAACGCGGTCATGGAGGCGATGGCGGCGGGCAGGCCGATCGTCGCCACCGCGGTGGGCGGCACCCGCGAGCTGCTGAACGGGCGCGGGCTGCTGGTCCCCCCGCAGGATCCCCGGGCACTGGCCGACGCCCTGGAGCGCGTGCTGCGCGACCCTCGCCTGGGAGCGTCCCTCGGCGGCGCCGCCCGCGCCTGGGCACTGGACAACCTCCGCGTGGACTCCATGATCGACCGGCATCTGACGCTGTACCGGCGCCTTCTGGAGGAGCGATGTGCGCGATAGCCGGTGCCGTCTGCCCGGACGGGGTGAACCCGAACACGGTCCGCGACATGTGCGAGACGATCGCGCACCGCGGCCCCGACGGCGGCGGCCTGCACGTGGAGCACTCGGCCGTGCTCGGCACGCGCCGCCTCGCCGTCGTCGACGTGGCCGGTGGCGACCAGCCCGTCTACAGCGAGGACGGCCACGTCGTCGCGGTGTTCAACGGCGAGATCTACAACTTCGCCGAGCTACGGGCCGAGTTGCTGGCCAAGGGACACCGCCTCGCCGCGAACGGCGACTCCGAGTGCCTGGTCCACCTGTACGAGGAACACGGCGACGCCCTCGTTCACCGCCTGCGCGGCATGTTCGCCTTCGCCCTGTGGGACGGGCGCAGGCGAAGGCTGCTGCTCGCCCGTGACCGGGTCGGCAAGAAGCCGCTCTACTGGGAGACGAGGTCGGGCTCGCTGCGTTTCGCCTCCGAGCTGAAGGCGCTGATCCGTGACCCGAGCCGGCGCGGCGAGATCGACCCGGTCGCCCTGCACCACTATCTGACGTTCCAGTACGTGCCCGCCCCCTGGTCGATCTTCGAGGGGATCGGCAAGCTCCCGCCGGGCTCGACCCTGGTGTGGCAGGAAGGCCGGGTGCGCGTCGACCGCTACTGGCGGCTGGACGCCACCCTCCGCCCGGTGGCCGCCGTGGAGGAGGAGGCCGAACGGCTCCGCGAGCTGCTGCTGGAGGCGACCCGGCTGCGGATGACCGGCGAGCGCCCGATCGGAGCCTTCCTGTCGGGGGGCGTCGACTCCTCCGCGGTCGTCGCGGCGATGGCACGGCAGTCCTCGCGGCCGGTCCGCACCTTCTGCGTCGGCTTCGAGGAGGCCGCCTTCGACGAGCGCGCGCACGCCGGGGAGGTGTCCGCCCTCTACGGCACCGACCACTCCGAGCTCGTCCTCTCCGGCGCCCCGCTGGACGTGTTCCCCACCCTGGCCTGGCACTTCGACGAGCCGTTCGCCGACTCCTCGGCGATTCCCAGCCTCCTCGTCGCCCGGATGAGCGGCCGGGAGGTGACGGTGGTGCTCAACGGGGACGGTGGGGACGAGTCCTTCGGCGGCTACCGCCGTTACGCGCTGCTGCGCTGGATCTCCCGGCTGCGGATGCCGTCGGCGGCGTCACCGCTGCTGGGCGCGGCGGGCAGGAGCGTGCAGGCCCTGTCGCGCCCGGGATCGATGCTCCGCAAGGCGGGGTGGGGCATGGAACTGGCCGGACTGCCGACGGCAGGCGGATACACACGCCTGATGTCCTACTTCACCGAGGAACAGAAGTGGCAGGTCTACACCCCGTGGCAGCGTGGCCGGGTGGCGGGCGTCCACAGCGGCGACATCATCGAGCGGGCCTTCGAGGAGTCCTCGGCGGGCTGTGACCTCACCCGGGCCATGGACGTCGACGTCAACACCTACCTGCCCGGCGACCTGCTGGTGAAGACCGACATCAGCACGATGGCCTACTCGCTTGAGGCGCGTTCCCCCTTCCTGGACCACGTCCTGATGGAATGGGCCGCGGGCCTGCCGGGGGAGTTGAAGGTCCGTGGCGGTACGACGAAGTACCTCCTCAAACACGCCCTCGCCGGCTGGCTGCCCGCCCACCTGCTGAGGCGCCCGAAAATGGGGTTCGGGGTGCCGCTCGCCTCCTGGCTCAGGAGCGGGCTGCGTCCCCTCGCCCACGACCTGCTCACCGACGCCACCGCCCGGGACCGGGGGATCTTCGATCCGAAGGTCGTCGCCCGCCTGCTCGCCGAGCACGCCGCAGGCCGGGACCACTCGAAGCGCATCTGGGCGCTGCTGCAGTTCGAGCTCTGGCACCGAACCCACCTGCCGGAACAACCCGCCGTACAACCGGTCGGGCAGTCGGTCGCGCGACCTGCCGTGGAACCGGTCGCACGATCGGCCGAACAACCCGCCGTACAACCGGCCGAGGACCGTTGTCGGCGGCCGCGGCTCACGTGAGTGCCACGGTCGCGACGGGGCGCGGCGGAGACGCGACCGCCACTCGCCTGGCCCACCTGCTCCTCACCCACCTCACGCTCACCGTCGCCGGAGGACTCACCAGCGTGATCGTGGCCCGCGCCCTGGGACCGGGGGACCGCGGCGCCTACTGGGTGATCGTCACCATCGCGACCACGGCGGCGGCGATGGGAAACCTGTCGGTGGAGAAGTCACAGACGGCGCTGTGGACGCGGGAGGAGAATCGGCCCGCGATCGCGGCGAACTCCCCGTGGCTGGGGCTCGCCGTGGGCGCGGTGGCGGCGGGGATCGCCTTCCTCGCGGTCGCGCCCCTGCCGGGCGTCGGCGCCGACCGTTCCACCCTGGTCTGGGGGCTGGCCGCGGTACCCGTCATGACGACGATCGTCTACGTCAACAACGTGCACGTCCTGCGCGCCCGCACAGGGGTCGTCAACCGGGGCTCGCTGGCCGGAGCCGCCCTGCAGTGCTCCGCCCTGGCGGCCCTCGGATTTCCCGGATGGCTCACCGTCGAGGGAGTAGTGATCGTCTGGGCCCTCTCCTTCGTGGTGAACCTGCTGCTCCTGCTGCCGTCCCTGCCGGTACGCCGCCCGCGCGAGGGGCGGCTGGCCGCCCGTACGCTGTCGTGCGGGCTGCGCTACCACCCGGGGTACGTCTGTCATTTCCTGCTGCTGCGGCTCGACGTCCTCATCCTGAACGCGATGAGCACGCCCGCCTCGGTGGGGATCTACTCCATGGCGGTGACACCGGCCGAACTCCTGCGGGCGATGACCGGCGCGGTGGTTCAGGTCGCCCTGCCCCGGCAGATGGAGTCGAGCCGGGAGGCGGCCGCCGCGTACACGGCGCGGACGATCCGGATCACCGCCGTCCTCGCCGCCTCGTCACTCGCCCTCCTCTGCCTGACGGGGCCGTTCCTGGTGGTCGCCGCGGCCGGTCCGGCCTTCGCCGGGTGCGTCGTCCCGATGCTGGTGCTCGCACCGGGCGTGGCCGCCGCCGCGACCGCGGCCCCGGCCGCGGCCTACCTGCTCCGCCTCGACCTGCCGCTCGTCACCTCGCTGATGTACGGCGCGGCGCTGTCGGCGAACCTCGTACTGAACGTCCTGCTCATCCCCGAAGCGGGTGTCGCGGGGTGCGCCCTGGCGTCCACGATCGCCTACACGGCCCTCGCCGCGACCCAGCTGGTCTGGTTCGCGCGATCAGCGGGAGTGCCCCTGCGGAGGTTGAGCCCGGGGGCCGCCGAGGTGCGCGAGATCGCCCACCGGGTCCGCGGACTCCTGCGCGTCGGCTGATCCGACTGATCGGGGGCGACCCGCCTGATCAGGCTGATTCGGCTGACCCGATTGATACGGCTGATCGCGCTGGTTCGGCCGGTCGGACTGGTTCGGCTGGTCGCCTGAGCAGATACTCGTTGCAGCCGAGTCCGCCCGCGCACGTCTTGAGGAGCAGGAGGCTGAGATCGTGCGCGCGGGCACGGGCGAGGACCTGCTCGGGCCTGGAAACCTCGAACGGGTACCCGCCCACCCAGTCGAGCATGTCGTGCCGGCGCGACATGCCCCGCGGCTGGGGGGCCGTGGGGTCGGCCCGGCCACGGAGCAGCCGCGCGACCTTGATCAGGGGCCAGGCCCGGTAGATGTACGCCGCGCTCCCGGCGACCAGGGCGCAACGGGTCACCGGCCCCGACCGGTTGTAGCGCCGCTTCACGGCGGTCCAGACCCGGCTCTGCCTGCCCTGGTCGTTGTAGAGCGAGACGAACAGCAGCCCGCCGGGGGCGACGAGCCCGACGGTGGCGTCGAAGGCCCGCCACATGGCCCCGGTGTGGTGCAGGACTCCCCAGGAGTACACCACGTCGAAGGTCCCCAACCCCGCGAGGTAACCGTCGTCCAGAATCGACCCCCGCTCGATCGTCCAGGAGGCGTCTCTTTCTTCGAGCATCTGGGAGGTGTCGGCCGCTTCCCGTTCGGTCATCCGCGGGGTGCCGGTCGCTCCCCCTTCAACGGTCCGGGAACTGTCGGGAGCGAAGGCGTGCCGTAGCCGTACGGCGGACTCAACCGCCTCGGCGTCGGAGTCGAAGGAGTGCACGCGGGCCCCGAGGCGATGCGCGGCGAGTGAGAACAAACCACTGCCGCAGCCCACGTCGAGGAAGGTGCGCCCGGCGAGATCCTCGACCTCCAGGGCCGCCCGCAGCGAGTCGATCGCGCGTTGGACGCGACTCTCGTCGACACGTGCGACGAACGCCTTCCAGTTGCGGCCGAAGGCGAACCTCTCACCCTGCCTGACCTGCAGAAGGATCTCGTCCACCATCGTCTCCTGCCACATGCCGTACGAGGACTTCCCAAACGATGATCCGTAACCTATCGCAACTGATCGGTCACACTAAGAAGGTGGTCCGGGGTGGCGACAGTGACGCCACGTCATACGTTCACCCGATAAATGTCATGACAAGCTCATGACGTGGTCGCACTGCCCGATGAGCGCGGCGGCTGGTGAGATCGATGCATGTCCTCGACATCGGTCATCGACGTTGAACGTCTGAATCTCGCCTACGGCGACTTCCACGCAGTGAAGGACCTCTCCCTCCAGGTACGGCAGGGAGAGCTTTACGCGCTGCTCGGCACGAACGGGGCGGGGAAGACCTCGGCCCTGGAGACCATCGAAGGCCACCGCAGAGCCACCTCGGGCACCGTGCGGGTCTTCGGGCAGAGCCCGAACGACCGGAACGCCGTACGACCCAGGATGGGCATCATGCTGCAGGAAAGCGGGTTCTCCCCGGACCTGACGGTGCGGGAATCGGTCCGGCTCATCGGGAAACTCACCCGGCGCACGGACACGGTCGAACGCGTCCTCGGCGTCGTGAACCTCACCCGCAAGGCCGACACCAAGGTGGCCCAGCTCTCCGGCGGCGAGAAGCGACGCCTGGACTTCGCCACCGCCGTGTACGGAACGCCTGAGCTGATCTTCCTGGACGAGCCCACCACCGGCCTGGACATCCAGTCCAGGGACGACCTGTGGAAGACCGTCGGCAAGCTGCGCGAAGACGGCGCCACCATCGTTCTCACCACGCACTACCTGGAAGAGGCGCAGCAGTACGCGGACCGCATCGGCCTCATGCGCCAGGGCACCCTCCACCGGGAGGGAACCGTCTCCGAACTGACGCGTACCCTGCCCTCCACCATCCGCTTCTCCCTGCCGGGCACCCTCCCCGAGGCGCCACTCCCGCTGCAGGCCGCCCGCGACGCCGAAGGCACGTTCCTGATCGAGACCTTCGGTCTGCAGAAGGACCTGTACACCCTGCTCCGCTGGGCGCAGGACCACTCGGTGGAACTGCGGGACCTCCAGGCCGGATCGACCCGGCTCGACGACGTCTTCCGCGCCCTCGGCAGCGAGTAGACCTCCGCCCTCGCAAGCTCAAGCGAGCGAACCTCCGCTCTCTCAAGCGAGTAGACCCCCGAATCCTCAGTAGACCCCCGAATTCCCAAAGGAAAGAAGCTTCGCCATGCTCTCGATCGCTCGCAGCGAGCTGATCCAGATCTTCAGGAACCGTCTGGTCCTGGTCACCAGTCTCGTCATGCCCATAGTGGTCAGCGGGTTCTTCATCTACCAGCACGAGGTCTTCGCGGCCATCGGCAGCCTCGGATACATCGCGGCGATCACGATGTTCACCGTGGGGGCGTTCGGGCTCTACACCACCACGGTGACGACCCTCGCCTCGCGTCGGCAGAACCTCTTCCTCAAGCGGCTACGCTCCACCGCGGCGAGCGACGGCGACATCATCTCCGGGCTGATCCTCCCGGTCACCGTCATCTCGCTCGTCCAGGTTGCCGTGATCATGACCGCGCTTGCCACCGTCACGGGCCGGCCGGACAACGTCCTCCTCCTGGCGGCGGCCGTCCTCTCGATGGTGGTCATGATGCTCGGCCTGGGACTGGCCACGGCGGGAGTGACGAACTCCCCTGAACACGCCCAGGTGACCACGCTGCCCGTCAGCCTCGGCGCCATCGCCGTGGCCAGCTGGGTGGGAATCACCGGCACCGAGGAGCTCGCCATGCTCAAACGGCTGCTCCCCGGCGGCTCGGCCACCGAACTCGCCGTCAACGCCTGGAACGGCGGCGTTCCGGTCGCCGACTCCCTGATCCTCCTCGCGCCCACCCTGGGCTGGGTGATCGTCGCCGTCGCGCTCGCCTCCCGGATCTTCCGCTGGGAGCCGCGCCGATGACACCCTTCGACGCCGCCGACCGTACGAGAGTGCCTCGTGTGCTCCTGCCGCGGCGGCGGGACGCGAGGGGCTGTCGTGACGTTTCCGCAGGTCAATCCATTTAATCCATGAAACGGTGTCACCGGTGGTGCCCCGGAGCGAGAGGAATGCCGGGGCGGACTCCGCTGTTCGACCCTGGAGAGCCGTTCCTGCGGGACCACCGCGCGATGCCGCCGACTGTGGACACGGCCGACGTGTACGACCTGCGGCTGTGTACGACCCGCGGCCCAGCGGCCCGACCGCGAGGACCGACCGTCCGGCGACCAGGTGAGGATCAGTGAGCCCGACACACGCGGTGCCCCAGGCCACCGAGTCCACGCGGGGGCGGCTGCGCAGGCTCAACCTCACCCTGTTCCTCCCGATGCTCATCGGCGTCGGGGTGCTGGTGGTGGTGAAGGACGCCAGGACCTGGTGGGAGGCCCTTGTCCTGAGCGCGGGCGTGGTGGCGGCCCTGGTGGCCTTCGTACGGTGGGCGGCGGGCGACGTCCTGCGCGTCGCGATCCCCTGCCTGATCGTCGCCGCGGCCGTGTGGCCCTTCTCCGTGCTCGTGGTCGGCGGCGGCATGGCGTTCTACGGCATCTCGATCGTGGCTTCCCACGTCATCCCCCAGCTACCGCGCCACCGGGTCGCGGCGGCCCTGGGAGTGGTCGCCTACGTCGCCGCGGTGGGGGCGACAAGGCTGCTGATCACCCAGGAGGTCGACTCCTCCGCTCTGATCGAGTACGTCGTCTTTCCCACGGGCGGCACGGCCGCGGTCATCGGCCTCATGTTCCCCAACAAGCGGTTCTACGGCCTCGTCGAGGAGCTGGAGGAGGCACGAGAGCGCGAAGCGGAGCTGGCCGTCATCCGCGAACGCGTCCGGTTCGCCAGCGACCTGCACGACATCCAGGGCCACACCCTGCACGTGGTGAAGCTCAAGATCGCGCTGGCGCAGCGGCTCGTACGCAGCGACGCCGAACGGGCCGAGCAGGAGCTACGCGAGGTGCACGCCCTGGTCAGCGACACCATCAACCAGACCAAGGAGCTCGCCTACGCCCAGCGGCGGCTCAACCTCTCCGCGGAGCTGGAGAACGCGAAGAACCTCTTCGAGGCCGCGGGCATCCACGTACGCGTCGACCGCGAGGCCGAGGTCGACGCCCGCGCGGGCGAACTGCTCGGCCTGGTCCTACGGGAGACGACGACCAACATCCTGCGGCACGCGCAGGCCAGGCAGGTGCGCGTCACCCTCTCTGAGTCGGGCATCGTCATCGTGAACGACGGCGTCCCGGACGCCCCGCTTCCCGCGCTCCGAGGGCTCGCCACCCTCAGGGAACGGGTGGCGACCAACGGGGGCGAGCTGACGGTGGAGCAGAAGGACGGACGTTTCCTCACGGCTGCGACATTCCCCCACGACCCTTCGACCGTCACTCCCTGACCTGTGGAAGGAGAATCGACACCTGTGGAAGGAGAGTCGACCGACATGACCACCGTGGTGCTCGCCGACGACGAGGCCCTCCTCCGCAAGGCGCTGGCCGCTTTGCTCCCCCTCGAAGGCGACATCACCGTACTCGCCGAAGCGGAGGACGGCGGGACGGCCGTCCAGGCCACCCTGCGACACCGGCCCGACGTGCTCGTCATCGACCTGGAGATGCCCGGCGTGGACGGGCTCGGCGCCGTCGCGGAGATCCGCCGTACCCGGCCCGACCAGGTGATCCTCATGCTCACCCGCCACGCCAGACCCGGCGTGCTGCGCAGGGCGCTCAGGCTCGGCGTCCAGGGCTTCGTCAGCAAGTCCGCCGAACCGGCACACATCGTCTCGGTCATCAAAACCCTGCACGAGGGCAGACGATGGATCGACCCGGACGTCTCCGCCCTCGCCGTGATCGACGACTGCCCGCTCACCGACCGCGAGATCGACGTCCTGCGCGCGACCAGCGAAGGCTACTCGGCCGCCGACATCGCCACCCGGCTCCACCTGGCCGAGGGCACGGTCCGCAACTACCTCTCGAACGCGATGCAGAAGACCCAGACCCGCACCCGCCACGAAGCGGCCAGATACGCCCGCGAACACGACTGGCTGTAACCGCCCGAGGCCGGTGACGAGGAAGGCTCCTCGATGCCACGGCCCACCTGAATGTCTCTTGCCCTACTCGTGTCAGCTGAGGAACTTAGTCGCTGTTTGTCCGACTTAGGTTTGGTGGAGGGGTGCAGCCTCAACTGTCGGCCGCATTCTGTCGGGAGTTCTAAGCGGCAGATACGGTCTGGCGCTTTTGATCGTTCAGGGCGGTTTGGCCGCATTCGGCTGTTCTTGTTATTCGATTTCATGTGAACCCCGAGGGCTGAAAGCAGTGCGGCAACGATGGCCTCCAGTCGTGTGCCGACCTCGATCTCGGCGTGGCGATCATCGCGGGGCGTATCAACGCAGGCACGTGCATGCAGGAGTGCTGCAGACAGAGGACTGATTTCGTCTTAAACTTACGGCGTAGGCCCTGTGTCAGCAGTTGGAGTGCATGTATGGTGAGATCGTGTTGATCAGATTCGGAGCCACGAACCATCGCTCCATCCGAGGGCCAGTCGATCTTTCGATGGTCGCAATCGATCGAGATCGCGAAGAAGCGCGCCCCGTACCGCTGCTCGGAGAGAGCCTTCTACCAATTGCGGCGATATATGGACCAAATGCCTCTGGAAAGTCAAACGTCGTAGCAGCGCTCTCCTGGTTGTGCGATGCGGTCAGTTTTTCTTTTCGTTTTTGGGAGGACGAAATACCGGTTGAGCCATTCGCCTTTGGTGATGGTCGTACACTTGCGAGTGAGTTCAGCGTCGAAGTCATAATCGATGGCGTTCGTTTTGAGTATGTACTTGAGTTGGACCGCGAACATGTGATCTATGAAGGCTTGTTTCACTATCCAGAGAAAAAGCGCAGGAGAATATTTGAGCGAGAAGAGTTGGAGCTGAAGCTGCAAAGAGGGCTTGGCGGCCTATCCGGCACTCGCGAACTTATCACGCACAGGACTCTGGCACTTTCGATCGCGCGACGTTTTGATGAACCGCTGGTGTCGGAATTCACGCGAGAGCTTCTAGGCATACAGAACCTTGGTCACATGCCCAGGCGTAGCAAGTCGCGCCTCCCGGCGGGAGCGTATCGAAACTCAAGCCATCGCTCAACAATTCGCTGGTTCGAAGAGGAGGGCAACCAACTGACCCTTTTCGATGACAACGAACTTGGCGGGAGATTTATTGGAGTTCGCCAACAAGCATTGGCGCTGTTGCGTCTGGCCGACCTTGGCATCGAAGACGTGGTCATCGATCGCCGAGAGGTCATCTATTCCGACTCGGAGGTGCGTACTCAACGCAGGGTGCGACTTCTACATAAGACCTCAGAGGAGAGCGTCCCGTTTGATTTAGATGTCGAGTCAGAGGGCACGAGAACGTGGTTCGCTCTGATCGGCCCAGTTCTGACTGCCCTACGGCAGGGTTCGGTCGTCCTGTTCGACGAGCTGGACGCGAGCCTGCACCCAACCTTGTCAGCGGAATTGCTAAGGATCTTCCGTAGTCCGGTGACCAATCCACGCGGTGCTCAATTGATCTTTACGTCTCACGACACCAGTCTTCTGAATCACCTCAATCGAGACGAAGTCTGGCTGACCGAAAAGCAAGCCGACGGCTCCACCCGCCTCGGCGCATTGGCCGATTTTTCCGGAGAGCGTGTGCGCAAATCGCAGAACCTTGAGAATGCTTATCTCCACGGCAGGTTCGGCGCTCTACCTCAAGTGGACCAGACTGCCCTGTTGCGCGCTCTTGGATTAATCGGCTGATGATTTCGAGTAGGCGCCAAAGGGGCGGGAAGTCACTGAGGAGGACCGCTGAAAAGCGGCCCGAGCTCCGCACGATAATGGTTTTTTGTGAAGGGCAGAACTCTGAACCCGATTACATAAACGGCCTGAAGAGGCTTCCGCACATAGCCGAAAACACAGCGCTGAGCATAGAGATCCATCCCGAACAGGGCGTGCCTCTCACCTTGGTCAAGAAGGCCATGGCGTACAAGAGCGATCCTGAAATCGATGAATGTTGGTGCCTTTTTGATGTGGAGTGGCCAAAAAATCACCCGAACCTGCCGCAGGCAATAGATCTAGCGAGGTCGAACGGGATAAACCTTGCGATATCAAACCCGTGTTTCGAGCTGTGGCTGATCTTGCACTACAGCAACTGCAGTGCATTTATGGACACGAATTCCGCAGACAGTCGATCCCGTTCGCTGGACGGCCGATCAGGAAAGAGGATCAACCCCGAAGTCTATATGCCTCTAAGAAAGAAGGCGGCCGAGCACGCCAAGCGCCTCGATGCACGGCATGTGCAAAATGGCACATCTTTTCCACATGACAATCCATCTTCGGGGATGTATAAATTTTTACGGAGTCTTGAAGGCGAATAGCGCCGAGGTGCTTCCGTAACTAACGGACCAGTTGACTGGGCTGGACCGATGGAGGGCGAGCAGACGATCGCCCGCTGCGCTGGTTTCGCCGACTACGTATCCGTTGAGAGGGAGGCGCGCGATGATATTCACGAGGTCTTCATGACCCTCGCGATTGGCTGCTGGCGATGCCTTACCTTCCTGTTGGGACCCCTAAGCGGGCTGCCTCTCACAGCACGATGTGATCCACCCGCACGGCCCGGTCGCCGGGGATGACGATCGGATCCGCGACCTCCACGACACGCTTCTTTGAGTACATCAGCCGAGTGATCGAGAAGACCGGCACTCCAGCCGCGATCCTGAGCAGCTCGGTCTCTTCCGGTGTCGGCATACGCGTCGCGGTCTCTTCGGTGATCTTGTCGACCTCGATCCCGAGAGTCCGCAGCTGACCGATGTTGCCGCCCGGCCACGGCTCATTGCTCGGGTTGGCGACCGGCGTGCCCTCCACGTCAGCGGCCAACAGGTACGAGCGCGCCATCTGGCTCGGGTTGCCCGAGGCGTAGAAGACGAACCGGCGTTCAAGGACCCGGATTCCGGTCGAGACTCCGAACAGGCCGGCCAGGCGCTCGTCGGCTCGAATCATCCGGTAAGCCTTGTCGAGACGGTACTGCGACCAGGTGATCCCGACATCATGTGTGAAACTCGTCTGCGGACTGTCCTGCGGCCCCGCATCGATCAGGTAGCGGTCCATGCAGATGCGACGTACGGGCAGACGCTCCCGGACGTACGTTCCGGAGCCCTGGCGCGATTCGACCAAGCCCTCGTTGCGAAGGATCTCCAGCGCCCGCCTGATGAGGATGTCGGAAACCCCGTGCTCCTCGGCAAGGAGCCGTTGCGTCGGCAGTTTCGCTCCCGGGGCGAGCACTCCCGACACGATCAGTTCTCGCAGGTGATCGGCAATACGGAGATAGGCATGTGGCCTTTCGGTCACGTCTACCTCCTGAATTTCAGTTTGGCTTGACAGGAGCGTACACGGTCGGGCAAGTTCGTATACGAACTCGATTAACCAGTATACAGCGTCGCCTTTGAGTGCTCATGCCCGCTGTTGTCCCTCATGACCAGGAAGGTTCTCTCGGCCAGTGAACGTTTCCAGCGCTCTGGTTCTTGACCGGGCCACGCCGAGTGGATGCGGCTGTTTCGCCGAGGTCGCACCGTTGCCGATGGGGTGTGCCGTCTGCGGGCACGCGCCGTACGCGCACGGTTGTCCCGGTCAACCCGCCGATCACGAATACGCGCAGCCGTCCGGTGAGCTGATGGCGGTGCGCCTGGAGGCCCGTCGCCTCGGTCTTCCTATGCCGGTCTCCAAGTCGGCAGCCGACGAGGCCCCCGTCGAGGTGATTCCTCTGGTGCCCGTGCAGCGTGGCCCCGGCCGGTCCGAGACCGGCGCGGTCGCACCCACCGCGCGCACACCGCTTCCCCGGCGAGTGCATCGGTCTCGGGGGGCAGGTCCCGCAGCCATGCCGCCTCGGCGTGGAGACACCCGATGCCCGGCCGGTAGAGGACATCCGGTCACCCGGCGTTCTCGCCCGAAGAACGTTCCACCCAGGCCGCCGTGCGGCGGCGCATGTCAGACCCCTCCTGCCCATACAAGCCGGACCCGCCCGGCGCTCGCGACGTCCGGGCGGGTCCTTGATCGGATGGAGGTCCGATCCATGGACGATGGTAAGTCAACGACTCCTGAGCCGGTGATTTCCGGTTGGCGGGTCATTCTCAGTGACAAGGGGCGGTTGTGGGCGTCTCGTGTCGTTCCGTTCACCGATGCGGAGTTCGATGCCGGGGCGGCGCGTACGGTCGACGCCGACACTCTCGACGAGTTGCGGGAGGAGGTCGAGCGGCAGGAGAGTGCCGCTCGGCAGGTGAGCGGGCAGGCGGTCTCGTGATCCGGCGCAGGCCCGCGTCCACCGGAGGGCGGCACCGTGACGGCCGCGACGGTATGGCCCCCGCCCTTGTTCCCCGGCGTACGTGGGATCACCGTGCCCGTGGTGAGGCGGAGCGGCTGGATCGTGAGTGGAAGGACTGGACGGTCTTCTACGGCGCGCACTCGCGGCTGTTCTACGCGATCGCGGCCTGGCCGGTGCCCGGCCCGGTGATCCTCCAGGGGGCCACCGCCGACGATCTCGAAGCCCAGATGTACGGGATCGTGATGGCTCTGGCCGTCCGGCCCGTGGTGGAGGGCTCCGGTACGTCTCCCGAACGGGCGCGGCGGCGGTCTCGCGATCGTCGCGCCGATGACTCCCGCGAGCGTGAGCGGTGGTGCGAACCTTCTGGGATCGCTCGCGGGGCCGGGGGCGACCGGGAGTCATGATCCCGGTCGCCGTGGCGGTGCCCTTGTCAGGGGTGGCGAGGGCACCACTGCCGGTCGTTCCCGGCAAGAGCAGCGCTCTGGAGGAGATCCGGCGACCGGCCCGACATGGGGGCGCCGCCTTCCAAGAGTGGTGCCCTGCCCCGGCGAGGGCACCCCCAGGAGACGGTCCGGCGGACGCGGGACGAAGCGTTCACCGGCACCTCGTCAGGCGGGCAGGCCGAGCTTGCCGGCGAGGGCCTCCAGCAGTTCGATCTGATCGTCCGGGGAGACGGGCTTGAGGTTGAGGGTGAGGTGCATCTCGTCCGCATCGGCTTTCGCGGCGCGTTCGAGGTCGTTCAGCGTGGCGTCCGTGAACGTGGCGGGGGTGATCGGGGTGTCGGGGTAGGCCTGGATCGTGTTCACCACGACCGTGCCGGTGCCGCCCGCGTCCCGGTACCACTGGATCTTGGTCCGGGTCTCCTCCCAGTCCAGGGCCACGACGATGAAGCCGTCACCGACGCGCGCCGCCCGTTCGATGGTGTGCCGGGCCAGCGCGCCGATGAACAGCGGGATGGTGTCCCCGAACGGTTTCGGCCCGACCAGGGACGACGGGATGCGGTAGTACCGGCCGTGATGCGCGACGGGATCCGGCCCCCAGCAGGCCCGCATCGCGGCGATGTGCTCGACGAACCCGGCGCCCCTGCGCGAGGCCGGCACTCCCGCCGCGACGAACTCCTCGGGAATGTAGTACGGCGGTTCCATCGTGCCGCCCCCCTGGCCGATACCGGCGTCCAGGCGGCCACCGGACAGCCGGTCGAGGGTGGCCAGCCTGCGGGCGAGGATGACGGGCGACTGGAAGATCGAGTTGACGATTCCGGTGCTCACCCGGATCCGCTCCGTGTGGGCGGCGGCCCAGGTCAGGATCTCCAGTGAGTCCCAGACATGGGACTCGGGCAGACCGGCGTCGTTGGTCCAGTCCGGTGCGGCGGGCATGAGCAGCCGTTCGCTGACGGACACGGCGTGGAACCCGAGCCGCTCGGTCGCCCGTGCCACGGCGACGACGGCGTCCGGGCCCGCGTACGGTCCGAAGTGCGGCAGGCTGACGCCGATACGCGGAAGGTTCATCTCGTTCTCCGATGATCGTTGAGGTGTGTCCTTTCGATGAGTAGTCGGAGCGGGCATGAGATTTTTGCGCTCTCCCCGGGAGGGATGCCGAAATCTCCGTGCGGATTCGGCCGGGCGACGGCGGGGATACCGTCCTGCCTGGCCGGACAGGTGACCCGACCGGTCAGGATCGGAGAAGCGCACACCCCCGAGCCGCACCTAGCGTGAAGGCCATGGGCATCACCATTCACGCGAGTTTCCTCCCGCACGACGACCCGGACGCCTCCCTGGCCTTCTACCGCGACACCCTCGGCTTCGAGGTCCGCAACGACGCCGGATACGCCGGGATGCGCTGGATCACGGTCGGTCCCCCCGGACAGCCGGGCACCTCCATCGTCCTGCAACCGCCGGTCGCCGACCCCGGCATCACCGACGACGAGCGTCGCACCATCGTCGAGATGATGGCGAAGGGCACCTACGCCGGTATTGTTCTCTCCACCGACGATCTCGATAGTATTTTCGAACGGTTGCGTGCAGGCGGCGCCGAGATCAGTCAGGAGCCGACCGAGCAGCCGTACGGCGTTCGAGACTGCGCCGTCCGCGACCCCGCGGGCAACCTGATCCGCATCCAGGAGCTGCGCTGATCCCCCCCGGGGGGCGCAGCCAAGAACTCGCACAGCCGCCCCCGCAGACAGTTGGAGAGCCGATGAGTATGACCGAGAGGTCGTCCGAGCCGCACGCCGCCGACAGCCACGATCTGATCCGCGTGCTCGGCGCGCGGGTGAACAACCTCAAGGACGTGAGCGTCGAGATCCCGAAGCGACGGCTCACGGTGTTCACCGGTGTCTCCGGCTCGGGCAAGAGCTCTCTGGTCTTCGGTACGATCGCCGCCGAGTCGCAGCGGATGATCAACGAGACCTACAGCGCCTTCGTGCAGGGCTTCATGCCGACGCAGGCGCGGCCCGAGGTCGACGTCCTCGAAGGGCTGACGACCGCGATCATCGTGGACCAGCAGCGGATGGGCGCCGACCCCCGCTCCACGGTCGGCACCGCCACCGACGCGAACGCGATGCTGCGCATCCTCTTCAGCCGGCTCGGGCAGCCGCACATCGGCTCGCCCCAGGCGTTCTCCTTCAACATCGCCACGGTCCGGGCGAGCGGTGCGATCACGGTCGAGCGCGGTGCCCGTAAGACCGAGAAGGCGACCTTCACCCGTATCGGCGGCATGTGCGTGCGCTGCGAGGGCCGGGGCGCGGTCTCCGACATCGACCTCACCCAGCTCTACGACGACTCCAAGTCGCTCGCCGAGGGCGCGTTCACCATCCCCGGCTGGAAGTCGGACAGCTTCTGGACCGTACGGGTCTACGCCGAGTCGGGGTTCGTCGACCCGGACAAGCCGATCCGCGACTACACCAAGAAGGAACTCCACGACTTCCTCTACGGGGAGCCGGTCAAGGTGAAGGTCGACGGCGTCAACCTCACCTACGAGGGACTGATCCCGAAGATCCAGAAGTCGTTCCTGTCCAAGGACCGGGAGGGGATGCAGCCGCACGTCCGGGCGTTCGTGGACCGGGCGGTCACCTTCACCACCTGCCCCGAGTGCGACGGCACCCGGCTCAGCGAGGCGGCGAGGTCCTCACGCATCGGCGGGGTCAGCATCGCCGACGCGTGCGCGATGCAGATCAGCGACCTGGCCGGATGGGTGCGCGGCCTGGACGAGCCCTCGGTGGCTCCGCTGCTCGGCACGCTGGCGCACACCCTCGACTCGTTCGTGGAGATCGGGCTGGGCTACCTCTCGCTCGACCGGCCCGCGGGCACGCTGTCGGGCGGTGAGGCCCAGCGCGTCAAGATGATCCGTCACCTCGGCTCCTCGCTCACCGACGTCACCTACGTCTTCGACGAGCCCACCATCGGCCTGCACCCCCACGACATCCAGCGGATGAACAACCTGCTGCTGCGGCTTCGGGACAAGGGCAACACGGTCCTCGTCGTGGAGCACAAGCCGGAGACGATCGTGATCGCCGACCACGTCGTCGACCTCGGCCCCGGAGCCGGTACGGAGGGAGGCACCGTCTGCTTCGAGGGCACCGTCGAGGGGCTGCGGACCGGCGGCACCATCACCGGCCGCCACTTCGACGACCGATCCACGCTCAAGGAGACGGTGCGGACGCCCAAGGGCACGCTGGAGATCCGCGGCGCCGACCGTCACAACCTGCAGAACGTCGACGTGGACATCCCGCTCGGGGTGCTCGTCGTCGTCACCGGCGTCGCGGGGTCCGGCAAGAGCTCGCTCATCCACGGGTCGATCCCCGCCCGCGCGGGGGTGGTCTCGGTCGACCAGAGCGCGATCAAGGGCTCGCGGCGCAGCAACCCGGCGACGTACACCGGACTGCTCGAACCGATCCGCAAGGCGTTCGCGAAGGCGAACGGCGTGAAGCCGGCGCTGTTCAGTGCGAACTCCGAGGGCGCCTGCCCCGGCTGCAACGGCGCGGGCGTCATCTACACCGACCTGGCGATGATGGCGGGTGTCGCCACCGTCTGCGAGGAGTGCGAGGGGAAGCGGTTCCAGGCGTCGGTGCTGGAATACCGCTTCGGCGGTCGCGACATCAGCGAGGTGCTCGCGATGTCGGTGATCGAGGCCGAGGAGTTCTTCGGCGCGGGCGAGGCGCGCACCCCGGCCGCGCACGCGATCCTCGGTAGGCTCGCCGACGTCGGGCTCGGCTACCTCAGCCTCGGCCAGCCGCTCACCACGCTGTCCGGCGGCGAGCGGCAGCGGCTCAAGCTCGCCACCCACATGGCGGAGAAGGGCGGCGTCTACGTCCTCGACGAGCCGACCACCGGCCTGCACCTCGCCGACGTCGAGCAGCTGCTCGGCCTGCTGGACCGGCTCGTCGACTCCGGCAAGTCGGTCATCGTCATCGAGCACCACCAGGCGGTGATGGCGCACGCCGACTGGATCATCGACCTCGGTCCGGGTGCCGGTCACGACGGCGGCCGGATCGTCTTCGAGGGCACCCCCGCCGACCTCGTCGCCACCCGCTCCACCCTCACCGGCGAACACCTCGCGGCCTACGTCGGCACCTGAGCGGGAGAACGCGGGCACCTGACCAAGGGGAACGTCGAGCGCCGGGAATCCGAGCCGGTCGGGTCTCGCGGGTCAGGTGCCCGCGGTCACCGCTCTGAGTCCTTCGAACGACTCCCTGATGAACTGGGAGAGATCTCCCTGGCCGGACTGCTCGACCCAGAGGCGAGTCGCGATCTTGAAGACGGCGATGCCCGCCTCCGCGGCGAGGTTCGCGCAGGCGTCCTCGACTCCGCGTTGCCGCAGCGCGTCGGCGAGTGTGGTCGACAGTGAGGCGAGTTTGATCAGCTCGCGTTCCTGCAGCTCGGCGCTGGCGGCGATGACGGTCTGGCGGCGGAGGGTGTACTCCCGACGTTCCTGTAGCACGGCCGCGGTGGCTTCGATGGCCGCCGCCACGGCTTCTATCGGGGTGGCGGACTCGGGGGCCTGGGTGGCCGCGTCCGTGAAAAGCTGCTGCAGCAGGCTCGGACACGAGAACAGCACTTCGCGCTTGTCCGCGTAGTGGCGGAAGAACGTCCGCTCGGTCAGCCCCGCCCGCTGGGCGATCTCCGCGACCGAGGTCCGTTCGAAGCCGCGCTCAAGGTAGAGATCCAGCGCCGCCTGTTCGAGCCGAGATCGTGCGTTCGGCTCCCATCTCCCCATGTCGGGCAGTGTACCCGATGGCAGTGGCTGACATCGGTCGGCGCCGCGTGATGACAGTCGCTGACATTGTTTGCCACCATGTGATGACAGCGACTGACATCGGTTGCTACGGTGTGATGGCAGTGACTGACATTACTCGGTCGTCCAACGCGCCTTCTCCGCGCGAGGGCGACCGACCCGAGCGGGAGGCATGACTCATGCGCGTTTTCGTCACCGGAGCATCCGGATGGATCGGCTCCGCACTCGTCCCCGAACTCATCGACGCGGGTCACCAGGTCGTGGGGCTCGGCCGTTCGGACGCCTCGGCCGCAGCCCTCACCAGGGCCGGGGCCGAGGTGGTCCGCGGCACGCTCGACGACCTCGACGTCCTGCGCGACGCGGCCGCCGCCTCGGACGGGGTGGTCCACCTCGCGTTCAAGCACGAGATCGCCTTCGCGGGAGACTTCCAGACCGCCGCCGACGCGGACCGCCGCGTCGTAGAGACGTTCGGGGAGGCGCTCGCCGGTTCCGCCAGGCCGTTCCTGCTCGCCTCCGGGGTGGTCGGGCTCACCCCGGGCCGTATGAGCACGGAAGAGGACGGACTCACCTCCGAGGCGTTGCCCGCGGACCTGGCCAGCGGCCCGCGGACCCGGATGGGCACCGCACACCTCACCCTCGCCCTCGCCGACCGGAACATCCGCTCGTCCGTCGTACGACTTCCGCCGACCGTGCACGGCGAGGGCGACTACGGGTTCGTGGCTGCCCTGGTCGGCATCGCCCGTGACAAGGGTTTCTCCGGCTACATCGGCGACGGCTTCCAGCACTGGCCGGCCACGCACCGCGTCGACGCCGCGCACCTGTTCCGGCTCGCCCTGGAGGGCGCGCCGCCCGGATCGGTCCTGCACGCGGTCGCCGAACAGGGCGTGCCGCTCCGCTCGATCGCAGAGGTCATCGGCCGCCACCTCGACCTGCCGACCCGCTCCGTCTCCGTCGACGACGCGGCCGGGCACTTCGGCTGGCTGTCGTGGTTCCTCGCCACCGACAACCCCGCCTCCGGCGAAGTCACCCGCGAACTGCTGGGATGGCAGCCGACCCAGCCGGGCCTGATCGAGGACCTGGAGAAGGGCCACTACTTCAGGACCGACCGGCCCGGGGGAACCTCAGCCCTCCCGTTCAGGGCCGACCGGTCCGCTTAGCCTCAGCCCTCCGGATCGCTCACCGAGATCGCGCCCGAGGGGCACAGCTGCACGGCCCGGCGGACGGCCGCGTGCAGCTCGGGCGCGGGCGTCTCGTCGAGAAGCACGACGGTGCCCTCGTCCTCACTCTGGTCGAAGACCTCGGGCGCGGTGAGCACGCACATGCCCGCTCCGATACACCGCGCCACGTCCGTGGTGACCTTCATTCCGTCTCCTACCATCTGACCGGCAGCTCCCGTACACCGTAGATGGACATCTTCTCGCGCATGGGGACCTCCTCCGCGGGTACGGCGAGGCGCAGCCCGGGGAAGCGGTCGAACAGCATCGGGAACGCGGTGCGCATCTCCACGCGGGCGAGCTGCTGGCCGAGACACTGGTGCAGCCCGTGGCCGAACGTGAGGTGCCCGGTCGCGGAGTTGGTGATGTCCAGGTGCTCGGGGTCGGAGAAGCGCGCGGGGTCGCGGTTGGCGGCCACGAGTGAGAGGGTCACCGGGTCTCCCGCCTTGATGAGCCGCCCCTCGATCTCGACGTCCTCCAGGGCCGCGCGGAGCGGGCCGACGTGGATGATCCCGAGATAGCGCAGCAGCTCCTCGACCGTGTTGTCGATCAGCGAGGGGTCGGCGCGCAGCGCGGCGAGCTGGTCGGGGTGCTGGAGCAGGGCGAACGTGCCCAGGCCGAGCATGTTCGCCGTCGTCTCGTGTCCGGCGACGAGCAGCAGGAACCCGACGTTGCCCAGCTCCTCGTCGGTCAGCTCGCCGCCCGCGATCAGCCCGCTGAGCAGGTCGTCGGTGGGGTCGGCCCGCTTGGCCTCGATGAGCCGGGCGAAGAACGCGCTGAAGCCTACGATCGTCGCGCGGATGTCCTCGACGGAGGACTCCAGGTTCAGCAGCACCGCGGTGGACCGCTGGAACTCGTCGCGGTCGGCGTACGGGACGCCGAGCAGCTCGCAGATCACCAGGGAGGGGATGGGCAGCGCGAACTCCTTCACCAGGTCCTGGGGAGGCCCGGCCTTCTCCATCGCGTCGAGCCGCTCCTCGGTGATCTCGCGGATCCTCGGCTCCAGCTGCTTCATCCGCCGCACCGTGAACTGCGCGGTGAGCGGCTTGCGGTAGCGGGTGTGGTCGGGTGGGTCCATCCGGATGAACATGCCGGGGTCGGCCGGCCGGCGCATCTCCTGCATCAGCGGGAAGGGCACGGGGACGTGCAGCAGCTCGCGCCGGGAGCTGAAGCGGGGGTCGGCCAGGATCGACCGTACGGCGGAGTAGCCGGTCACGAGCCAGCCCGTCGCGCCGTCCGGGTAGACCATCGGGGTGATGGGCCCCTCCTCGCGTAACGAGGTCAGGCGCTCGGGCGGTTCGAAGGGGCTGGGACGTCCGAAGGGGAAGGTGACGGCTTCCTGGTGGGCCTGGGCTTCCGGTTGGGACTGTGCCATCTCACGCTCCTTTGCGGTGACGTGCTTCGTCCCATCCAGAAAACTACATCAAGTGCAAAATTTCAACAGGTGCAAAGTATGGTCTGATGTACTAAACTGCCCGCATGTGTGAGGTTCTGGGTTTGCGCGAACGCAAGAAACTGCGCACCCGGCACGCGCTCATCGCCGCCGCGCTGGAGCTCTTCATGGACAAGGGCTACGAGCAGACCACCGTCTCGGAGATCGCCGCGGCCGCCGACGTCTCGACGCGCACCTTCTTCAGCTACTTCGCGAGCAAGGAGGACGTGATCTTCTGCAACTCGCGCGACGGAGTCGAGCGCGTGCTGCGGGTGGTCGCGGAGCCCCGTCCTGGAGACCGGGCGATCGACCTCCTCACCCGCGCCGTCGACTCCGGCTTCTCCGCGATCACCCTCGACGAGCGGCTCCAGGGCGAGATAGGCCCGATCAACCACCTCGTCATGACCGTCCCCTCGCTGCGGGCACGCGGCCTGCTGCTTCTCTTCGAGAGCCAGCGGGAGCTCGCCGAGGCCCTGCACCGGGCATGCCCGGAGGAACTGAGCCTCGTCGAGGCGTCGGCGGTCGTCGGCGCGGTGATCGGCGGGGGCAAGCTTGCCGCCATCGTCAGCATGAGCAACGGTGCCTCGGCGGAGGAGATGCTGAAGGCCGGCCGCGAGGCGAGCGAACTCGTCCTCTCCGCCCTCCGCGCCGCCTCCGCGCCGCCGCTCTGACCACGCCTCCGTCTTCGGCCCAGACGATGATCCGTACACCTCGGACCGGCCGGTCTTCCCCGGGTTGCTTCAGGGGGAGAGGCCGGCTGTTCTCGCGGTGAGGAGTGTTCCCCGAAGGCGCCGGGGCGGGCATAAGCCCCGGCCCCTCCGCTACCTGATGGCCGCCAGGTCCACGACGTACATCTCCTCGCCGACCCGATAGGCCATCAGCCGGTCGAAGCCGCCGTCGGGGACGGTCGTCGTTTTCTGCTTGTTCCGTCGTACGCCCAGGTCGGCGGAGGTGCCGGTGGCCAGGTCGTAGAGGAAAACACCGCCGTCAATGGGCATCCTCTTGTAGAACCGCTCCAAACCGGGATCGTCTATCTGGACATCAAAGGGCAACGTCCGCTCCCGGGAACCATCGCGGTCGCGAACGAATTTGCGTGGTTCGGACCCCACAGGCAGGCTCTGGCCGTAACACCGGTTGATGCCGCAGCTGACGAAGTTCTCGTGGGGCTTGACCACGGCGCCCCGCCGCTCCCCCGTCTCGACATTGAACAGCTCGCCGAATCGCGTCAGCATGGCCGAGTCGTTCCACGTGGCGGTATCCCGAGGGATGTCGCGGCCCACCCAGGGCCACCGCAGGAGGTGCTGTCCCGCGGTCCTCGGCACCGCCCGCGGCTCGCCGCCGCGCAGTGGCACCCGGTACACTCCGCTCTCGTTGGAGAAGACCACGTCCCGGCCCACAACCTCCATCGCCCGGACCTTCTTCGGCGGGAGATCGGTCACCTTCCGAGGGGTGCCGCCGCCGACGGGCACCGTCCAAATTTGGGCGACCCGCTGCCTGCCCGGCTCCTTGTACCATGTCCACCAGGCGATGTTCCCGCCACTCGCTGTGACGTCGTCGACGAAGGTCATCGAATTCCGGGTTGGGATCTCGGCGATCCGTCGAGGCCTTCCGCTCTCCAGGTCATAGCTCCACAGGAACTGCTTCTTCCCGCCGCTCGCTCCCGACCTGACAAGCAGCGTCCGATCGTCGAGAAGCAACTGCGGATAGTAGACGCGGCCGTCGGGCAGCCTGGCCGGGATCTTGTGCAGGGCCTGCGGCCATACCCGCTCGATGGGCGGTGGCAGCTTCTCCTTCGGCACCGGGGCCGGCGGTGGCGTGGATTTCTGCGTGCCTGTGGCGTTCACCGCGGGCTGGGGTGCGGCCGAGGTGCCCAGGGTTCGCACCGCCGTACCCGCCCCACCGACCACCACGATCACGGCCGCCGCCGCGAGCAGTGCGGCGGGTGCTCGCCGAGGCCGACGGCGTTCCCCGACCGCCGCGGACAGTCTGATCCGCGCCTGCTCGGGCACCTGCTCCGCCGCTACGGACAGGACGCGGCTCAACTTGTCTTCGATCTCGGTCATCGCGTGCCCCCGTAGGCCTTCGGTGAGGTGGAGATGGCGGATCGCAGCTTGTCCAGGCCCCGGGAGACCTGGCTGCGCACGGTCCCCTGGGAGATGCGGAGCACCTCGGCGATCTCGGCGTCGGTCAGCTGCTCGTAGTAGCGGAGCACCAGCACGGCGCGCTGTCTGCGGGGCAGCGCGGCCAACTCTCGCCAGAGCCCCTGATCCTCGTCGGACGGGAAGACCGCCTTCCAGGTCTGCTCGGGCGGCTCCCCGGTGAGGTGCTCGCGCCTGCGTCGACGCCAGATGCTGATGTGCAGCCGCGCCATCGTCGTCCGGGCGTAGCTGAGCGCGTCGGTCTTGTGCCGCACCCTCGGCCAGGCGGCGCGTAATCGGGTCAGCGCCTCCTGCGTGAGGTCGGCGGCGTCGTGGGGGTTGCCGGTCAGGACATACGCGTAGCGGAGCAGCGCCTCGCCTCGTTCGACCACGAAGTCGTCAAAGCCGGGTTCGTCGTCCAACTGTCGTCCTTTCTGCGTCGTTACGGCCTAGACGGCGCAGGGACCGGAATTGTTGCAGCGCCGTCGGGACGTACGGGCCGCGCTGGATGCCGGCGGGCGGCTCGGCTACGTTCGTTCACGTGACGAGCACTTCGACGGTTTCGGCCGAGGACGACCCGCTCCGTGTGGGCCTGACCCGATGAGCTCCCTCGACGACCTGGTGGACAGGGCGCGCTCCCTCGTACGGGAGGGGCGGCGGGCGCTGCTCGGCGTCACCGGGAGCCCGGGGGCGGGCAAGACCACCCTCGCCGAGCACCTGGTCGGCCTGCTGCGCTCGGTGCCTCCGGAGGGACTGCCGGAGCGGGAGTGGGTGGCGTACGTGCCGATGGACGGCTTCCACCTCGCCGACGTCGAGCTCGACCGGCTCGGGCGCCGCGAGCGCAAGGGCGCGCCCGACACCTTCGACGCCGCCGGATACGCCGCGCTCCTCCGCCGCCTGCGCGAGGACGAGGACGACATGGTCTACGTGCCCGCGTTCGAGCGTGACCTGGAGCAGCCGATCGCGGGAAGCATCCCGGTCCCTCGGGCCGCCAGGCTCGTCGTCACCGAGGGGAACTACCTGCTGCTGGACCGGGGCGACTGGGCACGCGTGCGATCGTGGCTCCACGAGGTCTGGTACTGCGACCTCGACCCGGACGAGCGCGTACGCCGCCTCGTCGCCCGGCACGAGCGCTTCGGCAAGGATCCCGAGGCCGCCGCGGCCTGGGCGCTGGGCACCGACCAGCGCAACGCCGACCTCATCGCCACCACCCGCTTCCGCGCCGACCTCGTCGTCCCCGACGCCGTCCTGCGCTCGATCGGCGAGGTCAGCGGAAGTCCGCCACCGGCCTCCCCGCCCTCGCGATGACCTCCTCGGTGCTGAGCGGATCTTTCGGATGGTGGCTCAGGCACATGGGGACCTGCACCTTCACGAACGCCGCGCCCTCGGAGGCCGCGTAGAACTGACCCGTCCGCAGCCGCGAGATGTCGGTGACGTCGCTCCCCTTGGCCTGGGCCATCTCCCTCGCGGCGGAGATCTGGATCGGGCTGTTCAGCAGGCCGAAGAACTGGGTCGCGGCGTTACCGGGAATCCGGTTGTGCAGTCCCTTGGGTGCCTGGGTCGCGAACACGAGACCGAGCCCGTACTTGCGGGCCTGGGAGGCGAGCGCGAGCGTGCTGTGCGTGCAGGGCGTCATCACGCCTGACGGCGCGAACGTCTGGGCCTCGTCCATCACGAACAGCCCGCCCAGCGGCCGGTCACCGGCCGGGTTCTTCTTGATCCAGGCGAACAGGGCCATCTGCAGTTGGTTCACGAAGCTCTGCCGCTGGTGGTCCGACTGCAGCCCGACAAGGCTGATCACCGAGACGCGTGCCCTCTTTCCCGGGGGAGGGGTGAGCAGGAGCCCGGCATCCACCGGCGTACCCTCACCGCCGAACATCGGGTCGTTCACCATGGCCGCGGTCAGGTTCTGGGCCAGCTCGGCCGCGATCCTCTCCGCGTTGTCGAGCTCGCTCACCCCGTCCGGCAGTGCCGACAGCATCGCGATGAGCCCTCTGAGGCTGCTCGCCCCCTGCCTTCCGTAGTGTCTGAGCGTCTCCCTGAGCACCGCCTGCCCGAGCTGGGCCTTGGTCGTTCTCGCGTCCAGTTTGACTCGCGGCACGATGGACGCGACGGCCACCTCCACGGCCTCGGTGAACTCGTCGGGATTGTCGACGACGCTCGCGAAGTCGGGCAGGGGCTGGAAGCTGAGGGGACGTCCCGCGCTGCGACGCGGCGTCCAGATCACGACATCGGTGTCGGCGAGATACCTCTCGGCCTTCGCGGGGGCATCGGCGTCCCAGTGTGTCGGCGGGTACGGCCAGGGGTCTCCCAGACGTGCCAGGTCGTTGTTGGGATCGAGCACGATGGCCGACACGCCCTGAAGCGCGCACCTCTCGATCAGGCCGCGAATGAGCACGGTCTTCCCCGACCCGGACCCGGCGAAGATCGCGGTGTGTTTCCTGAGCGATTCCAGGTCGAGCTCAAGGGGGGCGCCGTCGGCCGTCGCCCTGCCGAGGGTGACGGAAGGCGCGCGGTTCGCGTCGGGTCTCGTACGAGGGCTCGCGTTGGATTCCGTGCCGGTTCCCGTACGAGGGGCCGTGTGGTTCGCGGGTCTCGTGTGAGGGCTCGCGTCGGATTCCGCGTCGGGCCTCACAGCGGGTCTCGCCGCGGGGGAGGAAAGCGGCGAGGAAGCGACCCGGCCGGGGTGCCCTCCGGCGGCGGTGTTTCCGGGCTCGGCGAGTACGGTGGCGTGCCCCGCCACCTCGGCATCTTCGAGAGTGGCCCGGCCGGACGGCTCGTCGGAGGCGACGGGAGAGGGCGGCTCGGGGCCCGAAGGCTCGCCGGGAACGGTCCACCCGTCACCCAGCGCCTCGCTGAACAGCTTGACGTCACCGCTGGGCTTCCGTGAGACGAGCCAGGCCTGCAGGTTCGCGGGGTCCTCGACGAACAGGTCACGGAGCGCCGTGAGGATCCTGAGGTCCTCGTCGTCCACGCGGAGCACCCTGCCGCCCGCCCGCTCGAACTCCGCGAGAACCTCCCGGGTGCGCGGCCCCTTCGCCCACTCCGCGTTCCGCAGTACGAACAGTTTCCGCTTCGGAACCCCGGCGTCCAAGCCCGCCGCCACCGAGGCGTTGCGCAGGCGGACCAGCGCGGCGTTGGCGTGCTTGGTGGCGATCGCACGGAAGCACCAGTGCGCCTCGTCCTCGGTGGTCTCGTCCAGGCTGCGCCGCAGACGCGCGTGCAGGGGAGGCTTCGAACTCGGCGGGGGGTCCTGGCTGAACAGGCGTCCCGCGTCGCCCTGTTCGGCGATCCAGGCGCTGAGTCCGGCCGAGAGCAGCGCGGGCATCGTCATGTCCTCGGTCGAGGGACTGGTCGCCGAGGTCATGTCCGCCCTGTCCCGCAGTACGGCGAAGCGGGCGTCCAGTGCCGCGAACTCCTGAGGGGAGACAGGGGGGTCGGGGAGGGAGGTCGGATCCGGGGCGGGGCGGGAGTTGAGGCTCTCCAGCTCCCTGATCTCGCCGTCGACCAGGCAGGAGTGGAGGTGCCGGTCGACGACCTTCAGCAACTGCCGTGGGGTGAAGTCGGGTGCGTCCTCGAACGCGGACGGCCGCACCGGCCACGTCGGATAGGGCAGCGTGAAGTCGACCCCTCGGAACGGCGGGGCGAACCGCCGCTCGACCAGCTCGCAGCCCACCTTGGCGTTGGGAATGGTCATGAGCTGGACCGTCTTCCTGAACCGATCCTGAACGGTGCCGGTCGCGAGCCTCTCGATGAGGATCCAGGTCTTCGGGAGGCAGGAGACGACCGTGAGTGTCCTGCGAGTGACCTCCCGCAGTGCCATCAGACCACCCGCCACCTGCTCGATGACGAGGGCTTGGCGCCAGTCCTGTTCCGAGTCGTTGACGTCGATGAGCGATGACTGCGCGATGAGCATGTCGATCTGGTCGACCGCGATCACGGTGGGGCCGGTGAGCGCCATGAGCCGCGAGATGTCCCGCACGATCTCCTGCGGTGTCTTCTCACCCCGCCGGATGCCCCACGGGGCGCGCTCGCCCGGCTCTTCCTCGGGAATGGAGGAGAGGTAGGAGGTTCCGATGTCCTGTGTGGCGAGGCCGCCGGAGGCGAGCAGGACGAGCGCCCGTACGGTGTTCTGGGTGTCCCGGCACAGCTGTCCGTCGAAGCGGTGCAGCGCCTCGACGAAGGCGTCGAGGGCCTCCCTCGTCAGCGTCGTGTTCCCGGTCACCGCGCGCCGCACCATCCGGGGGACCTCGACCAGTTCCGACAGGCGCTCCAGAAAGACACCGAGCTGGCTCGCCCCGTCATCCTCCCTGACCTTGCGGGAGAGGCTGTCGAGCATCGACACCACGACGCTCTCCCAGAAGCTCCTGGCGTCCAGCAGGCTCACCAGGAAGAAGTATCCGCCCTCCTTCAGGACCCGGGCGCGCGCCCAGCCCAGCAGGTGCGTCTTACCCGTGCCCCGCTGGCCCTGGACGACCACGCCGATCGGGCTCGGGCCCCGGCTCTCCCCGGCCTCGCCCAGCCCGTCGAGCAGGAGCTGGCCGGTGTGGCGGTGCAGGCCCTTCACGTGGAACGGCGAGGTGTTCCACACGTCGTCGATGGTCAGCACCGAGTTCAGCCTGAGCTTGAGCTCCGTCAGAGCCTTGCGCTCCTCGTCCCTCATCACGCCTCGATCCAGAGGAGGTGCTTCTCCTGCTCGCCGATGGTCACCGCCGCGTCCCTGTCCTCTTTGGAAAGCATCTTCTGGTCGTCATCAGGGGCGATGTTGACGTCCTTCATACGGTTCATCTGGATGAGGGTCTCGTCGACCGTCGCCCTCGGTACCTCGCCCAAGAGCGGGCGGAGCTTCGTGAGGCTCACCCAGGCGTCCGGCTTGGCGGCCAGTTCGCGGTATGCGGCACGAATGCGTTGCTCGACGTCCGGAGCCGCCGAGTTTCCCCCGACGACGTCGGCGAGATTGTGGTCGGTCAGCTTCATGAAGCCCTGCAGGATGTGCAGGGCGGCGCGGAGCGCGGCCCTCTCCAAGCTTGAGCCCTTCGGGACGACGATCCCGGCGCGGAGTTCGGTGTTCAGGCAGGCCCATCCGGCGTCGGTCAGCGTGTGGAAGAATGCGCCGCGCTTTCCCTTCCGGCTCTCCACGAGCTTCAGGTCGTTCAACTTCTCGCGCGCTTGTTTGGTGAACGTCAGGCCGTGAAGCTCCTTGAGCTCCGGATTGGAGATCTCTCTCGCCTCGATCATCAACACCAGCAGTGCGGCGATTTCCGGCAGTGAAAGTGCTTTATCGGGCATGTTCTAATCCTTCCAACGCTCCGGGGCGACGGTCCCGGAGAAATCGCCTTATCTGGTGAAGCACGGTTTTCGTATCGGTGATGACCTGCGCGTTGGTGAAGCGCAGCACGGCGTAGCCGTCGAGTTGGAGTCGTACGTCCCGTTGCCTGTCCGCCGCGTATGCGCGCGGGGAGTGGTGCTCGGGGCCGTCGATCTCGATCACGCACCGCTCGTCCCGCCAGAGCAGGTCCACCCGGATGGGGTTGACGAGCGGGTGCGGCCGGTGGGTCTGGTTCCACGCGCGTCCCGTCGCCCAGTCGCACGTGGCGAGCGCGGTCTCCAGCGTCCGCTCGGCGACGCTCGCCGGGTGCGGCCTTCCCGCCAACGCCGGGTAGGTGACCGTGTGCGCCGTACGGGCCTCGGGCTGGGGCTCCGCCGGTTCCGGTAGGCCGCGGAGGAGGTCCGTCACCTCGGCCGGCAGTCGCAGGGGCGTCACGGCGATCCGGTCCACGGTGGCCAGGGGGGCGCCGATCAGCCAGACTCCCAGGTCACCGTGGTGGGCGAGCCATTCGCATCCCGCGACGAGCGCCTCCTCCGCCGAGAGAGAGAGGTCTGCGGGCACGTGTACGAGGACGGCCGCGCGGGACCGGCCGAAGCTGGCGGCGATCACTCGCCCGAGGCCGGCGGCTCGCATCTCGGCCGTGAATCTGGAGGGGCGCCGCGCTCTCGCCTCGCGAGAGGCCCCTCGTAGCGCTTCCCGAGCGGCCCGCGACGCCCCTCGGAGTGCCTCCCGAGTCGCCGCCTCCCGCGACGCTCGGAGTGCCTCCCGGGACGCCCCTTGTGGCGTGGGAGGTTCGACCTCGTGAAGCGCCCGCTCGGCGAGGTCGGCGAGGAAGGGGCCGAAGTGCTCGGTCGCGGACGCGGCCTGTAGGGCGAGCACGCGTACGGCACGCCCGCCCGCGCCACCGGGGCCGCCGATGCCCTCGGCGCCGGGCAGCCAGGCGGGGAAAAGGCCGACGGCGGCTTTTTCCAGCTCACGCAGTACCGAGGAGACCGTTTCCCCCGCGGATCGCGTGTCACCCGCGTGGTAGGTGACAATCGCCGGCGCGTCGTCGGGAAGCGGGTCGATCGAAAGGGCGATGGCGTCGGTGTCCGCGCCGTGAACGCGCACGACGCGTCCCGTCGGCAGCTCCGCCCATGATCCTGCCACGCCACTTCCTTTTCTGCGTGTTGAGACTTCGCGAGGCTATACGCCAGTGCTGGGTGATGCAGGTGTTTTGCGAGAAGCGATAAAATTCATCCGTTTTCAATGCCCGAAATTTCGTATTTGAGATGATTTATCCCCTGGTTGTGGAAGGTGTGATTCCAAGTGGTGGACAAAGCGGGATGATCCGAATGCGACTCGGTGTGAATCTTGATGGTCGGCGTGGTTCGCCTTTCCTGAAAAAAGGCGATATCTCCGTCGGATCATCCGCACGTCATGGGAGAACCCATGCCCGTTGCCCGCTGTATCACTGTCATCGTCCTCGCCGCCCTCGCAGCCTCCACGGTGGTGCTCGCCGCGCCGGTCGCGTCCGCCGCCCTCATCCCGCCCACGCCTGCCATGGCGAGCGAATGCTCGCTCTTCGGGAAGAAGATCGTCAAAAACGGCGATCGTACGGAAATCTGGACGTGGGGGCCGGGCTACCAGAGCTACCAGAGCAGTGAGAGCAACTCCCGGACGTTCACAGAGAGCATGTAGGGAGTTGTCCCGAACGCGTTCCTGAGAGAGCCCGGGGGTGCGACGGTGGTTCGTGAGCGTGGCGAGTGGGGGTATCCGCGCCGGAATTCCCAAACATTCTCCAATCGTGGGCCTGAACCGGTCATTTATTGGAAGCACGCCCTTTCCCTCACGAGGGAGCCCGTCCACCGGCCTTAACGTCGAACGATGAAGATCGACGTGGTGCCGCAGTGCCCGTACGGGGAGGCGGTTCTGACGCGCCGGGTCATGGCCGATCGAGCGGACGCATGAGCCGTGCCGGGAACGGGCGGTACGGCACCGGCCCTTTCCCTCACACCCGGGCCCCCCGGGACATCTGGGCCGAACGTGCCCGGGACGGGACACCTCATGGCGAGGCGTCCAGGAACCGACGAGCCTGGGGTGAGCCGTCGCGGCGCGTACCGTCCCAGGGCGGGCCGCCCGAGGGACAGGTCGTGGTGATCGCGAGGGAGCCGGTGCCGGGAAAGGTGAAGTCCCGGCTGATCCCGCCCTTCACCGCGCGTGAGGCGGCCGCGCTCGCCGCCGCCGCCCTTGAGGACACGCTGCGCGCGGTCGCCCGCGTTCCCGTCGACAGGAGGATGATCGCGCTCGACGGCGTCCCCGGACCCTGGCTTCCCCACGGGTTCACGGTGCTGCCGCAGCGCGGGGACGCGCCGGACGAGCGGCTCGCCGCGGCCTTCGACGACGCCCATCGGCTCCTGCCCGTGCCGGTCGTGCTCATCGGCGCCGACACCCCGCAGGTCACCCCGGACATGCTCGCCTACGCCCTGTCCATGCTCAGCGCCTACGACGCGGTGTTCGGCCCGGCGACGGACGGCGGGTTCTGGCTGCTCGGGCTACGCGCTCCCCACCCCGCCCTCCTGCTCGGCGTACCGGTGTCGGAGCCGACCGCAGGAGAGGTCCAGCTGCGGAGGCTGGAGGAGGCCGGGTTGAGCGTCGCCCTGATGCCCCGCCTCACCGACGTGGACACCGCGGCCGACGCGTTCGTGGTGGCCGCGCAGGCTCCGCGCTCTTTTTTCGCCGCCGCCCTCGCGAGGATGAGCGCGCTGAGGTGACCGGAGTCCGGGAAGACCGCGCGGACGGAACCGGGGAGCGCGGTCGACGGAGACCGGGACCGAAGGGAGGTCGCGGTCGGCGGTGCCTGGAAGGCGAGGTCGGGGGAGCGGGGCTAGAAAAGCGTCGGGGCGGTTTCCTCGCGCGCCCGCTCCAGCTCGCCCGGTTCGAAGAGCCGGATCACACCGTACGTGCCGTCGTACCCGGGTTCCCTGATCACCTCGCCGCGGCGCAGCCGCCCGACGGCCTCCGCGAGCGGCGGTGAGAGGTCCGCGATGTCCTCGACCGGCACGTCCTCCAGGATCCTCAGCTCGGGTCCCAGCGCAGCGGTGAGCCTGTCGACCTCCCTGAGGACCTTCTTGCTCTTCGACCCCACGTCGAGGATCTCGCCCATGATCTCCGGCAGCGGTACGAGGTTGCGGAAGCCCGCGACGCCCTCGGGCCGGAAGCCGTCGGGCCGGTCGGCCAGCTCCTGGACCCGGTTCAGCACGCCCACCGTGAGCGGCTTCCCGCACACGGGGCAGATCCCGTCGCGCCCGCGTGTCTCCTCGGGGCCCATCCGGACGTCGCACTTGCGGTGCCCGTCGACGTGGTACCTGCCCTCCTCGGGGAAGAACTCGGTCGTTCCCGCGTATCCGGTCCCGGTCTGGAGCGCCCGCAGGACGGCGAAGTAGTCGAGGTCGGTCTCGAACACCGTGGTCTCGCGGCCGACCATGGGCGGCGAGTGGGCGTCGGAGTGGCTGACCAGCCGGTAGCGGTCGAGGGCGGAGACCCGCCAGTTCATGGCCGGGTCGCTGGACAGGCCGGTCTCCAGCGCGAAGATGTGGCCGGAGAGCTCGCCGTAGCACTCCTCGATCGTGTCGAAGCCCGACTTCGAGCCGAAGACGCCGAACCACGGCGTCCAGACGTGGGCGGGCACCAGGTAGGCGCCGTCACCGCTGCTCAGGGTGATCTCCAGCAGGGCGCGGGAGTCGAGGCCGAGGATGGGCCGCCCGTCCGAGCTCAGGTCGCCGATCCGGTCGAGCCTGTCGTTGAACGTCGCGGCCTCGTCGAAGCCCGGCATGTAGACCAGGTGGTGGATCTTGCGGGTGTGCTCGCCGCGCCGGTAGATCGTGGAGATCTCCGTGGACAGCATGAACCGCACCTCGCCGGGGGCGACACCGGCGGGCAGCGGCCCGAGGGCCTCTGGGGCGATCTCCTCACGCGGCCGGAACAGCCCAGGCTCCGCCGGTACGAGGTTCTCGCGTAAATGCTCGAACCACGCCGGATGCGTGAAGTCACCGGTGCCCATCAACGCGACGCCCTTGCGCCGCGCCCACCACGTCAGGTGCTCCAGGTCGCTGTCTTTGCTGCAGGCCCGCGCGTATTTCGAGTGAATGTGTAAATCCGCATGAAAACGCATCCATCGCTTCCTGTCCCGGGAAAGCCGGCTCGGCGAGGGCCACCCGTAGGCGTCGGTGAAGCCCTCATACCCAGACCGTCATGACCCAGACCGCCACAGCCCAAGAAAAAGATCATGGCCGTATATCGCGAGGGCGAACGGTCGGGAAAGGCAGCCGACGCGTGCGGCACCGGCCCGGGTACGACGACCGGTCGTTTCCCCAGGTCGTGCGATGGTCAGGAAAGGCAGCCGACGTGGGCGAGGGCCTGCTTCAGCAGGATGCCCTGTCCGCCGAGCATCTCCTGCTGCACCACCGGTGACGAGGCCTCCTCGGGGGTGAACCAGACGAGGTCGAGGGCGTCCTGCCGGGGACGGCAGTCACCGGTGACGGGGACGACGTAGGCGAGGGAGACCGCGTGCTGCCGGGGGTCGTGATAGGGCGTGACGCCGTGGGTCGGAAAGTACTCGGCGATGGTGAACGGCTGCGGGGAAGGGGGAATGCAGGGCAGTGCCGTCGGACCGAGATCTTTCTCCAGGTGCCGCATGAGCGCGTCACGGACGCGCTCGTGGTGAAGCACGCGGCCGGAGACGAGGGCGCGGCTGACCGCTCCGTCCGCTCCGATGCGCAGCAGCAGGCCGACGCGCGTGACCGTTCCCGTCTCGTCGACCCGTACGGGGACGGCGTCGACGTAGAGGATCGGCATCCGCGCGCGGGTCGCCTCCAGTTCTTCCGGAGCGAGCCAGCCGGGCGTGGTTTCGGTCATTTCGGTCATTGACCGATCGTACTTCGTGGTCGGCTCGGAAAGACGTCGGAGCGGCCGGTTCTTCCCGACGAGCGCGGTCAGATCGGCATTCCGGGACACGACCAGATCGTAGGTCAAGGCGAAGCTCACCGCGGGATGCTCCACCGACTACAGGCCGTCCCCCGGCGACTTGAACCATGATCTACGAATGTAGTTAAAACCTTAGGGGTGTCCAGTGCATCATGATCGCGGTTGTCGTCAAAAGAGTCAATCCCTCGCACGCATTTTTTCGTGGGGACTGCAATGGGCGATGCGTTTGTCTGTTCTTCGTGCTCGGGAAGGGAAAGGAAATGCTGGGCACCGTAGAGATAGTAGTCGGCCTTTTCCCGGGTCAAGGCGCATATGTGCCGAACGCCCTGCGATGGTTAAAGGACTATGGAAATGGTGCGACAGAAGCGGTTGAAATCATCGACGAAGTGGCCAGGGGAATGCTGGGCAAGGGCCTGGATCGCGCTTTTTCCGGTGATTCCCTGGAGCAGTTGCTGAATGAGGCGCCGGATGTCCTGCAGCTGGCCGTGTTCGCCGCGTCCACCGCGGCTCACCGCGCGCTCACCGAGGAGGGAGCACGGTTCAGCGTGCTCGTCGGGCACAGCCTCGGCGAGATCGCGGCACTGGTCGCCGGCGGCGCGCTGAACATCGCCGAGGGGGCGGAGATCCTCTGCCACCGCATCATCGTGCTGCGCGAGCACGACAGCAGCGGCGGCGGGTTGCTGGCGCTGGGCTGCGCGGCGGAGCGGGCCCAGCAGATCCTGGATCTGCTGCCCACCTCCGGGGCCGTGATCGCGGTGGACAACGGGCCGGATCAGACGGTGGTGTCGGGGTCGGCCGACGCGCTGCGGCGCACGTCCGCGATCGCCGACGCCGTGGGCCTTTCCGTCACCGAGTTGCGCGCGCCGCACCCGTTCCACAGCCCGCTGCTCGACCCTGCCGGGCGGGAACTGGGCCGTAGGCTCACCGGGTACGGGCGGCGCGGGCTGGACGTGCCCGTCTTCTCGCCCATCCTGAGCCGTTACTATCGCGACTCGGACGACCTCGGCGAACTGCTCGCCTCCCACCTCGTCACCCCGGTGCGCTTCGGCGCGGCCGTCGAGCGGCTGCACCGTTCCGGCGCGGGCGTCTGGGTGGAGGTGGGCGCGGGGCGGGCACTGACGTCACGGGTGCGGTCGGCGCATCGGGCCGCGTCCGTGTGCACGCCGCTGCTTCAGGACGTGGACACGTTGCGGGAGACCGGACGTTTCCTGGCTCCCGCCGCCACCTTCCGGTCGGTGACCGCGGAAAATCCCGTCACTCGGTCGATGACCATCGAGAACCCCACTGTCCAGACGATTTCCGCTGACAGCGCCGTCGCCCGACCGGTGACCGCCGATGTCGCCACCACTCAGGTGGCCGTCGACGAAAGCACCGCCGTCTCCGCCGGAGGCGCGGCCTCGCAGTCGAGGGAGGCGATCGCCGCCCGCGTGCGCGACCTCTACGCCACCGCCCTGGAGTACCCCGAGGAGGTCTTCGAGGACCATGCCGAACTGGAGGCCGACCTCGGTGTCGACTCGGTCAAGCGCGTGGAGCTCATGAGCCGGCTCAACCTCCTGTTCGAGCTGGGCAGGCGCCCCGAGGACCTGCGAGTGTCCGACTACCGCACGTTCGGCCAAGTGGTGGACTTCACGGTCGACTCGCTGGCCAAGCCGGACGCGGCATGACGGCGTTCGAGGGCCGGGTGGCCCTCGTCACGGGCGGGGCGGGCAGCGTGGGAGCGCACCTCGTGCGCTCGCTCGCCGAGGCAGGCGCCACGGTGGTGCTGAACTGTTTCCACTCCTACGACGCGGCCAAAGAGCTCGCGGCCGAGCTGGGCGGCGGCGTCCGGGTGATCCGGGCGTCGGTGGCCAAGCAAGACCAGGTGCGTCGGATGTTCGACGAGGTGACCTCGGCGTACGGACGGCTGGACCTGCTGGTCAACAACGCCGCCACGGGCACCTTCGTCGGCTGGGACGAGCTCACCGAGGAGCACCTGGACCAGGCGTACGAAACCAATGTCAAGGGCGCGCTGTGGTGTGCTCGCGCAGCCCGTCCGCTGCTGGCGCGCTCGGACGGGGGCTGCGTCGTCAACGTCTCCTCGGTCGGGGCGGCGTACACACCGGCGAACTATCTGCCGGTGGGGTTGTCCAAGGCGGCGCTGGAGGCGTTGACCCGCTACCTGGCCGCCGAGTTCGCGCCGGACGGGATCCGCGTGAACACCGCCTCCGCCGGGCTGCTGGACAACCCTGTCGGACGGATGTTCCCCGGCTTCGACTCGATGAGCGCGAACGCCGTGGCCGCGACCCCGATGGGCCGGCTGGCGACCCCGGCCGACCTGGCGGACCTGGTGCTGCTGCTGGCGTCGCCGGGTGCGGCCTGGGTCACGGGACAGACGGTGGTCGCGGACGGCGGCCTGTCGCTGCACCGCGCGGCACTGTCCCCGGGCCCCGGGCCGGAGCCCGCGCGGTCGCGACCGGAACCCGGGCCGGAACCCGGATCCGAGCTCAGCCCCGTGCCCGAGGCGCGCACAGAGCGGATCCAGGGCGTGGATCCGATCGCGGTGGTCGGCATGGGGCTGGCCGTGCCGGGAGCCAACGATCCCGACGCGTTCTGGCGGCTGCTCACCGAGGGCGCCGACCTGTTCGTGGACGTCCCACCGGACCGTTGGCCGCTGGCAAGCTTCCACGACGACGACCCCGGCGCCCCCGACAAGACCTACCAGCGCCGCTCCGGCTTCATCACCGACTTCACCCCGCACCCCGCCCTGGCCGCGGAACGCCCGGACGCCGGGCTCGACCACACCACGCTGTGGCTGCGGCACAGCGTCCACCAGGCGCTGGAGGGTGTGACCAGGCGGGACGCCGATCGTTTCACCGCCTGCTTCGGCTACACCCCCGACGGCAGCCAGCACCTGGTGGAGGCGCTGGTGGACCTGGAGCTCGGCGGCCCCGGCGTGCTGCCGCACGGCGACGCCCTCCGGTCGGAGCCGCTCCCGCACCGGGTGGGCGCGAGCGCGATCGACGGCCTGCTCCCGGCGGACACGCGGCTGCTCATGGTGGACACCGCGTGCTCGTCATCCCTCTACGCCGTCGATCTGGGGGTGCGCGACCTCCTGGCGGACCGGGCCGAGGTCGCCGTGTGCGGCGGTGCGTTCGCGCTGGCCCCCGGCGGTTCTGTGCTGTTCTCCAAGCTTCACGGCCTGTCGCGTGGCGGCGAGGTGCGCGCCCTGGACAGGAACGCGGACGGCGTGCTGTTCTCCGACGGCGCCGGTGTCGTGGTGCTGAAGCGGCTGTCGCGGGCGCTGGCGGACGGCGACACCGTGCACGGCCTTATCGCGGGCGTCGGGCTGTCGGCGGACGGCAAGGGCAAAGCGATCTACGCGCCTTCCAGCGCGGGCCAGGAACTCGCGATCGCCCGCGCCTTCGACAAGTCGGGCGTCGGCGCCGATGACGTCGACTGGGTGATCGCGCACGCCACGGGCACCCCGGCGGGTGACGAGGCCGAGTTCCTCAGCCTGCGCGCCGCCTATGCCGGCACCCGTCAGGTGCGGGTGACCTCGAACAAGTCGCTGATCGGCCACACCGGCTGGGCGGCGGGCGTGGTGTCGGTCATCCACGCGCTGCTGGGGCTGCGGCACGAGACGATCCCTCCCCAGCATCGCTTCTCGGCCGCGCCGGACTCCTTCGGATTGGCGACCTGCAATCTGAACATTCCCACGCGGCCGGTGCGGTGGCCGTCCCGGCCCGATGGGCCGCGGCCGCGCACGGCCGCCGTGTCCGGATTCGGTTTCGGCGGCACGAACGCGCACCTGCTGGTGCAGGAGTTCCTCCAGGACCGGCCCGCTCGTGCGGGTTACGGGGTCAGGAACGCCGAGCCCATGGTGATCGTCGGTTGGTCGGCGCACACGCCGGGGGCCGAGGACAACGAGCAGGTAGGCGCGTGGGCGCGCGGACGGCACCTCCAGCCGGACTCGTTCGGCGACCGCTATCCGCATCCGCCGTTCGCCCGCCTGCGGTTGCCGGCGTCCACGATCCGGGCGACCGATCGTACCCAGCTCATGATCATCGAGTGCATGCAGCGGCTGGAGCCGCGCGTCCGCGAGTTCTGCGCCCGTCACAGCCGCACGACCGGCGTGGTCGTGGGCCACACCGGTCCCACACGCAACGCCGTCCTGTACGCCGTGCGCGCCTACCTGGACGAGCTCGATCACCTGGCGGGCGAGCGGGCGGTGGAACTGCGCGAGCGCGTGGAAGGGCTCATCGGGCCGCCGGACGAGGACTCCTTTCCCGGTGAGATGCCGAACGTCATCGCCGCCCGCCTGTGTGGCTATTTCGACCTGCGCGGGCTCAACATCGCCGTGGACGGCGGTGCCGCCTCGCTGGCCGACGCCTTCGACCTGGCCGGACGCTACCTGGACTTCGGCGACGTGGACGTCGTTCTGGTGGCGGGAAGTAACGGCAACAGCCTGCGGTCGTGGGGCGACCTGCTCGGCTGCGGGCCGATCGGCGAGGGCACGTTCCTGTTCGCGGTCACCCGCGAGTCGCTGGCTCTGGCCGAGGGACTGCCGGTGCTGGCCGTGGTGTCCGTCGAGGCGGTCGCCGAGGACAGGCTGGAGGCCACGGCATGAGCAGGGCGAATCTGCTGGGCGCGCAGGGCGCCCGCGAGTTGATCGCGTTCCTGGAGGGCGGCGGAGACGGGACGATCGAGCTCAGGCCCGACCCCGGCGCCGGCGCGCGCCTCATCAAACTGAGGAGACCCGACACGCAGGACCCGCGGAAGGCCGGGGCCGCCGTGCGGGACACGCGGTCTCCGAGGTCCGCCGCACAGCACGAACCGCAACGGCTGCTGGACCGTCACGTGTTCGAGCTGGCCCCCGACCCGCGCCGCCCTGTCCGCACGGCACCCCCCGCGATCCCGGCGGACGCCGTCGTGCTGACCAACGCACCGCGCTTCAGGACGGGCCGCGACGACGGTGTGTCCGCGCACGTCAGGGTGCTTGTGGACGCAACCGACCCCCGTCTGCGCGCGGCTCGCCGGTCGGAAGCGGTCGATGAGCTGCTCGACCTGCACGAACGCGTGTTCTTGAAGGCCAAGGAGTGCGCCGCGTATCTGGACGGTGGCTCGTTCGTGGTGAGCGTCGTGGGCGGTGTGACGGAGGCGGGCGTGCCGCTGCCGTTCACGGGCCTGTTCACGGGCCTGGTCAAGAGCCTGGCGCTGGAGTTCCCCGGCGTCGACGTGCTGGCCACCGTGCACGAGGACGTGCCGCTCGACGAGGTGCTGGCCACGGTGAGCGCCGAGCTGGGCGCGCGGCGGCTCATCCCGGTGACCTACCACGCGGGAGGCATGCGGCTCACACCGAGAGCGGTGCCCACCCTGGCCCCGCCGTCCGAGGTCCCGGCGCTGGGCGAGGACGCCCTGGTCGTGGCAGCCGGAGGGGCGCGGGGCATCGGCGCGCCGATACTGGAGGCGCTGGCCGCGCGTCATCGTCCGCGCCTGGTGGTGCTGGGCAGTTCCGAGTTGCCCGACGACGCCGGTGAGGAGCTCGACCGCAGCGCGTTCATCCGCATCCAGGTGCGGCAGGGAGTCTCGGTGTCGGAGGCGAACGCCCGGTACGACCGGCTCGGCGAGGCGCGGCAGACCCGGCGTACGCTGGCCGGGCTGGAACGGCTGTGCGGGCCGGGACGCGTCCGCTACCTGCGCTGTGACCTGCGTGACGGCGACGAGGTCGAGCGGGCCCTCGCCACCGTGGACGGCCCCATCGACCTGCTGCTCAACATCGCGGGTACGAACCGGGCCTCCGACGTCACCGCCAAGTCCGTCCAGGACTTCCGGGCGGTGCGCGACCTCAAGGTGCGTGCGTACCTGAACCTGAAGGAGGCGACCCGGGGCCGCGAGCCACGCCTGTGGTGTAACTTCGGCTCGTTCATCGGGCTGACGGGCCAGCGTGGCGAGACCGACTACGGCGCCGCCAACGACTTCCTCAACACGGCCGCCGTGAACGCCGCCGGTGAGTTCACCATCGGCTGGACGCTTTGGCGCGACATCGGCCTGGGCGCGTCGCCGTTGATGCGCGACTTTTTGGAGGGCAGCGGAGAGTTCACGCCGACGCCGACCGAGGAGGGCGTCGAGCACTTCATGGCCGAGCTGGCCGCCGCCCCGGACGCGCCCGTCACCGTGTTCTTCGGCGCCAAGGAGCGGGCCGCGATCAGGGCCGCCGTACCGGAGTTCCTGGAGTTCTCCGCGGGCGCGAAGCGGCCCCTGCCGTTCATCGACCGGACGTTGCGCCACGACGCCGCAGAGCTGGTGGCCGAGCGGACGTTCTCCCTGGAGCGGGACGGATACCTCGACCTCCACCGGGTCCGCGGCTACCCGACACTGCCTGGCACGTTCGTCCCTGAGCTGGCGGCGCAGGCCGCGGTCTCACTCGTGCCCGGCCGGGTGCCCGCCGTCTTCGAGGACCTGCGGCTGGAGTCGTTCCTGCGCGTCTACCGTGCGGACCGGCCGGAGGTGAAGCGGCTCACCGCCAGGCTGGTGCGCGCCGACGAGCGTGAGTCGGTGGTGGCCGTGCGGGTGCTGGGGGACGTGGTCGCCCCGAACGGTGTCATAGTCGCTCGCGACCGGCTGCACTTCTCGGTCACGGTGCGGCTGCGCGACGCGGCGGTGCCCGGCCCTTCGTGGACGCACTGGGACGAGCACGGGAGCCGGCCACTGCGCGATCCGTACCACATGCCGGGATCCGACGTCCTGCTGCGCGAGGTGTTCGTGTCCACGACCGACACTCGGACGCATCCGCTGGGGCGGCGCGGCCGGCTCGCACTCGACGCGCCCGCGCTGCGCCGATGGTTTCCCGACCTGCTGGTCCCGTCCGTGACGCTGGACGGCCTGGTGCGAGTGGCCGTCCTGGAGCGGGCGGGGGGCCGCTGGACGCCGGTCGCGATCCCCCGCTCGATCCGCCGCGTCGACCTGTACGGCGGGCACACCGACCTGACGCTGGCCGCGCTGACCGAGCCGGTGGAGTTGTACGTCACCCCGGTCGACCTCGACCTGGAGGACCCCGAACCGGACAACCGGGCCATCGCGGTCGCGTCGAACGGTGAGGTGCTGCTACAGGCGAAGGACATCGTCGGCGCCGTCGTCGGCTACGTGGACCAGGAGACCGGTGAGTACGTCGACAGAGAGAGATTCGACCGCGAGGAGCGCCGATGACCCCCGAAGGGACCTGCCCGGTCGCCCACGGCCCGCGAGGGCTGCCGGTGATCGGCGACGCCATCCCCTACTTCAAGGACCCGCTGGCCTACACGCTGCGCATGCAGGAGCGCGACTCGCTGGTGTCGGTCCAGCTGCCTATCCCGTTCGTCCAGGTCACCGAGCCGGAGGCGATCGAGCAGGTGTTGCGCGTCAACCCGGACAACTATCGGCGCGGCACCCTCTACAAGGGGTTCGTCGGCACGATGGGAACGGGCCTGCTCACGCTCGACACCGACGGCTGGCGCGGCCCGCGCAAGGCGGTGCAGCCGGCCTTCACCCCACGACGGGTGACCGGCAGCGCCCGCGAGGCGATCGCGGCCACGGAGAAACTGCTGCGGCGCTGGTCGGAGCACGCCGCCTCGGGCGCGGTCGTGGACGTCGCGCCGGGCCTGATGGACGTGTCCGCACGGGTGATGGGCATGGCCCTGATCAGCCGAGACCTGTCGGGCACCGACTACTCCCGGGCCGCGGGGATCGCCAACAAGGTCATGTACACCAGCACGATCAAGGGCATCTCCGCGCTGATCCCGTCCTTCGTGCCGACGCGTTATCACCGCGACCGCAAGTGGGCGGAAGGAGTGCTCGACGCCATCGTCAGCCAGGTGATCGAGGAGCGGCGGGCCGCAGGCGAGCATGGCACGGACGCCGCCGGACTGCTGCTGGACGCCGGACTGTCCGACGCGGAGGTGTCGGACAACCTGCGCACGCTGCTGCTGGCCGGCTCCGACACCACCGGCCAGGCGCTGGCCTGGACCATGTACGAGCTGGCCCGCCACCCGCAGGCCCGCCGTGCCGTCGAGCGCGAGGTGGACGAGGTACTGGCCGAAGGGCCGCCCGACCTCGAACGGCTTGGCGAGCTGCCCCAGACGACGGCGGCGGTGAACGAGGCTCTCCGCCTGCACCCGCCGGTCTGGCAGTTCCCCCGCGACGCCATCGAGCCGGACACTCTGGCCGGGCGGCACGTCCCCGCGGGCACGACGGTCCTGCTCAGCGTGTACGGCACGCATCGCTCGCCCGAGCACTGGGCGGACCCGGAGGCATACGACCCGCAGCGTTTCCTGGGCGACGCCCAGGACGAGCGGCACAAGCACGCCTTCCTGCCGTTCGGCGGCGGGCGGCGTATGTGCGTCGGCAAGGGACTGGCGATGGCGACGCTGGTGACGGCGGTGGCGATGCTGTCGCGGCGCTACCGGCTGCGGCTGCCGGGCACGCGCCAGGTGCGCAGCGGCCACTACATCACGCTCTTCCCCAGCTCGGGGCTGCCAGTGGTCGTGCGGGAACGGACGTGACCGTGACGGCGGTCCGGCCGCATCTGGTGTCGTTCGAGACCGGCTCCTTCGTCAGGCCCGTGCGTCGCATGGTCTGGGAGCCGGTGCCCCACCCGCTCCCGCCCCCGTCCCCCGTGGCGCGGCGGCTACTGGTCATCGGCTCGGACACGGACCTGGCCGTGCGGCTGGCGAGCCGCCTCGGCGCCGACGTGTGCGCCCCCGGTCGCGAGCCGGAGCACGACGACTGGGACGGAATCGTCGACCTGAACGTCACCGGCGTCCCGTACCGGCTCGGCGGCGGCGAGTGGCGGGACGCGCTGGACAGGACCACCCGCATGGTGCAGCGCCGCTACGCCTCCTGGCGGGCGGAGTCGCGCGCCGACCGATACTGCTACGTCGCGGTCACCCACCTGGGGGGCCTGATGGGCTACGACGACGGGCGGATCGGCACGCCCCTGGGCGGCATCTGGGCGGGGTTCGCCAAGTGCCTGCCACGCGAGCTGCCCAACCTCGCGGTGAAGGTGCTGGACGTCGACACCGCCGACCCGGACGGGCTCGCAGGGCTTCTGAAGTCCGAGCTGGCGGCGTGGGACCTGTTCGAGATCGGCTACCGGCGGGGCGTGCGCCACGCGCTCACCGCCCTGCCGAGCCCGGAACCGCAGCCGCGCCTGGACCTGGACGCCGACGACGTGGTGCTGATCTCGGGAGGCGCGCGAGGCGTCGGCTTCGCCCTGGCGCGCGGACTGGCCGAGCGGTTCGGCTGTCGCGTCGTGGTGACGGGCCGCGACGAGCTGCCCACCGCGGACTGGCTCACGCTGCCGGACGACCGCTACGCCGCCCACCGCCACGCCCGGATCGCGGACGCCCGCACCGCCGACGCCCTGAGGAAGACGCGGGCGGCGCTCAAGCGCGAGTCGGAGCTGCGCCAGGTCGCAGCCAATCTGGCCGCCGCCGAGCGGGACGGCCTGCGCATCGCGTACGAGGCGTGTGACTGCGTTCGGCAGGAGCAGGTGGACGCCCTGTTCGCCCGTCTCCCGGCTCCGACCGTGGTGGTGCACAACGCGGGCATCGACGTGCCGACCAGGCTCGACATGAAGAGCCCCGAGGAGGTCGTGCGCACCGTGGAGGTGAAGGTGTCGGGGTTCGTGTCCCTGACCAGGGCGGTGCTCGCCACCCCGGAGCGGCGGGCGGCGCTCAAGGTCTTCTGCAACGTGGGGTCGCTGGCCGGCCGGATGGGCGGCATGATCGGCCAGATCGACTACGCGGCGGGCAACGAGGCGTTGCCGAGGCTGGGATTCTGGGCGCGGAACACCTACGGGCTGCCGACTCAGACGCTCTGCTGGCCGACGTGGGAGCGCCTGGGCGTGATCGCCAACTACGACGCGGCGGTCCGGTACGTGTCCACCCTCGACCCCGCCGAGGGCGTGCGCCGCTGGATCGACGAGCTGCGCTCCGGCGGAACCGGCGAGGTCATGTTCATCGGTCAGGTGGGCGGCGCGCTGGTGCCCACGCAGCTGCGCGGTTTCTGGCTGTTCACCGGCCACCCCGACCTGCCCCGGCTGCACGGCCTGGCGCACTTCCTCGGCGACGTCGAGGACTTCCGGCCCTTCCACTCACTGCGCGGCTCGATCGTCCACCGGCAGGGCTCCCATCCCTGCCTGACCGACTTCACGGTGGACGGCCGACCGGCGTTGCCGGTGTCGGTGCTGGTGGAGCAGGCGTGCTCGGTCGCCGACTGGGTGGTGCCGCCCGGCTGGCCGCCGCAGCACCTGGCCTCGGTGCGTGACGTGCGGGTGCACCTGTCGGCGCTGGTCCTGGAGGGCGGCCGGTTCACCACGTCGGCGGTGGGCGAGACGACGGAGGAGGGCTGGACGGTCAACGTCACGATCACCGCCGCCGACGGCGCGGTCGCCGGTTCGATGCGCCTGCTTTACGAACCGGACCCTCCAGCGCTCCCTCATCACCAGCCGGAACCCCCCGCGCTCTCTCCCCTGATCCCCGCCCCATCCGCGGTCAAGGCGCGCGACGGTGGCCGCCTGGCCTGGTCGGGGCTCGTTCTCGGGACGGCGGAGGACCCGCTGCCCGTCGTGACGGCCGCCGACCTGTGGACGACACCCTTCCCGCCGACCCACGGCATCTCGCCCGCCGCTCTGGAGGCCGCCGTCCGCGCGGCAGGCCCGGTGAGCGGCGATCTTCTCACCATTGACCGGATCGTGCCCTGCCCAGGGGCGCAACACGTGGACCGGCTGCTGCCCGTGGAAGGTGGCTGGGTCGGGTCGCGGGCGGGCGAGCCCGTACTGTTCGTCGCAGAGGTGATCCCCGGCAGCCGAAGGACTGGGAGATCGGCGGCAGGTTCCCCGCGACATCGGTCGTGGTGAGGAGCCGATCGTTCGTCAGGCGGTCTCCGATCACGAACGGCGGGGTTTCAGCGGCCAAGGCCGGCGTCTCGGGCGCGGCTGACCGCTCCGTCCGCCCCGATGCGCAGCAGCAGGCCGACGCGCGTGACCGTTCCCGTCTCGTCGACCCGTACAGGGCCGGCGTGAGGCGGCGAAAAGCGGATGTCGGAAGCGCTCATGACGTGACACGGCCGGGGCGGCCCGGCGGAGCGGGTCTGCGCACGGCCGGCTTCGTACGAGACGAAGTTCCCGCATCATGCCTCGTCAGGGCATGCGCTCCAAAGTTTGTCGGCATGCGTGGCTACTTTGTCCCGTGCCACCTGAGCGCGTAATGCGTAGACCCTTGCGAGGTATCCCCATGACCGTGGAACGCACGCCGACCCATGTCGTGCCTGACGCGCCGGCACCGGCACAGCGACCCGCTGAGACCGCCGACGAAGACCTCTTCACGATGCCGGCGAGCTGGGTACGCGGCCTTCACCCACGGCGGGGCGGTGTGGCGGTCACCGTGAAGCGGCCGGATGCGGGCGCACCGGCGAAGGTCGCCGCGACACTGGCCGAGTATCGGCAGACGATCCTCGGCTCCCTGAAGTTGTGCTCCGATCCGGAGATCGTCGAAGCAGCCACGGCGTACCTGGCCGGGAACGTGACTCCGCTGGGCGCCGCAGTGATCGCGGAGGTGGTGGGCGCGCACCTGGGCTGGCAGGACACGACGACACTGCCCGCGTTCGCCGACACCTGGCTGCTGGAGCGAGGCCCGGTGTTCGCGGCGGTGGCGGTGGCGGAGTTGAACGCGGTGAAATGCGGCGGCGACCACCACTACCACAGCAGCATGAAATCCGCCCTGCCGATCCAGTGGCTGGGCGCGACCGAGCGCCCCGGTCGCTGGTGGGGCTGGAACCGAACGGAGCTGCCCCTGCGGGTCCGCGCCGCCGTCGCGGCGACGTCGGACGCCGAGTACGCCGAGGTGGTGGCCGCGCTGGCCGAGTGCCGTGAGAAGGGCCCGCACCATCGGATGGCCGCGTCCTACCTGGTGCCGACCGAGATCGACTGGGTGGACGCGGATTGCACCGAAGCCGTGGGCCTCGGCTCGGGCCTCGCCGACTGCCTGATCGCCGCGATCAGCACCCCCGCCCAGGCGGCGCTGATCGTGGATCACGTCTCGGTCTACCAGGTGGCTCACTCTCTCGCCCTGCCGGCCACGCTCATCGACGGCATGGGCGCCGCGGCCGTGCCGGTCCTGGCCGGATGGTTCGACGGTGCCTACGGCAAGGAGGATCAGCGGCGGCTGCTGGCGGTGCTCGCCGAGTCGCCGACCGACGAGGCGATGCGGGCGCTGATCGACCGGATCGAGCACAGGCACGCCCAGCCGGCGCTTCTGCGGGCGGCGGCCCGCTTCCCGCGCCGGGCGATGCGGATGCTGGCCGCCTCCGGTGGCAAGGTGGTGGATGAGCTGCTGCGGGCCCACGTGCTGGCCCACCCCGACCTGGTGGACGAGGTGTCGGCGGAGTTGGGCGATGCCGCCGCGCGGCGCGTCAGCACGATCTCGACCGCTGCGGCGGTCGCCGTCGCTCCGCCGGAGGCCCTGCCCGAGGTGCTGGTCAGCCCGCCGTGGACACGGCGGCGTACGGCTCGCAAGCCGGTGGTGGTGGGCGGCCTGGTGTGCGCGGATGAGCCGAAGGTGGTGTGGGGGGCGGGCGAGCGCGATGCCTGGCTCTCCGTCCCAGAGCACTGGAGCGGCTATGGCGACCACGATTGGAAGCGCACCGCCGCAGGCATCGCCGGGGCCGGGCCGAGCCGCGTCCCCTGGTATCAGGAGGTGAGTCTGTTCACGGCCGGACCGGAGGAACTCGCCAGGCCGTTGATCGAGATGTGGCGCCCGTCCGATCTGTGGGGCGCCTCCGACTGGATTCGGGTGGTGCTCGCCCGCTTCGAGTCGGCCGCGCTGCCCATGGCGGTCGACAGCGCCAGGAAGAACCCCGGGCCGATCGCTTCGACACTGCTCCCGTTCGCCGCCCCGGAGATCGCCGTGCTGATGGCCGAGTGGTTGACCCGGCTGAAGTCGGTGCGGGCCACCGCGCTGTCCTGGCTGACGCGGCACCCCGCCGCCGCCGCCCGGGCGCTGGTTCCGCCGGCCCTGGGCAAGCCGGGGCCGGCCCGCCGGCAGGCCGAGCAGGCCCTGCTGGCGCTGGTCGCGGGCGGCAACCGCGACGCTGTGGCCCAGGCCGCCACGGGGTACGGCCCGGCTGCCGAAGCCGCGATCGCCGACCTGCTGGTGGGCGATCCGCTCGACGCGCTCCCCAGCAAGATCCCGACATTGCCCGACTGGGCCGATCCGGCGATCTTGCCCCGTGTCCGGCTGCGCGGTGGCGCCGAGGCACTGTCGATCGAGGCGGCTCGCCACGTGATGACGATGCTGGCGATCTCCCGGCCCGGTGACCCGTACGCCGGCATCTCCCTGGTCAAGGATGCCTGCGACAGCCGGAGTCTCGCGGACTTCGCCTGGGCGCTCTTCCAGCGCTGGCAGATGGCCGGGTACCCGTCCAAGGAGAGCTGGATGATGGACGCGCTCGCGCCACTCGGCGACGACGAGACCGTCCGCAGATTGACCCCGCTGATCCGGACCTGGCCCGGGGAAGGCGGGCACAGCCGGGCCGTCGCCGGCCTGGACATCCTGGCCACCCTCGGGTCCGAGGTCGCGCTGATGCACCTGCACGGTATCGCGGAGAAGGTCAAGTTCAGCGGGCTCAAGAACCGGGCCCGGCAGAAGATGGTCGAGGTCGCCGCGGAACTCGGCCTGGAGCCTCAGGAGCTCGCCGACCGGTTGGTGCCGGATTTCGGCCTGGCCGCCGACGGCAGCCTCACCCTCGACTACGGCGCCAGGAAGTTCGTGGTCGGCTTCGACGAGCAGCTCAAGCCGTACGTGGTCGACTCCGGGGGCAAGCGGCTGAAGAGCCTGCCCAAGCCGGGCGCCAAGGATGACGCGGAGCTGGCGCCCGCGGCCCACCGGCGTTTCGCCGGGCTGAAGAAGGACGTCCGCACCGTGGCCGCCGACAACATCCGCCGGCTGGAGCAGGCCATGGTGAGTCAGCGGCGCTGGAGCGGGGAGGACTTCGCCCGGCTGCTCGTCGGCCACCCGTTGCTGTGGCACATCGTGCGGCGGCTGGTCTGGGGATACTACGACTCCTCGGGTAAGCCGCTCGGCGCGTTACGCGTGGCCGAGGACCGCGGCTTCGCCGACGTCGAGGACGAGACGCTGACCCTGCCCGACGGTGTGCTCATCGGGGTGGCGCATCCGCTGGAACTGACCGAGACCCTCAGTGCCTGGGCGGAGACGTTCGCCGACTACGAGATCCTGCAGCCGTTTCCGCAGCTGGGCCGGGAGGTCCACACCTCGACCGCGGACTTCGACCCGAACGCGTTCACCAAGATCCCGACCGGCCGGGTGCTCGGTCTGGAACGGCGGGCCTGGCGACGTGGTCATCCGCAGGACGCCGGTTGGCAGGGCTGGATCGAGCGCGACCTTCCCGGAGGCAGGACCTTCACGGTCGGTCTCGAACCCGGTGTCGCCATCGGCTACATCGACATGCAGGAGGAGCAGACCCTGCATGTCTCCAAGCAGGACTTCGACGGCCTCGACCCCATCGCCGCCTCCGAGATCATGCGCGACCTGCGGGAGCTCGTCCGATGAACGACCACATCCAGCGGCCTCCGGCCGAGGTGCGCTACGCGGACGAGCTGGCCCGGCTGCGCGAAAGCGACGACGGCGACCGGCCGCCCGGCTGGGCGCTGAGCCTGCGAGCCGCCCGACGCTTCGTCATCGGCGACGAGAAACTCGGCATCGGCCGTAAGTTCGCCGGCGACCCGTCACTGATCGATCGAGCTCTGGTGACCCTCGCGACCAATCGAGGGCTCATGCTGGTCGGTGAGCCGGGCACCGCGAAGTCGTTGCTGTCGGAGCTGCTCGCCGCAGCGGTCAGCGGCACATCGATGCTCACCGTTCAGGGAGGCGCGGCCACCACCGAGGACCAGATCAAGTACTCGTGGAACTACGCGCTGCTGGTCGCCGACGGCCCGTCGACGCGGTCGCTGGTGCCCGCTCCGCTGCTGCGCGGCATGGCCGAAGGCAAGGTGGTGCGCTTCGAGGAGATCACCCGATGCCCGCTGGAGGTGCAGGACTGCCTGTTGTCGCCGCTGTCGGACCGCGTTCTCTCCATACCCGAGCTGACCGGGCCGGAGTCGATGGTGTTCGCGAAGGAGGGCTTCACCGTCATCGCCACCGCCAACACCCGCGACCGAGGCGTCAACGAGATGAGCGCCGCGCTCAAGCGGCGCTTCAACTTCGAGACCGTCTTCCCCATTCCCGACTTCGACACCGAGTTGTCGCTGGTGGAGGCGGAGGCCGCGGCGCTCCTGCGGCGCTCGGGGGTCGGCGCGCCGCCCCGGCGTGACGTGCTGGAGGTCCTGGTCACCGCCTTCCGCGAGTTGCGCGAGGGGCAGACCAGGCGGGGCGACGCCACCGACCGGCTGTCCGGGGTGATGAGCACCGCCGAGGCCGTCTCGGTCGCGCACGCCGTCGGGTTGCGCGGCTGGTTTCTACGCGGTGAGCCCGGCACGGCGGCCGACCTGGTGTCGTGCCTGGCGGGAACCGCGGCCAAGGACAACCCCGAGGACCTGGCGAAGCTCCGCAGGTATCTGGAGCAGCAGGCCAACGGGCGGCGTGGCGACCAGTGGCAGGCCCTGTACGAGGCCCGTCACCTGCTGCCGGGCTGACGATGACCGCGACGTTCATCGGTGTCCGGCACCACAGTCCCGCCTGTGCCCGGCTGGTCGCCGACACCATCTCGGCGCTGCGGCCGGCGTACGTGCTGATCGAGGGCCCGGCCGACATGAACCACCGGCTCGGGGAACTGCTGCTCGGGCACGAGTTGCCGATCGCGGTGTACACCGGCTACCGCGACGCGCAGCGCCGGCACGGCTCGTGGGCGCCGCTGTGCGAGTACTCCCCGGAGTGGACGGCGCTGACCGCCGGCCACGCCGTCGGTGCGGAGACGCGTTTCATCGACCTGCCCGCCTGGCATCCGGCGCTGGCCGAGGTCCACAACCGCTACGCCGACGCCGAGGCCCGCTACGCCGAGGTGACCGAGCGGCTGTGCCGCACCTTCGCCGTCGACAACGTGGACGCCCTGTGGGACCACCTGTTCGAGATCGAGCCCGCCGATGGGCTGGCCGAACGGCTGGCCACCTACTTCGACCTGGTGCGTGGTGACGCCGAGCCCGGCGCCGACGACATGGCCCGCGAGGCGTACATGGCGCGGTGGATCCGAGCCGCCGTCGCCGACGCGGGCGAGCGGCCGGTCGTCGTGGTCATCGGCGGCTTCCACCGCCCCGCGTTGATCCGGCTGAGCGAGCAGGGCGAGCGGACCTGGCCGGAACTGCCGGAACCGCCCGATGACGCAGTCGTCGGCAGCTACCTGGTGCCGTATTCCTTCCGGCGGCTGGACGCCTTCGACGGCTACCAGTCGGGCATGCCGTCGCCGGGTTACTACCAGCGGCTGTGGGAGTCGGGCCCGGCGGAGGCCGCCCGCGGGCTCACCGAGGCGGTGGCGGTACGGCTGCGCGCACGGAGACTGCAGGTGTCCACCGCGGACCTGATCGCCGCTCGGGCCACCGCGGACGGGCTGGCGCTGGTGCGCGGCCACCGCCATCCGGCCCGGGTCGACGTACTGGACGGCCTGGCGAGCGCCCTGGTCAACGAGGCGCTCGAGGTTCCGCTGCCCTGGGCGACCCGCGGGCGTCTGCGGGCGGGCAACCATCCCGCGATCGTGGAGATGGTCGCGGCGCTCAGCGGTGACCGGGTCGGCCGGCTGCACCCGTCGACTCCGCTGCCGCCGCTGGTGCACGCCGTCACCGAGCAGCTGTGCCGCCACGGTCTGGACGGCTCCGGTGAGGTGCGTCTCGACCTCGGAAAGGAGATCGACCGAGAGCGCAGCAGGCTGCTGCACCGGCTGCGGGTCCTGGCGATCCCCGGCCTGGCGCGCGAGTCCGGACCGCAGCCGGCAGGCCCTCCGGTGCTGGTCGAGCAGTGGACGCTCACCGACGCCGACGACCGGTTGCCCGCCCTGATCGAGGCCGGTGGCTACGGCGTGGACCCGCGGGAGGCGGCCGCCGCCGCCCTGTCGGAGAAGGTCACGGCCGGGGACCTGGATCAGCTGGCCCGCCTGTTGTTCGACGCGGCGGTGTGCGGCATCGGCGAGCTGACCGGGCGGGTGCTGGACGACCTGACGCGGGCCATCGGCGCGGCGGCCGACCTGGGGTCACTGGGCCGTACGCTCACCGTCGCCCTGGCGATGTGGCGACACGATGACATGTTCCGGACCAGCCGTAGCACCACGCTGGGTACGGTCATCGCGGCCGCCACCCGCCGGGCACTGTGGCTGGCCGAGGGAGCGCGGGGTGGTCCGGCACCGGCCGACCTCGGGCGGATCGGTGCCATGATCGCGGTCCGCGACGTCCTGACCCACGCCGCGACGCCGCTCGAACTGGACACCCGGGCGGCTCTGGGGGTCGCCGACCGGATCGCCGCCTGCCACGAGGCGCCGCCCGACCTGCGGGGCGCGTCGTTCGGGCTGGGCTGGTCACTGCGAGGTGCGGCCGCCGCCGACCCCACGCGGGCGATACGCGGCGCGTTCACCCCGGCCTCGGCGGGCGACTGGCTGGCCGGGCTGTTCGCACTGGCCCGTGAGGAGGTGCTGCACACCGCAGGGATGCTGGAACTGCTCGACGAACTGCTGGGGGCGATGACCGACCATGACTTCCTGGTGGCGCTGCCGGCGCTGCGCCAGGCGTTCGGCTACTTCCCGCCCCGAGAACGGCACATCATCGCCACCCGCCTGGTCCGGTGGCGCACCGGCTCCAGCCGGGACCTGATGCGGCTCGATGCGAGACCGGAGCTGGTGGCGGCAGGGATGGCACTGGACGAGCGGGTCGACGCGGCGCTACGCCGGGAGGGACTGATCACATCATGACCACGCTTGTTCCGGTCACGAGGACGAAGGAAGTCTCATGATCGATCCCGTCCTCGAACGCTGGCGGCTGCTGCTGGGTGAGTCCGGCGAAGCCTGCCTGGGCGGAGAGCGGCTCAGCGCGCAGGCAGGCGCCCGTGACGCGGCCATGGACTGGCTCTACGGCCGCGACGACGACCTGCGTAAGCGGGGTGTACGGCGAGGCGGTTTCCGTGAGGGCGGCACCGGCGCATCGATGCCGACCACCGTCGACTGGCTCGACGACATCACCCGGCTGTTCCCGAAGGAGACGGTCGAGCGGCTGCAACGCGACGCGGTCGAACGCTACGAGATCCACGACGTGGTGACCGACCCGGCCGTACTGGAGCGCATCGAACCCAACCAGGCCCTGCTCAAGGCGGTGCTGCGCACAAAACACCTGATGAACCCACAGGTGCTGCGGCTGGCCCGGCGGATCGTGGAGACGGTCGTCCGGCAGTTGACGGACAAGCTCGCCACCGAGGTGCGGACCGCGTTCTCCGGCACGAAGGCGCGCCGTCCCGGTCGGTTGCGGCAGGCCCGCAACTTCGACGTCACCCGGACTCTGCGCGCCAACCTGGGCCGCTACCGGCCGGACACCGGCAAGGTGGTGATCGAGACCCCGTACTTCTTCACCCGCACCCGCCGCCACCTTGAGCAGTGGCAGGTGATCCTGCTCGTCGACCAGTCCGGGTCCATGACCGACTCGGTGATCCACTCGGCGGTCACCGCGGCGTGCCTGTGGGGGCTTCCCGGCGTGCGCACCCACCTGGTCGCCTTCGACACCGAGGTCGTCGACCTGACCGCCGATGTCGACGATCCGGTGGAGCTGCTCATGAAGGTTCAGCTCGGCGGTGGCACCGACATCGCCCGCGCGACGGCGTACGGCGCCGACCTGGTCGACCAGCCGCGGAGGGCGATCGTCGTGCTGATCTCCGACTTCTACGAGGGCGGCGATCCCCATCGGCTGGTGCGTATCGTTCGAGACCTGGTAGGGCAGGGCACCAAGGTGCTGTGCCTGGCCGCTCTCGACGAGCAGGCCAACCCCGATTACGACCGGGAGCTGGCGCAGCGCCTGGCGAATGTCGGGGCGCACGTGGGCGCGATGACACCTGGCGAACTGGCCGCCTTCGTCGCGGAGCACGTAGGCCGATGAGGACCGACCTGCTCGCGCTCACCGCCGACTCCCTCGCCGCACTCACCAATCGTGGCCTGGTCAAACGAGCCGCCAGAGAACTCGACGGCGTCGCGCCACGACTGCGCGCCGATCCCGACGGTACGGTGCACGGTGAGTTTCCCGACGGCCCGGCCGCCAGTCTGCCTCCTGGCGGCCTCGACGCGGGGAGGTGCACCTGTGGTGCCACCGGCATCTGCCGCCACCTGATCGGCGTGATCCTGGCCTACCAGCGTGCCGACCAGCCGGGTGAGGGGCTCTCGGCCGGTCAAGGGGCCGGCGAACCCGGTGTGGAACGTCCGGCCGCCCGCCCGCCCGCGCCCTGGAATCCGGGGCAGGTGACCGACGACGAACTCACCGCGAGGATCGGCACCCGCATGATGGCCGCCGCCCGCCGTGCCGAGCAGGCCGGATACACCGCCAGGGTCCGCCGCGCCACCGCCGCGAATCCGGTGCCTCAGGTCGAGCTCGCTGCGGCGACCGTGCGTTTCCTGGTCCCCGGTGACCTTGGCTTCGTGCACACCGACACCGCCGCAGGCAACCGCGACGAGGTCGTCGCCCTGGCGGTGTGGGCGTTCCGCGCCGCCGACGACAGGCATCCCGAGGTGTCCGACGTGCGGGTCGACGTCGGCGGCGTCGAAGCAGGCACCGGCTCCGGGCTGGAGCGGGCGCTGACGCTGGCCGCCACGGTCCTGCACGAGGGTGCGACGCATCTTGGGCAGAGCCTGGAGACCACCGTCGCAGACGTGCGCCGCCACCTTGACGACGCCGGTCTGCGCTGGCCGCTCCTGGCCGTCGACGATCTCGCCGAGCAATTGACCGCCTACCACGACCGCGGCGCCCACTACCGTCCGGAGCTGCTCGCCGGTCACATCGCCGAGTTGCACGCCCGCCACCGTGCGGTGATCCGCCCGAACGCCACTCTGCGCAGCAGCGTGCTGGGCACCGCGGAGGCCGCGGAGACACCCCTGCGCCGGGCCCGCCTCGACAGTCTCGGCTGCCGGATTCGGGCCCTCGGCAACCAGCGGATCGCCGAGGTGTATCTCGTCCACGGTGCCAGTTCCATGGTGCTCGTGCTTCGCCGTCATTGGGACGGCGACGCCGACGGCGCGGAGCTGTCACGGCGACGGATCGCCACGACCACGCTGGGCGCGCTCGCCGCCGGCAACCTCGTCACCGAATCCGCGGTCCGCAGCGCCAACCGGACGGTGCGGCTGGCCACGGGACGGATCGCCAAGACCACTGTCAGCCCTTCGCGGGGCAACTGGGACGAACTACCACCGTCACTGGTGGCGACCGACTTCACCGGCCTTGCCCGCGAGCTCGACGCCCTCCCCCCGCAGCCGATCCGTCCGCGTGTCGAAGCGGAACTGGTCCGGGTCGTCGCGGTGGGCGGGGTGGAGTCCGTCACCTACACTCCGGGTGACCAGCGTCTCGACGCCGTGATCACCGATCGGGCGGGCAACCCCGTCACCGTCACCGCCACCCACACCAGCGCCGCCCCCGGACGCCTCGACGCCCTGGCGGCCGTGTTCGCCGGTACGGAAGGTGAGCTGCGTTTCATCAGCGGCATCGTGCGCAGAACAGCCGGAAGCGTCGTCATCGAACCGGTCGGCCTGGCGGTCGAAGATCGGGTCATCGTCCCCGACCTGCGGCCCGCCGGGAGCTTTGTCGGGCTCGCGGTCGCCGACGCGACCCCACGCGAACCGTTGTTCGCGGCCCTGGCCGACACTCGGGATCTCCTCGCGGAAGCGCCCCACCGGGGCCTGAGCCACCTGCCCCCGAGTTATGGTGATCGGCTCGCGGACGCGGCGCAGCGGTTGACCGCGCTCGGACTGCACCGTGTCGCGCAGGCCGTCACGGCCTTCGGGGCGACGCTGACCCACGGCCGTGACCAGGCGACCGAGCAGGCCTGGGTCGACGCGTACCTGCGCCTGGAGGTCGCTCTCGATCTCTGCTGACCGCCGAACCGTACGCGGTGCTCCGTACCGCCGAACCGGACAAGGAACGAAGAACGATGACCGAGACCCTCCGCGACCACACGCAGCAGGCCGCCCACAGCACCGACCCGTCCACGCAGCCGTCAGAATCGACCGTGCCCGCTTCGCCTTGTGCCTCTCCACCGGGGCGCTCATCTGGTCGACCTCCAGCTTCGTCCACGGCTTCCAGCCCACCTCCGAGATCGGCTGGACGATCACCGACCTGGGCGGCCTGGCCTTCCAGCTCGGCCTCTGGGCCCTCATCACGCTCATGAGCCGCACCGGTGCGATCGGGGTGACCCGCACCGCCCGCGTCATGCTCACGGTCGAACGGGTGCTGCTCGCCCCGGCGATGGTGTGGAGCCTGATCCACGGTCTCTTCCCCGCCGCCCGCGACACGCTCTGGCTGGGCATCCTCGACATCTTCTGGCCGCTCTCGATGCTGGGCATGTTCGTGATCGGCATCAAGGTCGCGGTGGCCGGCCGGTGGCGCGGACTCGCCCGCGTCTGGCCGCTCGTCGCCGAGAGCTGGGCGATCGTGTCCATCCCCGCGATGGGGATTCTCGGCGCCTCGATCGGAGGCGTCGTCGCCGCGACCCACCTGCTCGTGGGGTACGCCACCCTCGGACTCATCATCGCGTTCCGCCCCGAACTGGTACGCGGCGAGGACTGAGCGCGCCCCCTTGGCAGCACAGCGTTCGTCGCCACAGGAGCAGGACCCCGAGCGCGGCCGGAACCGGTTCCCCGGTTTCGCACCGGGGATCGTTATTCGCCGGTGGCACCGTCGATGCGCTCGCGCAGCAGGTCCGCGTGGCCGTTGTGCCTGGCGTACTCCTCGATCATGTGGACGAGGATCCAGCGATGGGTGCAGTCCCGGCCGTTGCGATCACCGAAGGCGTCCAGAGGTTTGGCCGCGGAGATGGCACGGGCGTGTTCGATCTCGGACCGCCAGGTGGCGAAGGCCTCCTCGACGGAGGCGGTGTCGACCTCGTTGAAGTCGGCGTCGTTGTCGCGGTCCTTGACCCAGAGCTTGGGGATGTCCTCGCCGTTCAGCACGCGGCGGAACCAGATGCGTTCGACGTATGCCATATGCCTGACCAGGCCGAGCAGGGACAGGGTCGAGGGCGGCACGGAGCGCAGGCGCAGCTGGTCGTCCGTCAGGCCCGCGCATTTCACGGCGAGAGTGGCCCTGTGCCATTCGAGCCAGTTGTTGAGCACGGTGAGCTCGTCGCCGTTGAGGGGCGGCGGAACACGGGTGTCGGTCACGGGCACAACCTATCCGTCGTAGGCGGCGGGCCGGTGACGCGGGCATCGACGCTTCAGGCGGAGCTTGCCCGATCCGGGCGGCGAGTCCGGCGCACCATGTGGTCCCCGCGACATCGGCGCGGGCGGTGAGTTCGACGCGCGGTGTGGTTCCCTGCGACGCCACCGCGGGCGGCGAGGGCACGCCACCTGGTCCCCGCGACGTCGGCGCGGGCGGTGAGTTGTCCGATGGCGAGCCCCCTGGCATCGGAAGGGGACTCGGTCGCGCCCACGGGCCGAAGGTTGACCTCATCTATGGTTGAGGTTTCATGATTGACGGGTGACAAGATCTTCTGCGGCCCCCGACCCGGCTGTCCTTGACCGCGCTGGGCGACGAGAGTGGATCGGGCTCGCCGTTCTCTCCCTCCCCGCTTTCCTCGCCTCCCTCGAATTGACCGTGACCCATCTGGCGTTGCCCGCCATCGGCAGGGCGTTGGCGGCCGACAGCGCTGAGCTGTTGTGGATCGTGGATGTTTACGCCTTCCTGCTCGCCGGATCGCTGATCACCATGGGTACGCTGGGCGACCGGATCGGCCGCCGACGACTCCTGTTGATCGGTGCGGCCGCGTACGGCATCGCCTCCGTGCTCGCGGCCTACGCGCCCAGCGCGGGTGCGCTCATCGCGATCCGCGCGCTGCTCGGAATCTCCGGTGCCACGTTGATGCCGTCCGTGCTCTCCCTGACCGTCGCCATGTTCCGGGACCCGCGGCAACGTACTGTCGCCGTCGGGGTCGTCATCGCGAGCGTGTCCGGAGGCACCGCGATCGGGCCTCTCGTGGGCGGCTGGTTGCTTGAGCGCTTCTGGTGGGGGTCGGTGTTCCTGCTCGGCGTGCCGGTGATGGCGCTGCTTCTGGTGCTGGGGCCGATCCTGCTGCCGGAGCGACGCTATGCCGGGGTAGGGCGGTTGGACCCGATCAGCGCCGTACTGTCGCTGGCCGCGGTCCTGGTGGCGGTCTACGGTCTCAAACAGATGGCCGCCGACGGTCCCGACCCGTTGCCCGTGTTCTCCGTCGCGGCCGGGTTGCTGTTCGCCGTCATCTTCGTACGCAGGCAGCGTGCGCTCCGCGACCCGTTGATCAACCTGAGGTTGTTCGCGAACCGAGCGTTCAGCACCGCGGTGGCCACGCTGGCGCTCGGCATCTTCGTGTTGTGGGGTTTCAATTACGCCTTCGCACAGTACTTGCAGTTGGTACACGGACTCTCTCCGCTGGAGGCGGGCCTGTGGACGGCGCCTTCGGCGGTCGGGGTGATCATTGGGTCGACGCTGGCCTCCAGGATCGTGCGATGGACGGCCCCGGGACCGGTCATCGCGGTCGGACTGGCTCTCGCCGCCACCGGCTTCGTGGTGGTCGCGCAGGTGGGCGTCCCGCCGGTAGGCATGACAGCCGGGACAGGCGACCTGGCCATCCTGGTGGCCGGGGCCGTCATCGTGTCCGCCGGGCTCGGTCCGATGATGGCGCTCGCCACCGACATGGCCGTCGGTGTCGCGCCGCCCGAGCAGGCCGGCGCCGCCTCGGCGATCTCCTCGACCGCTCCCCAACTGGGCGGCGCACTCGGCATCGCCATTCTTGGCAGCGCCATCACCGCGGTCTACCGAGACGAAATGAGCGGCGGCGTTGTGGTGGGTTTCCCCGCGGAGGCCGCGTCCGCCGCGACGGAGAGCCTGGCCGGTGCTGTGACGGCGAGTCGCATGCTCCCCGACCGGCTCGGGGACACGCTGCTCGGTGCGGCCCGTCAGGCGTTCACCGCGGGATTCCAGTTGAGCGCCCTGGTCAGCGCCGCGATCGTGGCGGTGATGGCCGTCACGGTCGCGGTCATGCTCGGGCGCGGCAGAGTCGGCCCCAAGCCGACCACGGGACGTTGATCGGACCGCATGTGCCGGTGGCCACGGCGGCCAACGCCAACGGCCGGTGGGAGATCCTCGGTCCGGAGGTCACCTCCGCCGAGGACGGCGCCGACCGGCCGGCGGCTCATCCCGGTTCAGGCGACCAAGATCGTCCTTAGGTAGTCGGCCACCGCATCGCCTGACCGGGTCCGTACGGCCACATAGCCGTCCGGCCGGACGAGGACGAGCGTGCCCCCGCCGGCGCCGTAGCGCTTGCTCGGAGGTCCTGGCTCCAGCCGGTAAACGCGGATGTCGTCGCCGTAAAGTCTGTCCAGGCGCTCGGCCGGATCCGGCGTCACCGCGCCGAACTGGAGCAGCGTGAAGTGGGAGCCGCGGAAGAGGTCGAACAGCCGCGACCGCTCGCCGGTCACCGGGTGCCGACACGGTGAGTCGGGCGCCCGGTCACCGGGCCGGACCTTGCCCTTGTCGCCGACCGACAGCTCGGAGGCGCGGTAGTTCACGCCGAGTTGGGAGGTCTTGCCGACGATCGCCCTGGTCACCGCGGGGTTGCGCATCAGCGGCAGGATGATCCGGTCGCGCAGGAAGGTCATCAGAGGTTTGGTGGAGAACAGCGCGGTCATGCCGGCGCCGCTGGCCTTGAGCACGGATTCGGCCACCGGGCGGCGCTCCCGCTCGTACGTGTCGAGCAGGCTGTCGGGGGCCTGGCCGCGTACCGTGAGGGCCAGTTTCCAGCCGAGGTTGTAGGCGTCCTGGATGCCGGTGTTCATGCCGAGCCCGCCCGCGATCGGGTGGACGTGGGCCGCGTCTCCGGCGACGAAGACGCGGCCGGCACGGTAGCGGTCGGCGAGCCGTACCTTGTAGCTGAAGCGCGACAGCCAGGTGGCGTTGTGCAGGCGCACATCCGTCCGGCCGGTGCGCTGCGCGAACAGGCGCTGGAAAAGCTCGAGTGAGGGCTCCTGGCCGGCCCCCTCCTCGCCAGGGCGTACGGTGAGGCCGAACTGCCACGACAGCGTACCGGGCAGCAGCGCGAGGCCCACGGAGGACTCATCGGTTGCGTACCAGACGTAGGAGCCGTCGCGGGGCAGACCGTCGACCTCCACGTCGCCGAGCAGGTAGTGCTCGGTCTCCGACACCAGCCCGGGGAAGGTGATCCCGGCGGCCTCGCGCACGGCGCTACCGCCGCCGTCGCAGCCTACGAGGTAGGAGGCGTGGATCACCTCACCCGTGGCGAGCCGTGCGACGACCTGACTGTCGGACTGCTTGAGGTCGGTCAGTCGCAGGCCGCGCTCCACGTGGCCACCCAGCTCGGCCAGGCGGGCGCGGAGGATCTGCTCGGTGCGCCACTGCGGTAGCAGGACGAGCGTCGGGTACGGCACATCCGGCCGCGGGCGGACACCGGCCAGGAGGTGAAGCTCCGCGACGAACCGGCGGTCCAGGTAGATCCGCGCCGGCATCTCGGACGCCCCGGCGTCCAGAAAGTCCTGGACCACGCCGAGGTCGTCGAACACCTCCAAGCTGCGCGGCTGTATGCCCTTGCCCCGAGACTGACGGTGGAATTCGGGAGATCTGTCGATCACCCGGAAGGTGACGCCGCGCCGGGCCAGCTCGCAGGCCAGCGTCAGTCCGGTCGGTCCGCCTCCGACGATGAGTACGTCTACGTCGGTCATGTTTTCCCCTGATTCCGGAACGGAACCTATCCGTTCCGTTTGGAGGATAAGCGGCCCCGAAGCTGGGACGCAACCGTTCCGTCTCGTGTTAATGTCGCCGACATGGCCGAGATCCGCCCGCGTGGTCGCGGCGCAGCCGTGCTGCGCCGGACAGTCACCGACACCATCCTCGCGGCGGCGGTCGCCGAGTTGGCGGAGACAGGGTACGCCGGGATGTCAATGGGCGCGGTGGCCCGGCGAGCCGGCACGGGAAAGGCCGCGCTCTACCGGCGGTGGTCGTCGAAAGAGGCGATGGTGGTCGACCTCATCGACGTCGTCGCCTCCCGGCAGGTCCCGGCAGGCGGGGCCGGTGACCTGAGCGGCGACGTGCGAGCCTACGTCCGAGCGGTGGCGGACACGCTGTCGGATCCCGTGGTCATGTGCATCGTGCTCGATCTGACAGCCGAGGCCGCTCGCAACCCCGAACTCTCCCAGGCGTTCGACACCGCGATCCGGCAACCGCGCAGGGCCGCCTGCGAGCGGTTTCTGCGGAGCGCGATGGAGCGCGGCCAGTTGCCCGCCGACCTCGACCTCGACCTGGCCCTCGACCTACTGGTCGGGCTCACCCAGTGGCGCGTCCTCAACACCGGCCGGACCGTCGACGACTCCTGCGTCGAGGCGACGAGCAAGCTGATCATCCAGGCGCTTCCGCTCTGCGTGGGCGTCGGCGATGAGCGTGGTGTGCCGGGATGACGGCTCCTGCGCGGGTTTCCGTGCGCCGGACGGCGCCAAGGCCGCCCATCCTGCTTCGAGTGTGTGGGCGGGGCGGCTGTTCGGCAGGCCGGAGGGCGAGAACAGCCGAACCGTCTCCATCGCGTGCGGCACGCTTTCGTACGCCCGCGACGGTGCCGCGGAACCACACCGCTACCCGTCGATCCAGCCGAGCTCGACCGCCCACCCGTACGTCATGGCTTCGGCCGCGGGCAGCGTGAGGAACGAAACGGCGTACAGAACGACAAGGAGCCCGATCGGAACGGCCCAGGCGCGAGTGCGGGCTTCCGGCGGACCTGCCTCATCCTGTCCGGCGTCGGTACGGCGCTCCCGCCGGAGCCGCGTCCCCGGGAGCCGGCGGTCGTCAGGCCTCAGCGCCCACGACGCGACGGCGCACGCCCCGAACACCAGCGGCACCCCCCACGTCCGAAGACCGTCGCCGACCGTCAGATGCGACACCACGGCACTCGACCACAGGAAAAAGGCACCCGCGTACGCCCACTCCTTGATCAGCGGCAGCCCGGGCGCGATGATCACGATGGCCGCGCCCGCCTGCCACGCGGCCAGAACATAGGCGAAGAATTGGGGATATCCCAGGTGGCCTAACTGGGCTTCCACCCACTCGATCGGCACAAGGTTCCACACCGATCCGGCAACCAACTCGAAGACGATGACAAACGTGGTGGCCCAGAAGGCGACAGGGCGGATCCCGCCCCGATTCCAGCCGCTTCGTGCTGCGGAGGCCGGCTTCTCGCCCGTCGTGTGCTGGAACGTCGTGGTCGTTCGAGTTCGCCTCGCGGCCTCCTCGTCACGTCGGTCCGCCATGTTCATGAGATTCTCCTTGCGTTGCGAGCGACTTCGGTTCGAAGTCGCAGGTGGCGATTGACTCCACTGACTCCACAACGGAGTGGCCGGCAGGGGGCGAGGGCCGCTGAACGCGACTTTCGCCCGCATGCTCGTCAACCTTCCGCGGCGCGGTGGTGTCAGACGATTTCAAGGTTGGCCATCATCCCCATGTCCTCGTGCTCGGCGTTGTGGCAGTGGAAGAGATAGCGGCCGCGATAGCCGTCGAAGCGGGTGATGATCTCCACTGATTCACCCGGCCGCAGGGAGACGGTGTCCTTCAGACCGGCGTCGTGGGGCAGCGGTGGCCGGTCGCGGCGCGAGAGCACCAGGAAGCCGACCAGGTGCAGGTGGACGGGATGGTGGACGTCGGCGATCAGCCGCCACACTTCCACGTCGCCGAATCCGGTGGTGACGTCGGAGCGGGCGGGGTCGAACGGCAGCCCGCCGATCAGCCATCCGTGACCGCCGTGCATGCGCCCGGCGCGGAAGGAGAGGTCGCGCACCCGGACGGCGTCCGACCGGCACCAGGTCGGGAGATCGGTGGAAAGGACACGCGGGATGCGGCTGTCGTCGGTGGCCTCGCGCGCGACCCGGAAGGCCATCACGTCGCGGGTGCGGCCGGAGCCGAGCCGGTTGACGACTCTGACGCGGCCGCCGACCGGGACGCCGGAGAAGTCGACGACCACGTCGTAGCGTTCGGCCGGCGCGATCGGCAGGAACCGGTGGACGACCGGAGCCGCGAGCAGCCCCTGGTCGGCCCCGATCTGCACGAGGTCGAGCCGGTGTCCGTCGTCGGTGATCGCCTCAAGCTCGTAGTGCCGGGCGTTGGAGGCGTTCAGTACGCGTAGCCGGTAGCGGGCCGCGTCGATCTCGTGCACGGGCCACGGGGCGCCGTTGACCAGGATCACGTCACCGAGAACCCCGGCAAGGTACGGCTCGCGCACGCCCGGCCGCTCCCGCGACGTGGGATCGAGGGCGGGGTAGTCGAGGCCGCCGTCGGCGGCGAACGCACGGTCCACGATCATGAGAGGCAGTTCGCGCCGCCCGGCGGGCAGGCCGAGCGAGTCCTCGGCATCGTCACGGACGACGTGCAGCCCGGCGAGGCCCCGCCAGACGGCGGGGGCGGTGAAGTCCATCCGGTGGTCGTGGTACCACAGCAGCGTCGGCCGCTGGTCCAGCGGGAACGTGTAGTCCCGCGACAGTTCGGTCACCACCGCCCGCGGGTCGTGCATGACATGTCCCGGTCCGCCCGGGCCCGCGTGCGTGACGTGGGCGGCGTCCGGCCAGCCCTTGGGCAGGACGAGGTCGGTCGGGTACCCGTCGGACCCCGCCGGGGTCCGGCCGCCGTGCAGATGCACGACGGTCGGCACGGGAAGGTCGTTGCGATGCGTCACGGTGACCGGCCGACCGCGACGCGACTCGATCGTCGGCCCCGGGAAGGAACCCTCGTACGTCCACAGCGGCGTCCTGACACCGGGCAGAATCTCCACCGTCGCCTCGCGCTGGGTGATCTCGTAACGGTCGACCCCGCCCGAAGTGCTGACCGGCTCCAGCACGGAGGGAAGCGGCAACGGCACCTGGAACGCGGGCGGCAGCGGCACGGCGCTGCGCAGTTCGGCCCCGGTGAACGGCGTACGGCGGGCCAGCGCGGCCGAGGCCGACAGCCCGCCGGCCGCCACCAGGCCGAGTGCCCCGCCGATGCCCAGTGCCTGACGTCTGGTCACCGTACGGGCACGGCCGGGTCGGTCGTCGTACGGCTCACGCATCGTCGGCTCCCTGCCGTTTCGGCTCCCGCGAGCTCCGTATCCGCTCCCGCTCTCGCTCGCCCCGTTCCCGCGAGCTCCGTATCCGCTGCCGCTCGCCCCGCTCCCGCTCGTTTCGGGGGTGCTGTCGCCTCCGGAGGGGCCGGCTCCACACGGCGACGAACAGCGCGACGAGCGCGACGACGGTCATCACCCCCAGCGGGAAGTGCAACCACAGGGCGCCGTCCAGCCCGGCGAAGTACTGCACCGACTCGGCCGCCATCAGCGCCGACGTGGCAAGGAACGGCCAGGCCTGACGCCTCCGTACCCAGATCACGACCCCCACGATCACCTGCACAAAGCCGACATAGGTGACCACGTCGGCGCCGGCCGCATGCCAGCGCAAGCCGTCGTAGTCACCGCTCATGTACACCCCGGCGAACACCGGCTGGCCGGCGATCGCGACCATGTGCGCGCTGACGACGGCCCGCAGCACCCAGTCGGCGGGCCCCGTCCGATGCCCCGTCCGATGCGTCGCATCGGGCCGGGCCGACACGATCGCGCGGAGCCTGTTGGCCGCGTTAACCATCAAGCGTTCTCCTCACGCTGTCTCGACAAGCCGGCCGGCGAGACGACCGGTGGAAAGGTGTTTGGCCTGACCCGTACGACAAGACAGCGCTTCGAAATGTGAGACAACGCGTCAAGCTCACATTTCGAAGAGCTGTCTTGTCGTCCTACTGACAGCCGACCGCGACCAGAGAAGTCGGGGGACACCATGACCACCCAGCCCGGGCCAGGAGACATACCGCTCGATCCAAGCCTGAGCGCGATCACGGGCGAGCGGCGTCGGCTGATCAATCTCGCCTACCGGCTCCTCGGCTCGCTGGCGGAGGCCGAGGACGTCGTCCAGGAGACCTATGCCCGCTGGTACGCCATGACCCGGCAGCAGCAGGACGACATCGCGTCCCCCGGCGCCTGGCTGTCCACGGTCGCCGGCCGGATCTGTCTCAACGTGCTCACCTCGGCACGGGCCCGGCGAGAGACCTACGTGGGCGAGTGGATCCCCGAGCCACTCCCCGAAGCCACGGAGTGGATCAGCGGACGGCCGGACGGCATCACCGTCGACCCGGCCGACCGGGTCACTCTCGACGAGTCGGTCAACATGGCCTTCCTCGTCGTCCTCGAATCGATGACCCCGGCCGAGCGCGTCGCGTTCGTCCTGCACGACGTCTTCCGCTACTCCTTCGCCGAGGTGGCCGAGATCGTCGGCCGCACCCCGGCGGCCTGCCGCCAGCTGGCCTCCTCGGCCCGCCGCCGCATCCGTGCCGCGCGGGCGTCCACGACCCCGGCGGCCCGGCAGGCCCGGATCGTCAGGGAGTTCAAGCGGGCATGGGAGGCCAAGGACATCGACGCCCTCGTCGCCCTGCTCGACCCCGGCGCCACGGCGACCGCCGACGGGGGCGGCGTCGTCGGCGCGCTGCTCCGCCCGGTCGAAGGCGCCGAGCGGATCGTGCGCTCCCTGGTCCAGCTTGAGGGAAGGCTCCACGACCTGACGTTCCTGGAGCGTACGGTCAACGGCCGGCCCGGCCTGATCGCCCAGGAAGACGGCGTCACCGTGTCGGTCTACGCGTTCGAGGTGGCAGACGACCGGATCAAGCACATCTGGGCGGTACGCAACCCCGACAAGCTCCGCTCATGGACGGCGGAACCGCAGCGGCCACCACTGGAAACGCCGGCTCCGCCACAACAAGACGCAGATACGAATCACAAAAAATGACTGTGCTGGGCACGTGAGCATCGACACGTACCGACACCCGTAGGACTCCGCAGACGAGACCACCCGCGCGGCCGTCGATGCCGTGTTCGCTCCTCGACGACGTACATTCCGAGATCCTGTGGGCCGACGGGGAGCAGACCCCGGCCGTGCTCGCGAAGCTCTTCGTCAAGCGCCCGCTTGCCGAGCACCGCCAGGCGTGGCCCGTCGTGACCTCTCGGCGTCATCGTGTGGTCCGGCCCCGAGAAGGTCTCCACGTGAAGAGTCGCCGCCCCGTCCGCGCGCGGGATACGCCCCCCGACCGGGTGCGTAAAAGAATCTTGGTGTGGGCTGTAGTGGAGGACCCCTCCCGTTCGTCATCCACATGACGCACGGGAGAGGAGGGCACCCATGGACATGGTCACCGGTGCACAATCGCCCTGTGCCGAAACATGGCCACCACGATCGCCGTGATGGTCACCGCCGGCTACGCGATAGGAGCAACCCGATGAAGTACCTGATGCTGGTATGCACCGACCCGGCCTACACGCCCGGCCAGGACGACGGCGCCCCGGATGTGGAGGACTGGGTCACGGAGATGGACGGCAAGGGGATCCGGCTGATGGGTAACCGCACCCGCCCGGCGAGCGACGCGACCACGGTTCGCGTCCGCGACCGTAAGGTGCTGCTGACCGACGGCCCGTACGCGGAGACCAAGGACCAGATAGTCGGCTTCGACGTCCTCGAGTGCGGCGACCTCGACGAGGCCATCGACGTCGCGTCCAGGCACCCGATGGCGTGGGCCGGGATGATCGAGCTGCGTCCGTTCTGGCCCGACGGCGAGGACTGACGGCCAAGACGGACGACGTCGATGACAGCTCAGGTGGCTCGGGTGAAGGACCGGATCGCCGGGATCTACGCCGACGGGTGGAGTCGGATCGTGGCCACCATGATCCGATTCACCGGTGGTGCCTGGGACCTGGCCGAGGAGTGTACGCAGGACGCGTTCGCGCAGGCACTCCAGAGGTGGCCGGAATCAGGCGTACCGGATCAGCCACTGGCGTGGCTCACCACCGCGGCACGCCACCGCGCGATCGACCGGATGCGCCGCGCGTCGACCGAGATGGCGAAACTACGGGAGGTGGCCGCGTTGGACCTGGAGCCGTCGCCCTACTCGAGCGACAGCGAGATCCCCGACGAACGCCTGGAGCTCATGTTCACCTGCTGTCATCCGTCGCTGAGCCTTGACGCCCAGGTGGCGTTGACCCTGCGGAGCCTGGCCGGCATGAGCACCGCCGAGATCGCGCGTGCGTTCCTGGTGCCGGAACGCACCATGGGTCAACGCCTCTTTCGCGCCAAACAGAAGGTCGCGCACGCTGGCATCCCGTTTCGGGTGCCGCCCGCGCACCTACTGCCGGACCGCCTTCCCGCCGTACTTCACGTGCTCTACCTGCTCTTCAACGAAGGGTACGGAGACCCGCGAAAGGCCCGGCTGTGCCTGGAGGCCATCCGTCTCGCCCGGGTGGTGACGGCGTTGATGCCCGACGAGCCGGAAGCGCACGGCATGCTCGCGCTGATGCTGCTGCACGACGCCCGGCGGCCGGCGCGTACGGACGCGGGCGGCGACATGGTCACCCTCGCCGAGCAGGACCGCTCGCTGTGGGACCAGGCGCAGATCGCGGAGGGTGCCGCGATCTGCGAACGAGCACTACGGCGACGCCGCGCCGGGCCGTTCCAGCTCCAGGCGGCCATCGCGGCGTGTCACGCCACCGCGCCGGTCGCCGACCAGACGGACTGGCCGCAGATCGTCGGGCTGTACACGCGGCTCGCGCGGATGGCACCGAGCCCGATCGTGGATCTGAACCGTGCCGTGGCGATCAGCATGGCCGACGGTCCCGAGACGGCGCTGCCACTGGTCGACGCGATCGCCGAGACCGGACAACTCGACGACTACCACCTGTTGCACGCCACCCGCGCCGACCTGCTGCGACGCGCCGGCCGCACGCGGGAGGCGGCCGACGGCTACCGCGCGGCCCTCGACCTCGCACCCACCGACGCCGAACGCCGTTTCCTGCGCGACCGGCTGCGGCTTCTCTGACGGCATACTCGGCTCCGCACGCGGCGAGGATCTTCACCGCGTCGCCCGCCCCGACCATGCGCCCGGATCCGTCGGCGATCCGATGGACGCCCTGACCGCCGATCGACGTCTTCTACCCGGCCGACCTGGCCCGGCACCGGAAAATGATTATGATCTCTCCTTCCTTCACCACTTCAAGAGCATGAATTTGCCCTGATCTCTCCGATCCGGGGCAGGGCAATGGGCATGGAGCATCCACACGCGCCTGTACTGGAGGCCCTGGCCGTCCACCACGCGTCCGGTTGGCCTCCTTTTCACCCGCCCGGTCACAAGCGGGGCCGAGGCGTGGATCCGAGGGGCGTCGAGGCCATGGGCCTGGGCGTCTTCCGCTCCGGCCCGCTCAACGCCACGAGCTCGTCAGTGCTGATCTACGCGGCTCTCGACGGCCGACGCAGGCACATGGTCGAGCACGGCCACGACGTCCACGAACGGCCGCTGCCCTCGACCCACCGACCCACCGACCCCGCACCGAGATCGACGATGTCTACGGCACGCTGTAAGCCGAGGTCGAGCAGGTGCCCGCCGACAGGGCGGCCGGCCGGATCTCCGTCGAGATACCGCCCCCTGCTCGCCGGGCATGCCGGGCGACCTCACCGATGACGTGCCCCGCCGCCTGAACACAGGGGTCGACGCGGGCATGGTCGTGCCGGACGCGATGGACGGCCTCCCCGGACGGTGTCCGGGTGGTCCGGAACCGTACCCGGACCTGAGAACAGGAGGACGATCATGGAACAGGTGTGGTTACTGGCGGCGCGTGGACTGCTGGGCGGTGTCCTGGTGGCCGCCTTCGCGGTTCTCGGAGAGATCACCAAGCCGAAGCGGTTCGCGGGCATCTTCGCCGCCGCACCCGCCGTGGCCATCGCCGGGATGACGATCACGGTGCTGAGCGAGGGGGACCTCGCACTGGCCCGCTCCGCGCTGGGCATGACCGCCGGTGCGGTGGCGATGGTGGTCTACTGCCTGCTGGCGGTGCCGCTCGTACGCAGGTGGGGTGCGCTCAAGGGGTCCGCGTCGGCGCTGGTCGTGTGGGCGGTCGTCGCCTTCGGCGGATGGCTGGTGGTCTCATGAGCGGCATCGAACTGGAGCCGTCGAAGATCCGCACCATCTCGCTTCGCGGACTGGCCGTGCGTTTCGCCTTCGGCGCGGTGATCTCGGTGGCGGCCGGTCTGGTCGGCCACTACTTCGGGCCGCTGGCCGGAGGCGTCTTTTTGGCGTTTCCCGCCATCCTGCCTGCCACGTTGACCCTCATCCAGGAAAAGGAGGAACAGCGCGCTCCGGCCGCCCAGGACGCGAAGGGCGCCACGCTGGGCGCGGTCGGAATGATCGTCTTCGCCGTGTGCGTCTGGGCGGCGATGACCGGCCTTCCCGCCTGGCTCGCCCTGACGATCGCCACAGCGGCCTGGGCGCTGACGGCCCTCCTGGTCTACCGGGTGACCACTCCGCGGTAACGCCGTCACAACCGCCCGCCTCCCGGACGACGCGATCGATGTGGTCCGCCGCGCCCTCACCGCGGCGGCTACCCTCCTCGTTTCAGCAGGGCGATGACCGCGCGTTCGGCCGGACCGTGCGTGGCCGGGCCGTCAGCCTCGCCCAGATCCGTCAGCGCGCGTTCGATGGTCTTTCCTTTCTCGTACGCGGCGATGACCCGGGGATCCACATAGGAGGCGCGGGCGACCGCCGAGGTGTTGCCGAGATACTCGGCCACCTCCTTCACGACCCGGGCGACCGCCCGCCGGCGGCCGGTCCGGGTGCGGACCCGTTTCGAGACGGCCAGGCCCACGGCGGCGTAGACGGTGGCGTGCCAGGTACGGAAGTCCTTGGCGCTCACCTCGGTCCCGAAGCGGTCGCGCAGGTAGTCGTTGATGTCCTGGCTCCTGACGTCGAACCAGTCGCCGTCGTGCTCGTAGCGCAGCAACTCGCCCTTGTCGGAGATCCTCCGCAGCGCGGCGACGACCCTGCGGACGTCCGGGTCGGTGATCTCGACCTCGCGCGGCCTGCCGCCCTTGGCGGGGTAGGCGCAGGTCACCCGGTCCTTCGTGCAGGTCACGTGCTCCATGCGGAGGGTGGCCAGGCCGAAGGACTCATACGATTCCCCGCCGACGCGGAACAGGCCGACGTCGAGCATCCGGGCCGCCGCCGCCAGGACACGCTCCCTGGTCAGGCCCTTCGTGTCGAGGTCGGCCTGGACCCTCTTCCGGAAGTCGGGCAGCCGTTCGGCCAGTTTCCCGACGCGCTCGAACTTGGCGCGGTCCTGCTCCTCGCGCCAGACGTCGTGGTAGCGGTACTGGCGGCGCCCGGCCGCGTCGGTGCCGACGGCCTGGATGTGGCCGTTCGGGTCGCGGCAGATCCACACCTCGCGCCAGGCGGGCGGGATGACCAGCTTCCTGATCCGGTTCAGGGTGCGCCGATCCTTCACCGGACGGCCGCCGGTGTACTCGTACGAGAACGACCGCCCGCGTCTTCTCCGGGTGATGCCCGGTTCGGCCGGATTACTGGTGCGTAGCTCGGTCATCAGCCCGGGAGGGTCTCGCCACCGATGGGCGCCAGCACCTCACCCGTGTAGTAGGACGAGAGCCGCCCCGAGGCGAAGAACACATACGACGGCGCGATCTCGTCGGGGTCGGCGGCCCGCTTCATCGGAGTCTGCTTGCCGAACTCGTCGACCTTCTTCTCCGGGAAAGTGGCCGGGATCAGCGGCGTCCACACCGGGCCCGGCGCCACCGCGTTGACGCGGATGCCCTTGTCGACCAGGTTCTGCGCCATCGACATGGTGAACGCGTTGATCGCGCCCTTGGTCGCGGCGTAGTCGATCAGGGTCTTGTTGCCGCGCAGGCCGTTGATCGACGAGGTGTTGATGATCGCCGAGCCGTCCCCCATGTGCCGCAGGGCCGCCTTGGTGACCCGGAAGTAGCTGTGGATGTTGACGGCGAAGGTGTGCTCCCACTGCGCGTCGTCGAGTTCGTCGAGCGAGTCGACCGGCGCCTGATAGGCGACGTTGTTGACCAGCAGGTCGAGCCCGCCCAGCTCCTTGACGGTCTGCTCGACCACTTCGGCGCAGTGGTCGGCCCGGCCGAGGTCACCCGGCAGCAGTACACACCGCCGCCCCTCCCGCTCGACCAGCTCGCGGGTGTGCTCGGCGTCCTCATGCTCGCTCAGATAGGCGATCGCGACGTCGGCTCCCTCCTTGGCGAAGGCGACGGCGACCGCTCTGCCGATTCCCGAATCACCTCCCGTGATCAGGGCACGGCGGCCTTCGAGCAGGTCGCGGCCTCGGTAGTCGCGCATCTCGTCCCGGGGCTCGGGCGCCATCTCCCCGCTGCTGCCCGGGTAGCTCTGCGTCTGACCCGGTGGTGTCTGGTTGCGTTGCTCAGGCATGCCCCACCCATGCCCGGCCACCTGATCGCCTAACGAACTCTGACGCCGGCGGGGAGTGTGCTGCCGGAAGCGGGGCAGCGGTCGCTTATCGAAGGAGAAACGATGCCAACCGCACGCGAGATCATGACCCCGAACGCGGAGTGCGTGAACGCAGGCCAGACCACCGCCGACGCCGCCGAGAAGATGCGCAGCATGGACGTCGGTTCACTGCCGATCTGCGGGGAGGACAACCGGTTCAAAGGCATGATCACCGACCGCGACATCGTCGTGCAGGTGATCGCCCAGGGCAGGGACCCGAAGTCGTGCCTGGCAGGCGAGCTGGGCGGCGACGAGGTCGTGACCATCGGCGCCGACGACGCCTGGGAGATCCTGCGCACGATGAGCTCCCACAAGGTCCGTCGCCTACCGGTGATCGACGGCCACGAACTGGTCGGCATGGTCGCCCTGGCCGACGTCGCCGAGGCCCTCCCCGACGCCAAGGTCGGCGACCTGATGGACGCCCTCACCACCGACTGACGTCTTCGGGTTCGGCCCAGGCATGGCCTGGCCTGGAAGGTGAATCTCATGCCCGCACGCCAGGCGTTGAAGCGCTCCCCGAAGAAGGCCCAGAAGACCTGGATCAAGTTTCGCGCTCACCCTCCGTACGGGCGAGTGATGATCTCCAGGTTATGGCCGTTGGGGTCGGACCAGTACAGGCCGCGACCGCCGTCGTTGGTGTTGATCTGACCCGGCCGCTGGTGGAACGGGTCGGCCCAGAAGGTGAGTCCGCGACCCTTGATCCGGTCCCAGATCTGGTCGAACTCCTCCTCGGTGACCAGGAAGGCATAGTGCTGGGGATGCACGGGACCATCGGCCCCGGCGACGTCGAGAGAAACTTCGTTGCCGAGATCGACGACGAGGAACGGCCCGAAGGCCGTCGCGGGCGGCAGGCCGAGGATCTCCACCAGAAACGCGGCGGTCTCCTCGCGGTCACGGGCTGTCACGATAGTGTGATTCAACCGCACTGACATGTAGATCTCCTTCCCAGACGGTCCCTACGCGGGGGTACGACAAGGGTCGCGACGTCTTTCGCCTCCTCGTTTCCATGATAGGAGCGGCCGCCAGGCTGGGTGAGTGTCGGCCGGAGCAGCGGCGCATGGGCCAGATTGGGGGCCGAGCGTTCGATTTCGGCGGCGGCCCGGCTGTTCTCCGGTGGGCCGGTCACGAGCCGGAATGTGACGTTGCTGCGCCGGCATCGTGAAGGCGCGGGCCAAGGGCATCTGGGCATGCGATCTGTTCCACGTCGACACGGTCTTCCTCAAGAGGCTCTACGTTCTGTTTTTCATCGAGCGTCCCCTACCTGGGTCCGTGCCCGGGAAGATCGGGGCACCCCACTCTTGCCTGCCCGAACCGTGCCGGGGGCGGACGTTCACCAAGCCGAAGGGCAAGGGCAAACGGTCCATCGCCTTACCTCCTGCCCTGATCATCCTTCTCAAGCGCCACAAGGAGTCTCAGAGGCTCGAACGGGAAGCGGCGGGGAGGTGGAAAGACTGGGATCTCGTAGGGTGCACGCCGAACGGAAACCCCATCGATGCCGGGGACGACTGGGACGACGGGGAGGAAGTCCTGCGACTCGCTGAGATCGACAAGGACGCCCGCGTTCACGACGCGCGTCATACGGCCGCGACACTCCTGCTTGAACAAGGGGTGGACATTCGAGTGATTCAGGCGGTCCTCGGCCATTCCCAGCTGACCACGACCAAGCGGTACACCCACATCACGGAGACACTGGCGATCGAGGCGGCGGGCCGGATGGGACGGGCGCTTTGGGATGGCTGACCGCAACCTGACGGCGACCATTGCAACCCTGATTGCAACCCTGGGCAGACTTCCCGAGTAGGAAATGGGAGGTCTGCCCAGGTCATTGGGGTAGGGCGCCTGGGACTCGAACCCAGAACCTACGGATTAAAAGTCCGCAGCTCTAACCATTGAGCTAACGCCCCGCAGGTGACAGCGTACCGAGGATAGTGTCCACTAACGTCCGTCGCCAGGCCTATTCATGGTCATCGGTTTGCGGAACACCCGGTGGGGGGCGGGATCGGCTCCTAGAGTGGCAGGCATGACGAGCTCGGGGCTTGAGCCCGCCTTCACCTCCCAGGTCTCCACGCGCCCAGGGTATGTCGTGGTCGATGTCGAGACCACCGGTTTCTCGCCGTCGAGGGGGGACCGGATCTGCGAGATCGCGCTCGTCTCGCTGGACACCCGAGGCGAGATCGTCGACGAGTGGCACTCGCTGGTCGATCCCCGGCGCGGCACCGGGGCCGTCCATGTCCACGGCATCACCAACGCGATGGTCCAGGGCGCGCCGGTGATCGAGGAGTTGCTGGACGAGATCTGGCGGCGGATCGCCGGCCGGGTCCTGGTGGCGCACAACGCCTCCTTCGACCTGCGCTTCCTGCGGAGCCTTCCCGGTAGTGAGTGGGTGACCGAGACCCTGTGCACGCAGCGGCTGGCGCCCGCCTTCATTTCCGAGGGCAGGTGGACGCTCGCCGCGTGCTGCGAGCGCGCCGGAATCCCGCTCCTCGGGGCCCACGCCGCGCTGGCCGACGCCCGCGCCGGGGCCGAACTGCTCCGTCACTACCTGCGTACGGGCGTCTCCTGGGAGGAGGAGCTCAGCAGGGCGGCCCAGGCCCCCGAGTGGCGACCCTCCGGGCTTCCCCAGCGGCCTCCGCGTCGCCGGTGAGCTCAGAAAGCCGTCGATAAGTCCAGAAAGTCGATGAGCCCGGGAAACCGAGGGATCCCGGAGATGATCAGCGGTAGGCGGGGATGCCGGTCAGGGCCTCGCCGAGCACGAGGGTGTGGATCTCCTGGGTGCCCTCGTACGTCAGGACGCTCTCCAGGTTGTTCATGTGCCGAATCACCGGATACTCCAGTGTGATCCCGTTGCCGCCCAGGATGGAGCGCGCCTGGCGGGCGATGTCCAGGGCGGCGCGGACGTTGGCGAGCTTGCCGAAGCTGACCTGGTGCGGGGTGAGGGTGCCCTCGTCCTTGAGGCGGCCCAGGTGGAGGGCGGTGAGCTGCGACTGCCCCACGCCGACGTACATCCAGGCGAGTTTCTCCTGGGTCAGCTGGAAACCGCCGATGGGCCTGCCGAACTGGACGCGGGAGGTGGAGTAGTCGACGGCCGACTCCAGGCAGGCGCGGGCGGCGCCCACCACGCCCCACACGATGCCGAAACGCGCCTCGGACAGGCATGACAGCGGGCCCTTCAGGCCACGCACCCCGGGCAGCACGGCGGAGGCGGGCAGGCGTACGTCATCGAGGTAGAGCGACGAGGTCACCGAGGCCCGCAGGGACATCTTCCTGTGGATCTCCGGGGCGCTGAACCCCGGGGTGTCCGTGGGCACCACGAAACCGCGGACGCCGTCCTCGGTACGCGCCCAGACCACGGCGACGTCGGCGATGGAGCCGTTGGTGATCCACATCTTGGAGCCGTTGAGTATCCAGTCGCCCGAAGGGTCCTGCTTGGCGTGGGTGCGCATGCCTGCGGGGTCGGAGCCCTGGTCGGGCTCGGTCAGGCCGAAGCAGCCGATCGCCTCGCCTGCGGCCATCCGGGGAAGCCACTCGTCCTTCTGCTCATCGGAGCCGTACTTCCAGATCGGGAACATCGCGAGCGAGCCCTGCACGGACACGAACGACCGCAGCCCGGAGTCTCCCGCCTCCAGCTCACGACAGGCCACGCCGTACGAGACGGCGTCGAGGCCCGCGCAGCCGTACCCCTCCAGGTGCATGCCCAGCACGCCGAGCGAGCCGAGGGCCGGGGCGAGCTCGCGGGCGGGGAAGACGGCCTCCTCGAACCAGTCGCCGACGTGGGGGAGGATCCGGTCCGCGACGAACTCTCGTACGGTGTCGCGGATGAGGCGCTGCTCCTCTGCGAGCGTGTCGTCGACGCGCAGGAGATCGTCCATGGGATTTCCCTCTCTCTTCGGCCCTGCCAGGGTATTACCGGTGCCGCTGGGACGGAGGTCAGGGTCGTGACCGGCCTCGGGAGGGGTAAGAGTCAGGGTCGTGCCAGGGGGAATCCCGATGTGAGGAAAGCTCACTCTCGGGCAGTCTGTGGATATGAACGAAAACGACTTCACCGGCGTCAAGAAGCTTCAGAGGACCAAGGACGGGCGCATCATCGCGGGTGTGGCCTCCGGTCTCGGACGCTACATCGGGGTGGACCCCAACATCATCCGCGCGGCCCTCGCGATCGCCACCTTCTTCGGGGGCCTCGGAATCGCGGTCTACGCGATCGGCTGGGTGCTCCTGCCCGACGAGAGGAAGGACAGGTCGATCCTGCAGGACATGGTCGACAAGAACAAGGACAACCCGATCTGGCTGGACGCCAAGACCAAGGCCGAGCAGGGCTGGGCGAAGGCCACCAACCAGCACCGCGCGCCGCACCAGCCGGGCCCGGAGTACCCCACCCACCAGGCCCCCTTCCCGCCCGCCGCTCCCCAGGCCCCGTACGGCACGGAGCAGCGGCAGGACGACACCCGTCCCCAGGTGTGAGTCAGGAGGTCGCCTCCGCGCGAACCCTCTCGATGATCTCCTTACGGGAACCTCTCCAGAACACGGCCAGCGCGGCCGCCACGGCGAGCCCGGCCGCGCCGGCCAGCGCGACCACCAGCTCGGGGCCGAGGTGGTCGGCGGCGGCTCCGCCGATCAGGATGCCGACGCCCTGGGAGGCGAGCAGGCCGGACTGGACGAGGCCGAAGGCCTGTCCTCGCCGCTCGGCGGGGACGCACTGCACGAACGCGGCGTTGGCCGCGAGCTGGTAGGCCCCACCCAGGCCCGAGACGAACCACAACAGCAGCACCACAGGAAGCGGTGGCTGCGCGGCGCACAGGATCAGCGGCGCGCAGGTGAGCATCGCCATCCGGCCCATCGATCGCAACCGGTTCGATGGGCTGACGTAGCGGCTGAAAAGGAACGCGCCGACGACGGTGCCGGTGGGCATGGCGCCCATCAGCAGACCGGTGACCAGCGAGAGCTGCTGGGGATTTTGGGTCAGCTCCGCGGCGTACGGGGCAGCGATCCCCTCGGGCAGCACGTAGAAGCCACAGAGCCAGGCGAAGAGCACCAGCGTACGCAGCCGGGGGTCTCCGAAGACCAGCCTGGCGCCGGCGCGGGTCATCGTCCACATCGAGGGCCGGTTCTCGTCGGCGGGGAGGGGCGCGGGACGCCGCCGTACCCCGGAGACGATGATGAGCGCGGAGGCGAGGAAGGTCGACGCGTCCAGCGCCAGCGCGCGGTACGGACCCATTCCCATGATCAGGAAGCCGCCGACGGCGAAGCCGAGCATCTGCGCGCCCTGGTTGGTCATGTTCTGCAGGGCTGAGCCCGCCACGTAGCGGTCGCCCTTGAGTAGCTCGGGCAGCAGGGCCGCCCGCGCCGCGGAGAACGGCGCGCTGAGCAGCACCACACAGAAGACCAGCACGCATAACGTGGCGAACGAGACGCCGGGCACCGCCATGAGCGCGACCAGGAGGGCCCGGAGCAGGTCGCAGGCGATCATGATGCCCCGGCGGGCGTAGCGGTCGGCGAGCCCCGCGAGAAGCGGCCCGCCGATGATCGGCGGCAGGTAGGTCAGGGCGTAGACCGAGGCCGTCGCGAGGGGCGAGTCCGTCCGTTCGAAGACGAGGATGGACAGTGCCACTCGTGAGAGCTGGTCACCGAGGAGGGAAAGCCCTTGGCCCAGCCAGAGCGCACGGAACTCCCCGATGGCGATGACCTCGCCGTAGGTCGCTTGGCGTTCCACCGGACGGCGATGCCGCCCGGGTAGTCGGCCGGACTTTGTCGCCGCCATAGGACTCCGCTGAGCTCGCAGGCACACTGACTGTGGGTGTTCACTGTGTAACCTACGGTGCCTGCTGTGGAGCCGCCGCGCAACCGAAAGCGATTAAGCGCATGCAAACTGTGATGATAAGCCGCGACATTCCGGAAAGAAGGCCTTTGACGTGCGGCGCGGGGTCGGCGAGGCTACTTACCAGCCCAACTCGTGCAACCGGTCATCATCGATGCCGAAATGGTGGGCGATCTCATGAACGACGGTTATCTGAACCTCTTCGATGACCTGGTCCTCGGTCTCGCAGATCGAGCAGATCGGGTTGCGGTAGATCTCGATCCGGTCGGGTAACACTCCTGCGTACCAGTCGCCCCGCTCGGTGAGCGGAATACCCGTGTAGAGGCCTAGAAGATTCGGTTCAGGGGGGTCGTCGACGACGACGAGCACCACGTTGTCCATGACTTTCGTCAGCTCGGGGGGAATGGTGTCCAGGGCTTCGGCCACTAGCTCCTCAAACTTCTCCCGCGAGATCTCGATCACACCCGTCATTCTGCCCCGTGATCCCGGGTAGAGGTGGAGGCGCATGAAATTCGCTGATTGGACCCAGGGAGCCCGCCGTTTCGTCACCGGTCTCGCCACCGGGCGAATCGCCCGCGGTGTGGCCGTCGCCGCCGTCGCCCTGGCCGGTGCGTGGCTCGGCGTCATGCTGGGTGGTGCCGTGCGGGCCAACGTCGGCCCGGTGGAGCTCGGCATGTCGGCGGAGCCCTCGTGGACCGGGGAGACCGTCGTCGACGCTCACCCCTTCGGCACACTTCTGTTCGACACCCACGACGCCCCCGTCGGCCTCCGCGTGACCCTGGAGAACATCAACCCCGAGCGGGCCCGCGGATTCCTGGACGACCCACGCTTCTCCGCCGACCGCCTCCCAGCGCTCCTGGAGGAGGAGCTGAGTGCCGGAGTCAGGACGCTGGTCCTGCGCGCCGCGCTCAGCGGCCTGGCGGGCGCCCTGGTGACGTCCCTGATCGTCTTCCGCAGGCCGGGACCGGCCCTGGCGGGCCTGCTGGGCATCACCGTCGCGATCGCCGGTACGGGGGCCGCCATCGCCCTCACCTTCAGGCCAGACTCGGTGGTGGAACCCAAGTACACCGGTCTGCTCGCCGGCGCGCCGTCCCTCGTCGGCGACGCCGAGTCGATCGTGACCAGGTTCGAGTCCTACCGGGTCCAGCTCGCCAAGCTCGTCAACAACGTCTCCCAGCTCTACGACGCCGTCTCCGCCCTGCCGGTCTACGACGCCGACCCCACCTCGATCCGGGTGCTGCACGTCTCCGACATCCATCTCAGCCCCATCGCCTGGAACCTCATCCGCTCGATCACCGCCCAGTTCAAGATCGACGCGATCATCGACACCGGCGACCTGACCGACCACGGCACGGGCCCCGAGGACAGGTTCACTGAGGAGATCAGCACCTTCGGGGTTCCGTACGTCTTTGTCAGGGGCAACCACGACTCCATGGCCACCCAGCGGGCCGTGGCCAAACAGAAGGGCGCGGTCGTCCTCGACGGCGAGGCCAAGACCGTGGCGGGGCTGCGCATCTACGGCATCGGCGATCCCCGGTTCACCCCGGACAAATCCGTCCCCATCGACTCCAACCTCGAATCGCTCGACGCCCTCGGCCGCTCGCACGCCGCCGAACTGGCGAAGCTGCCCAAGCAGGTCGATCTCGTCGCCGTCCACGACCCGACGATCGCCAAGGGACTCTCCGGAGCGGCCCCGATGGTCCTCACCGGCCATTCCCACGCGCGATCCACCGAGCTGCTGCCCTCCGGCACCCGCGTCCTGGTCCAGGGATCCACCGGCGGAGCCGGCCTGCGGGCCCTCGAACACGACGAGCCGACCCCCGTCGAGGCCTCGGTTCTGTACTTCGACGCCCACACGAACCGCCTGCGGGCCTGGGACGACATCACCCTGGGTGGGCTCGGCGAGCAGTCGGTTCAGATCCAGCGTCACGTTGAGACCGACCCTGGCCGTACAATTTCTCCTGTGCCGACAACCGCCCCGTCTCCAACGGGGTCCGTCACCGTCACACCGTCGCCGTAGGCCGCAAACCGCTTTGGCATCAGGGCAAAAGTCCCCTATGCTTCAGAGGTCTCCAACGGAAGACGGCAACGGAACGAGACGAGAGTCTTGAGCCCCCATCGTCTAGTGGCCTAGGACACCGCCCTTTCAAGGCGGCGACACGGGTTCGAATCCCGTTGGGGGCACGGCCGAGCCAAGGCTCGCCAGGGAAACGGCAGGTCGAAGACCTCCGGAAAACTGGTAGGCTAAGCGAGGCAAGAACGACCGGGACAAAAGCCCCGGAAGCAAGGTCCTGTAGAGCAGTTTGGAGTGCTCGCCACCCTGTCAAGGTGGAGGTCGCGGGTTCAAGTCCCGTCAGGACCGCTCTGGTAGGTGTTCGATCCACCACCGAGGTCAGGTAGCTCAGTCGGTACGAGCGTCCGCCTGAAAAGCGGAAGGTCGGCGGTTCGACCCCGCCCCTGACCACACTGATTGAGCAGGAAAAACGCCCCGAGCGACTATCGTTCGGGGCTTTTTTGATGTCTGGTGACAGCAACGCTGACAGCAACGACCTCATTGTGCGCTGTGATGACCCAGATCCTGGCGAGGTATTAAGCCAGACTGAGTAGTGTGGTAGCCGGTAAGCGTCGACGCTTACAACGGACGGTTTGGCTCGGCTACCGGTGGCCGGAGGCGAACGTGCGCTGCCTCAGACGGTAAGCGTTGACGCTTACCCGACGCGCCAGGTCGATTGGACGACAGTAGGGCTTACTGAGGTTGAAGCCCGGGAGTTAGATCATCGAGGGTGATTTATGACCTTTGAGTGACCCTGCATCCGATATGCCGGAATTATGAGGTATCCG